>NZ_JBFRXP010000091.1:0-326 GCF_041146875.1 Acidithiobacillus sp. IBUN Pt1247-S3 | reverse complement strand
GGACGACGACGGCGCAGTCCGGCCTCCTGGGGATGGATGGCCACGGGCTGCTCCTCGGGTACCACTGGCGCCGCTAGGGTCGATTCATGATGTACCGTGGCGACGTAGTTCCTGGTACTGGGCAGGGAGACGAAGCGATCATCTGGGCGGGAGAAGTCAAAGGCCGAACTCAGATCGCCACAGACCGCCCGTCGCCAGGGGGTGATGTTGGGTTCACTGACACTAAAGCGTTTCTCGATAAAGCGGATCACCGAGGTATGGTCAAAGACCTCGGAGCAGACATAGCCGCCCTTGCTCCAGGGCGAAATGGCCATCATTGGCACCCT
>NZ_JBFRXP010000090.1:0-332 GCF_041146875.1 Acidithiobacillus sp. IBUN Pt1247-S3 | reverse complement strand
TCGCGAATCTCGATCTGTTGCGTGGCGTTACTATGCAAGGTGAGACGCAGGTCGCCAGTACGCAGCCCCTCGGCATCTACTTGTAGGGGCGAAGCGCCTTTGCCGTAGAGGCCGCGGATGAAGCCATCGGGGCCGTAGACCATAAGCGCGAGATCTTGCCCATTTGGGGCGCGCAGGGTGTCCTTGAGCTGCGCGCCAGCGCCAACGGTATAGTGATGCGGCAGCGCATGGCTGCCTTCCCAATAAGCGGTACAGACCACGCCCACGGGTGCAGGGTTGTGGATATGGAGCTCGACGCCTTCGGCTTGCGCCCGTAGGTGTAGGCGGGTGGC
>NZ_JBFRXP010000089.1:0-349 GCF_041146875.1 Acidithiobacillus sp. IBUN Pt1247-S3 | reverse complement strand
GCAATCGCCCCATGTTGGGATTGCCAGCTGTGGTCTAAGTCCTGGATGAATTGGGCGGAGGTCTTTTGGGTGTTGAGGTGAAAGGGCAGGATGGGGCGGCTCGGGTCATCCATGCGTCCTTGAAACCAGATGGGCTTGCCATTGGGCAGGCGTAGAGGAAAGCGGTCATTGTAGCCGCGCACGCCGTTCAAGTGACCAAAGTAATGGTCAAAAGACCGGTTTTCTTGCATGAAGACGACAATGTGTTCAACGTCTTCCAAGCTGCCCGTACGATTGTTGGCCGGAAGCGTGGCCGCTCTGGCTACGGAACTGCCCAAAAAGGCGGTCAGGCTGGCGCCTACGCCCAGGC
>NZ_JBFRXP010000088.1:0-365 GCF_041146875.1 Acidithiobacillus sp. IBUN Pt1247-S3 | reverse complement strand
ACTTGTAGGGGCGAAGCGCCTTTACCGTAGAGGCCGCGGATAAAGCCATCGGGGCCGTAGACCATAAGCGCGAGATCTTGCCCGTTGGGGGAACGCAGGGTATCGCTGAGCTGCGCGCCAGCGCCAACGGTATAGTGATGCGGCAGCGCATGGCTGCCTTCCCAATAAGCGGTACAGACCACGCCCACGGGGGCAGGGTTGTGGATATGGAGCTCGACGCCTTCGGCTTGCGCCCGTAGGCGCAGACGGGTGGCGTAGGCCAGAGGACGACGACGGCGCAGTCCGGCCTCCTGGGGATGGATGGCCACGGGCTGCTCCTCGGGTACCACTGGCGCCGCTAGGGTCGATTCATGATGTACCGTGGC
>NZ_JBFRXP010000087.1:0-383 GCF_041146875.1 Acidithiobacillus sp. IBUN Pt1247-S3 | reverse complement strand
AAAGGTGTTGCAAGTCTTCCAAAATGGTGCCCCACTCCGATTCCGCCATATAGCCTCCAGCATTCAACCAGACGTGGCTGACAAATCTTATGAAAACGGAAGGACAGAATCCTCCGACAAATCTCTCTCCTGCTTCCCCACCACGCTATAGCTACCTATCTCTGCGCGCATGGACAAGACAAGACCAACCAGCTTTTGCCTCAGCATCCTGCCATTCTCTACCCTTCGGCCACGGCCAGATCATCCCTACCAGATTCCCCATGACGGCCAGAAGTAGCCCCGCCCCGACCAAGGACACCATAATAGCCGCTGGCCTGCCATCGTCAATCATGGCCGCAACCACAAACAACACCACCAGAACCCACATGACACCCGCCCTCAAT
>NZ_JBFRXP010000086.1:0-415 GCF_041146875.1 Acidithiobacillus sp. IBUN Pt1247-S3 | reverse complement strand
TTGTCCACCCATACAGGAAACAGGTAGATCTTCTGCGCATGGGTGTTGTGATGTTGGGAATGAGCATACCGGCCGGTGAATGGCTTGCTGCCTGAATATCAGTGGTTTTTTGATTGTCGCTCATTCCCGTTTCCCCGCTAACGCATCATATCGCGCATCATGGCGGGCATACCGTCTTTCACAAATCGTGTGATTTCCCGCGCATGTTCATGAATTACGCGAACCATCGCCGGATCATTTGACGTTTCGGTAACCGCCACCCCATCCTTTAGCAACTCTAAGTTGCGGTGGTACCAAGTCGGGTGCGCAAACATCACCGGCACACTGCGACTCATCGGGTACGGGAATGGCTTGTCCTCGGCCAACCGTGCATACATTTGTGACACATGCGCCTGCAGCAACGCCACAGTTTCTG
>NZ_JBFRXP010000085.1:0-424 GCF_041146875.1 Acidithiobacillus sp. IBUN Pt1247-S3 | reverse complement strand
TGACCGCATCGAAGGTGCCCGAGACACCTTTCACATGGCTGGTCACGGGAGCTTTGCTCAGTAGAGGAGGCCAAAGTTTGGCACAAGAACCTGAACAAGTGGCAACACCATGCGTATCATGAGTGAAATAATACAGGGTATGTCCATTGATGCCGGCGAGAACCTCAGTTGTCTTTCCAGCGACCGGTGTCGAATGAAGTTGGACGGGAGCCGACAGGGGTGCTGCTTGCGCCTGGGCCAAAAAGCCAGCCGATACCATGGCTACGGTGAAGCCGACGATAATGCGTGTACGAAGAACCATCGCGAAATCCTCCATGCAAGAGGCTGTACGCTGTAAGCATAGTACGAAAATACGACAAACTGGAAAAGGCGAAACCACCGTTCCTTCTCAAGGACGTTCCAGGACATGGACGTAGACTTTTCT
>NZ_JBFRXP010000084.1:0-443 GCF_041146875.1 Acidithiobacillus sp. IBUN Pt1247-S3 | reverse complement strand
ATGCACATTAGCGATATCTTGGATCAGCTCATTTCAGCCGTTTCGCAGAGTAACGGCACAGAGGATCTTGCCCGGTCGTTGCTGAAACTCATGCAAGAAGTCACCGGATTCGAGAGTGTCTATCTCACCACTATTGACTGGAATCTGCGCTTGCAGCGTGTACTATACGTGCAGAAACAGCATGAGTGGGGTATCCCCGAGGGGCTCATCGTCGATTGGGAAGACACCCTCTGCAAACGCGCCCTCGAAGAAGGCCAGTCTTATACTCCGAACGTCGCTGAACGCTGGCCGGATGCGGAACTTGCGTTATCTTTGGGAATCAGTACCTACTTCTCTCTGCCCGTGTATAGTGGTACCGAACAGGCACATGGCACACTCTGTGCCGTCGATCGCCGCAGTGTGTGTCTGGATACCGAGCAATTGCGGCTTTTGGAGATGCTGTC
>NZ_JBFRXP010000083.1:0-486 GCF_041146875.1 Acidithiobacillus sp. IBUN Pt1247-S3 | reverse complement strand
AACGACGACCAAAGTAAAGGTCATCGCCAGCGGCCGCAGGCGTAACATGGTGCCTTCCATAATCGCCAGTTGCAGGTCATGCCAGGTATTCAACGCATTTCGCATCTGGTGCTTATACAAAGCCTGATCCAGATACAGCAGCATCACGACACCGAACTCCACGGCCACGCCGGCCAGCGCAATAAATCCAACTGCCACTGCCACCGATAATTTGTAGTGCAGCGCATAGACCAACCACAGCCCGCCTACCAACGCAAAAGGCAATGTCACCAAAATAATGGCTACCTCTGCCCAGTTGCGAAAATTGAGATAGAGGAGCAGCGCAATCACGAGTAGTACGGCAGGAATCACAAACAACAACCGTTGCTCAGCCCTTTGCATGCTGCGATATTCCCCGACCCAGGAAAGCGTGTAGCCGGCGGGAAGCTGCACCTGAGAAGCAATTGCCCGCTGTGCGCGACGCACATAGCCACCAATACTCGTTCC
>NZ_JBFRXP010000082.1:0-502 GCF_041146875.1 Acidithiobacillus sp. IBUN Pt1247-S3 | reverse complement strand
GGGCTGTACCACATCAACCTCGTCGACGAGGTGACACAGTTCCAGTTCGTGGGCTCCGTCGAACGCATCAGCGAGCGTTTCCTGCTCCCCGTTCTGGAGGCCCTGATCGACGCCTTTCCCTTTGTCGTACACGGCGTTCACTCCGACAACGGCTCGGAATACATCAACCAACGCGTCGCCCGATTGCTGGAGAAGCTGCGCGTCGAGCAGTTCACCAAATCCCGCGCCCGGCGTAGTAACGACAATGCGTTGGTGGAGTCCAAGAACGGGTCGGTGGTCCGCAAACATTTGGGCTACGCCCACATTCCGGGGCGCTTTGCCCGGCAGGTCAACACCTTCGCTCAGGAGGTGCTCTCCCCGTACCTGAACTACCATCGGCCCTGCTTCTTTCCCATGGAGGAGATCGACGCCAGAGGCCGACTACGAAAACGCTATCCCTACGCACAGATGATGACCCCGTACGACAAGCTCAAGTCTCTGGATCAGGCCAGCCAGTACCTCA
>NZ_JBFRXP010000081.1:0-521 GCF_041146875.1 Acidithiobacillus sp. IBUN Pt1247-S3 | reverse complement strand
GTGAAAATATTACCCTTGCCGGTCGGTTGGATCACGTCGTCGCCCACGATCGTCGGGGCCGCCTTCATTCCCGCCTTGAGCGGCACAGTCCAGATGATCTTACCGGTCTTGGCATCGATCGCGTATTCGTCGTGGGTCACAGGGCTGCCGGTATAGATCACGCCATCCAAGATCGCCGGAACTGCATCCTTGTTGCGCGGCGGCGTTTTGCCGACCCCGAGCGTCTTCGACCACACGATCTTGCCGGTCCCGATATTGATCGCAATTTCCTCCGAATCCGAGGTCGCCTTCTGGGAAGACGTCCGGGTTTCGATCTGTCCGATCGTGACATCACCCTCGACCGCCCAGGTTCCATCCCCGCCGCTGCTCGAAAAGATGTGCTTCGGATGCACCGTCCACAATCGCTTGCCGGTCGCTACATTGAGCGCATAGATATTGCTCGGATGCGTGCCACCCATGATGATCACATTTTTCTTTGGATCGAACGTGGCGGACGACATGCTGACGAAGGACGTGATCAC
>NZ_JBFRXP010000080.1:0-542 GCF_041146875.1 Acidithiobacillus sp. IBUN Pt1247-S3 | reverse complement strand
GGTACCGCCTCCTGGTTCGGCAAAGATGGTGGTGCCGCAGACGAGAGCACAGCCAGCACGGAAGTCTCCACAGGGCGCAACACGAAATCTGTGTACTCGCCCCCCATGGACAGGGGCGGATGATCCGGGTTGTTGTCTATGTGGCCGTCATGTTCCTGCCCAAAGGCTGCCTTGAGTGCACCTTCGGCAAAACCTAAATCAAAGAACTCTCCTGGCCAGCGACGTTTCCCGTAATTGAGGCGTAACGCTGCACCATAATGGGAGTGCCGCTCGCGGATACGCAAAGGGGCATCCGTAGCAGCGAAGGCTTCATGCAACGCCAGGTCGCCGAAACCACAATATCGATAGAGCGTCTCCGCGTACTGCAGGCATTCCCCTACAGACCATTCCGGATGCTCTGCAAACACGCCCTGTAGCTGTCGATGGCTGACCTCCGCTGCGGAGCGGATCAGAATCGCCTCCCGCGCAATATAATGACAGTCCTCGATAATAAGCTGCAAAACTCGATTGTAATGATTGCAGTGAAAAATCTGGGGTTCACC
>NZ_JBFRXP010000079.1:0-548 GCF_041146875.1 Acidithiobacillus sp. IBUN Pt1247-S3 | reverse complement strand
ACAAGACCAACATGACTATGGGCTATTTCGAACGGGCGGATATTCCGTTCCATTACGCCCTGGCCGATGCTTTCACCGTCTGTGACCATTACTTTGCCTCCATCGCCGGGCCCACTTGCCCCAATCGTTCCATGCTTTTTACTGGCTCCATCGATCCCGAAGGCAGGAACGGCGGGCCCTTCATTGATGATAACACCTGGGATTACAGTCCATTGGCCGAGCGGGAAAGGCAACTTAAGCCATTCACTTGGCCAACTTACGCTGAACGTTTGCAACACGCAGGAGTTAGTTGGCGTGTATACCAAGAGGGTCTTACGGTCAGGGATTCTGACCCGATGACGGGAAATTTTGGTGATAATGCACTAGCTTGGTTCCAGCCGTTTGCCGCGGCTTCTAGCAGCAGCCCTCTATTCCGGCGGGGAATGAGTGGTTCCCCCGTAATCAATACGTTGCTCGAGGATGTGTTGCAGGACCGCCTACCCCAGGTCTCCTATATAGTCACACCGGCAGGCTATTCCGAGCATCCCTCGTATCCGCCGGCCTATGGC
>NZ_JBFRXP010000078.1:0-573 GCF_041146875.1 Acidithiobacillus sp. IBUN Pt1247-S3 | reverse complement strand
ATGTGCTCATGGATAACCGACATGGCTTGATCGCTGGAGAGCAGGTCACCACAGCAGATGGAACGGCAGAGGTGGATGCTGCAGTGCAGCTCATCAATGATCTGGACGGCGCGGAGCGCATTACCCTGGGAGCCGACAAGGGCTATGATCGGCACGAATTTGTGCAGAATCTTCGTGACCGCAACGTCACCCCCCATGTGGCTCGCAAATGCAAGGGATCAGCGGTTGATGGCCGGACCACCCGTCACGTCGGGTACACCATCAGCATTCGCGTGCGCAAGCGGATCGAATCGATCTTCGGCTGGATGAAGACTGTGGGCGGGATGCGCAAAACGCGATTCCGTGGATTGGATCGTGTGGGTCTGCACTTCACCTTGGTGTCCACCGCCTACAATTTGGTGCGTATGGCACGACTGGGGGTGGCATGATGAGAGTGCTGCGGCCAGAGCTCGGGAAATCGAGCAAAGTGACTAGAAAAACTGCACAAAAGCCGTCTAGAAGTGCCTTCAGGCCGCGTTTTTCGAGAAAATCAGGTGCCTCGCAGATTTTATTGCAGGGTTTTTCCGCAGCCTG
>NZ_JBFRXP010000077.1:0-604 GCF_041146875.1 Acidithiobacillus sp. IBUN Pt1247-S3 | reverse complement strand
TAACAGGCTGCTGAAAAAGTCCGTGGTATAATTGCCGGAACAGGGCACGGAGGGATTCGATCATGCGTGGAGCCAAGGTAGAGATGGGTGCGATGTTCAGTTATCTGTCTCCGGAGGAGCGGGTGCCTGCAGATCATCCTCTGCGTGCTATCCGGGTGATCGTGGATCGATCCTTGGCAGAGCTCGACGGACATTTCAACCAGATGTACTCGGACCTTGGCCGCCCCTCGATTCCCCCAGAGCACCTGCTTCGCGCTTTGCTTTTGCAGGTCTTTTACAGTGTTCGCTCCGAGCGGCAGCTGATGGAACAGGTCGATTACAATCTCCTGTTCCGCTGGTTCGTGGGCTTGGGAATGGATGACCAGATTTGGGTGCCAACGGTGTTCACCAAGAACCGGGATCGCTTGCTGGACAATGGAACGGTACAACGCTTTTTTCAGACGGTCTTGGAGCAGGCAAGGCATCAGGGGCTGCTTTCCGAGGAGCACTTTTCTGTGGATGGCACCTTGCTGGAGGCCTGGGCTTCTCAGAAATCCTTTCAGCCCAAAGACCCCGAGGATCGGCAGGGCGACGGCTCTGATTTCCGTGGACAGAAGCGAAACAA
>NZ_JBFRXP010000076.1:0-617 GCF_041146875.1 Acidithiobacillus sp. IBUN Pt1247-S3 | reverse complement strand
CACTTGTTCAGGTTCTTGTGCCAAACTTTGGCCTCCTCTACTGAGCAAAGCTCCCGTGACCAGCCATGTGAAAGGTGTCTCGGGCACCTTCGATGCGGTCAGAGGGGCTAATGGTCTGCAGGTAGATTACAACGGCCACCCCCTCTATTTTTACGCCCCTGACAGCAAAGCGGGCGAAGCGTTAGGGAACGGACTATTTGGGGGAACGTGGTGGGTCGCTACCCCCCACTTGGCGCCTGTACCGATTGCCATATCAACAAGTAGCAAGGCAGTGCCGAAACCTCATAGTGGCTGGTAACGTCGGATGCTGACTGGGACATCTCAGGACATGCCTTATACGGAGGCATCTGCTGCGAAGATAGATCCCTGTGGGGAAGCCTAATGCGTAAGGTCCACTTACAATCGATGATCACCTGTCCCGTTTGCGGGCATAGCGAGACGGAAACCATGCCGGTGGATTCCTGCCAGTATTTCTACGAGTGCAAAGGCTGCGCTGCCCTGCTTACGCCCAAGCCGGGCGATTGCTGCGTGTACTGCTCCTATGGCAGCGTGCCTTGTCCACCCATACAGGAAACAGGTAGATCTTCTGCGCATGGGTGTTGTGATGTTGGGAATGA
>NZ_JBFRXP010000075.1:0-662 GCF_041146875.1 Acidithiobacillus sp. IBUN Pt1247-S3 | reverse complement strand
TTGCCGAACAGCAGCATTCCTTTGTCGAACACCGCCGTGGGCATATCCTCGCCCTTGGTCCTATAGGTCCACACGAGCTTGCCTGTCGCGGCATCGACGGCGTCAACCGCCGAAACATCGGACCCACGAATCACCGCAGCACCCTTGACGCCGAATTTCTTAGCATGGCTGTATGTGAACACCGAGTTACCGGCACCGATGAACACGAGCTGCTTGCCACCAACAGTGGCCACCACCGGCGTGGTCATCAACTGGTTATGGCCATTGAACGACCATTCGAGCTTTCCGGTCCTGGCATCGAGCTTGTACAGATAGCCGTTGTCGTTCGGCGCGAACACCGCACCGTCGACCACCGCAACCCCTATTGGAAACCCGACCAGATCACGGATGATCGTGTTGTTCTTTACTGCCTTGCGCGCATCCGCTGCCCCTGGCACCTCGTAGCTCCAGTTTACTGCCGGAAACGGCGATTTCATCGCCGCATTATGGCCTGGCTGCATCGCATACATCGGCCAGGACGAGGGCGTGTCCGCCGCCTGCGCCGTACAACTCACCCCGGTCGCAATGGCGCAAGCCGCGAGCCCGAGGCGCATGATGATCTTGAATGTCATTGGACTACTCCTTTGTCAATGCGCCAATAAGCTAAAACCGCCTTTTTAAGG
>NZ_JBFRXP010000074.1:0-751 GCF_041146875.1 Acidithiobacillus sp. IBUN Pt1247-S3 | reverse complement strand
TGATCGGCGGTGTAGAGCGTGGGCCAGTCGGGATTGATGCGGTCGTGGACTTCGCCCTCGGTGCTGACCGTGCTTTTCCCCGGACGCACGGGGGTCGGTGGCTGCGGCGGCACCACATGATCGAAGAAGCCATCATTTTCGTCGTAATCCAGGAGCAGCGCGGTCTTACCCCAAACCTTAGGATTGCTGGTCAGGGCATCCAGGACCCGGGCGATATAGATGGCGCCATAGGCCGGCGGATACGAGGGATGCTCGGAATAGCCTGCCGGTGTGACTATATAGGAGACCTGGGGTAGGCGGTCCTGCAACACATCCTCGAGCAACGCCGCCACCCCGCCCGGACGGCGGGCCCGCTGCGCCAAGGGCGAACTGTCGGGGGCCTCGGCAAAGGGCTGAAAGTAGAGCAGGGCATTCTCACCGAAATTGCCGGTCATGGGGTTGTGATCCACTTCATGCAGGCCCTCCTGATACACCCGCCAGCTTATCCCCGCGCTTTGTAGGCGCTCGGCATAGGTCGGCCAGGTGAAGGGCTTGACCCCCTTGGTCCACAGATGGGTATCGTCATCGATATAAGGCCCACCATGCTCCCCGCCAGGGTCGATGGAGCCGGTAAAAAGCATGCAGCGGTTGGGACAGGTAGGGCCGGCCTGGGAGGCAAAGTAATGGTCACAGACGGTGAAAGCATCGGCCAGGGCGTAATGGAACGGAATATCCGCCCGTTCGAAATAGCCCATAGTCATGTTGGTCTTGT
>NZ_JBFRXP010000073.1:0-789 GCF_041146875.1 Acidithiobacillus sp. IBUN Pt1247-S3 | reverse complement strand
GAGCGGATCAGAATCGCCTCCCGCGCAATATAATGACAGTCCTCGATAATAAGCTGCAAAACTCGATTGTAATGATTGCAGTGAAAAATCTGGGGTTCACCATGCAGCGTGACAATTCCTGTACAAGGATCCCGCGTGGCTTGTGGAGTGGTAATCATGACCCTATCCCCACCTTTCTCGGCAATGTACCCCGCCCCCCAGCAACTCGGAATGCTCATGAAGAGTAATCACCTTCTTGCCAGTAACAGCCTCGGTAACCCCGTCAATGACGGCCGAATCCAAAGTGACACAATGCGTGGGAGCCTGGGTGAACATTTCTTTCTGCCAAAACGCGGCCGATACGACACCCAGAGAGCTCGGCATTTTGGTCCTGGAGTTGAATGTGGTCCATAAATTCCTTATCGACAAAAAAAGTGGATACCATCGCGCGCGCATCTTCCGCACTACCATGCTTGCCTGCGGCCAATTTTTTGCCCAACGCCCTGCCGGCATATCTAAAAACGCTGATGGCCCCTTTTTCGCCAACGATGCTTGATACCTGATCAGCGATATCACAAAGCAGTTCAACGACTTCTCGAGTATCTAGCGCACAGGTTTTTTCCATGTTGCGAGCCCCCGTCCTGAGTTGCCAACTATGCGCCGATTGTAAGAGTAGGCGCAGCTCATCTGTTTCGCAAGGTTCTTTAACTACCCAATTTCCGCGATTACCTTTGCGTTGCGGCGCATTGTGGGCACGGGCAGGGCGATTCTGGCTGCATAGCGTGACTGCCGGAAGGTTCCCACGGCGAT
>NZ_JBFRXP010000072.1:0-795 GCF_041146875.1 Acidithiobacillus sp. IBUN Pt1247-S3 | reverse complement strand
ACAGACGTTTTCGAAAATAGGCGCTGAAACCCCTATGAATGCTGGGGTGGCATTACGAATTTGACGATTTTTGCCGTTGAACTGTCGAACTCGGGTGCTCCATGCCCCCCGTCCTTTTTGTAGTAATTGTGCTCGGTTGGCATGGCTCATATCGGCGTCCAGCAGATTCAGATCGCCGGCATCAACACACTAATATAACGCCGTCTTTATTGAGCTCGCTGCTTTTATTGTTTTATTTCCAACATAATAGTAGTAGGCCACGATAGGTATTGATATTAAAAGGATTGCGCTTTGCATGATTGACAAAACCAACGACAGAACCGGGCATACACAACTTATTGCGATTTTGGAAGGTAGCACACCCACGGATTCCTAACCCCCATACCCAGGAAATTACGAATACCCGAAATTCAGAGCGTTACCCTCCAATCCGTTTTGGGGGACTACCTTCATTGGCATGATCGAAACAATATTGCCGCTGGTCCTGATTGGGTATTTGCTGACATTGATTACGTTGATAGGACTGGCCTGCTGCTTGCCATTGTGCGGCTGAGCACCCCGCTGCGGCCATCCCCGCGATACCTAGACAGATCCACACAATCCACCCGATGCGTTTCATCAGATGCCCCCTCTTGGCAGTCTCTAGTTGCCGCCATACACTACCATACCGTTGATCGTCTAGGCAGGCGCTGGCCCCAATTTCCGCGATTGCCCTCGCAGTCCTACGCATTGCGGGCATGGGTAGAGCGATTCTGGCTGTGTAGCGTGGTTGCCGGAAGGTTCCAGCGGGGATCA
>NZ_JBFRXP010000071.1:0-827 GCF_041146875.1 Acidithiobacillus sp. IBUN Pt1247-S3 | reverse complement strand
AATCGAAAAGCCAAAAAATACTTCCCGATAAGAAATGAGTGCAAGATAAAGAAGGAGTACGCTATAGCGCATCCCGGGAAGCGCTCGGGACTCGCTGGTTTCTTATCGGGAAGTGGCCGCCCGGTCCGGGGCAATGTCGCTTGTCTACCGGGTAGACAAACCAGACGGTGCCGGTTCTGGTGGAATTTTGTCTACCCGGTAGACAAATCGGATGTAACCATGTGGTATTCCACCCACCAAACATATCGCCCGCCGACGATGACGCCCGCCCAGTGTGTGAGCAAGACGCCAACTATCGTGGAGGCGAGGATCACCATGAGGAGATGGAAAGCGATAGCTGTCCATCCAGATAGGGCTGCCTCCAGCAGAAGAGGAAGGGCTGGAGACAAGGCGAGTATCGCGATCCCCAACGCTCGGGCAGTGTTTTCCATGGCTATGGGTTTCATTTGTGCGAGGTTCGGATGTTTTCGCTCAAAGAAAGCGAGCCATGCTTGCCTTTGCTCCGGGTGAATGCAGTGGGTGCGTAGGCGTTTTCGGACGGGCGCCAGCAAGGCGCCATTATGGAGTAACGTCAGCCCCAGGAACGCGAATTCTTCGGCAAGAGGGTACCATCTCGACAGATCCGAAAAAAGAGAAAAGCCGAAGGTGATGATCCATGCGCTGCCAAAGAGTGTCCCCAGCAGGAGCAGCGCGGTTTCCTTTGCGGTGCTTTGAGTGATGGGGAAGCTCGCCGTTTTGGGCGGCTGCCGGAAGTCCTCCCAGATGATCCCCGGGGTGATCCAGAGTGCGCGGGTCGCGTTGCTGATCTGCATGGTCCACCAGAGGGC
>NZ_JBFRXP010000070.1:0-889 GCF_041146875.1 Acidithiobacillus sp. IBUN Pt1247-S3 | reverse complement strand
CCCGAGTTCGACAGTTAATTTTATAACTCATTGATATTGCGAATAGCGATTTTAAAACGCTCCACTACAACAGAGTCAGTTGCTGAGACGCGGCTGGTTTTTTTACCCGGAGGGCATGCAGAACCTCGCTTTGACATTCCTGGATGGAAGACACCCCGGATACGGGTGGGGCGCCATGGAGACGAACTCGGTGATGCTGAATGCGGCGGAGTTGCTCTAAGGCCCGCTCCGGCGTCAGGCCGGTGTGCGCAGCACGTAAACGACTGCGCATGACCCGATGCAGAATCAGCGCCATGAAGCAGATCGCCGCGTGCGCCCGTATCCGGTCGGGCAGGCGGTGGTAGACCGGGCCGATTTCCAGTTCGGATTTGAGCACTTTGAAGCCCCGCTCGATATCGGCGAGAGACTTATAGCGGGCCACGACCTCCACCGGTGACAGGTCCTGCACATTGCTCACGAGCAGGAGCTTGCCATCCATCCTTTCCGCCAGCGTCCGTGCGCTCTCGTCGATGTCGTAGCTAAACTGCTGTGCGGCCATATCGACTTGGATGATGCGCGATAAATGTGCCTCGCAGACGGCATGGTAGAAGCGTGCCTTGGCACCGCTGTCGGAGAGCTTGCGGCCTCGATGTTTCTTGCCGTCGTCCTGAGCATCCAGTTTGTCGGCCCACTGGTCACCCTGGATAATCAGCGCTTCGATCCGCGCATTCCGCTTCTCCGCCTGGGTCGCCGCCGTAACCGGATCATGGGCGATCACCAGCCGCAGGTCGTTCCAGGTGCGCTCACCGATGACTTCTTCGGTGGCCGTGGTGCACGACTCCCGCTGGAAACACTCCAGCAGATCGGTAAATTCATGGTACCGCCGCCCCGGTACGGCCAGGATAAACTC
>NZ_JBFRXP010000069.1:0-907 GCF_041146875.1 Acidithiobacillus sp. IBUN Pt1247-S3 | reverse complement strand
CACCTTCTGGGTGATGCTTTTCGACAAAGCTATTCTAACAGAAATGCTTGCAGATCGGGGCCTTATCTATCTACCTCGTTACAGCAATCGCGGAATTAGGGCTGGCCTGAACTTGTGGATTGGCCCCCATACGCGGTAGGGCGATCTTACTGGGCGACGACGATCAGCAGGGTCGCTGGGGCCTGATTGGGATTATGCCAATTGTGCGCTTGGCGCGGATCATAGTAGATCGCATCGCCGGCCCGTAACTCGGTCAATTTGTCCATTTGCTCAAAAGTCGCCATCCCCTGGACGAGAAAGGCAAACTCCTCTCCCTGGGCACTGGAATAGGGATGTTCGCCGCACTCCCCGCCCGGCTCCAGCACCATCAACAGAGGCCGCATAGTCTTGCGGGGCAAGCCGCGGGCCAAGGGCTCCAGAGTGGCTCGGGAGCCGGCACTGTAAACCTTGCGACGTTCGCCGGCGCGCATCAGCAGGGGCATGGATTCGGGTTCTTCGCCCTCAAAAATCGCCACGATGGGCACTCCCAACGCCCCGCAAATCTTGTCTAGGGTCGCGACGGAGGGCGAATTGAGACCGGCTTCGATCTGCGACAGGGCGCTGGGCGAAATCTCCGCCAACGCCGCCAGCTTGCGCACCGAACAGCCTTGCTCCTCCCGCAGTTGCCGAATACGTTCGCTGACTTTTTTCATGGATACCAGGGTAGGTGGAAGGTGCGACCAGATGCACAGGGCCAGGCTGCGAGCCGAGCTGTGGCCCGAATCGCAGCTATAGCGCACCACTCTACCCACGGCAAATAATAAGGTAAACCCAATTTCCGCGATTACCTTTGCGTTGCGGCGCATTGTGGGCACGGGCAGGGCGATTCTGGCTGCATAGCGTGACTGCCGGAAGGTTCCCACGGCGA
>NZ_JBFRXP010000068.1:0-921 GCF_041146875.1 Acidithiobacillus sp. IBUN Pt1247-S3 | reverse complement strand
GATGGCACTTTGGCCCTCTACCACTCCCAGGTCTTCGGGATTGGGCAACATCAATTCCTGGTATCCCGACAGAAATACCAGTGGCAGGAAGTCGACCAAGGCCAGATCCCCGCGATGGGGAAGCAGCAAGGCCAGTTCCGTATCGTCTTCACTGAGAGGCACGGCTCACCCCTCCTTGTTGTTATCAAAAATGATACATACTGTACAAATATCGAAACAGCGAAACTACACGGTTCTTTCACAAGATGCAAAGAGCCAACACAGGACTCTTTCCTCTTACACGATACTACGGATAGCATCTCCCAGCATTTTGAGCTGTTGCAGGAATTCCCTGCGGGCGGATACTAACTGCGCCCGGAGAGCTTCCGCAGCTCCGGTATCCCCGCGCTGTGCCGCTTCCAGGACCGCAACAGACAGTTCATGAATCTCCCGATGGGGTTTCTCGAGTGGGGCAAATTCCGCCAGCCGTCCGAAATTCTGTCGCCCGGCGGCGTCATACCATTTCCCCAATCGACATTGATGGTACTCCATGGGCAAGGGCAGTTCTTGGGGCGTAATGGCAGCGCTACCTTTTTCCGATTCGGTGAGCGCTACATCGATAAAGTGCCCGTGGGTCTCCGCCGTAGCATCGAATTGCATTAGAGTGGTCATGATCCGCATACCATGGGCCTTCCCTTGCAAGGATTCGACAAAGGTCAGCACCTGGCCCGCATGTGCCTGCAACTCCTGATTGTGCCCGGCAATTTCCTGTCCCTGCGCCTGCAGGGCAGAAATCCCCGCGTGGATGTCCTCGGTCGAAGCGCGGACCCGGTTCGATAGGTTCCGGACCGCATCTGCCACCACGGCAAAGCCCCGCCCGTGTTCTCCCGCCCGTGCGGCCTCAATTGCCGCATTCAGAGCCAGCAAATTGGTTTGATAGGA
>NZ_JBFRXP010000067.1:0-959 GCF_041146875.1 Acidithiobacillus sp. IBUN Pt1247-S3 | reverse complement strand
TGTGTTGTTTGGGCGGATTTGAGGGTGGTATAGCCCGGTTTTTCGCACGCGAGGCAGCCGTACCCTGCGTCGAAGGGAACGAAGCACTAGTTTTGGTGGAGGGACGGTGGTTCAGATCGAGGGATCGTGTGCAGCCGCGTAGGTGCGGGCGCGCACCGCAGCGAAGTCCTCCAGACAGGAGGTGGCGATTTTGAGAATCCAGGTGCCCGCATGACGGACTAGGCGGCCCGGCGTCTGGAAGAACCGCCAGCGCACGGTGGCCACCCGATGTCGCTGCCAGCCCTCACCCAAGGCAGAATGCTTGAAGAGAACAAAGAGATTGTGGGCGATGACGCCCATCCGGAAGAAAGCGGCGTTGGCGCTTTCCTGTCCGCAAGGCATGCGCTCCATGCCAAAGCCGATTTTCAGCTCCTTGATCCCGTTCTCGGAATGTTCGCCCCGTTGGCGGTACCAGACCAGCACATCGGCAGCGCTCCCGGACCGGTTGCTGGCGATGACGTGGTAACGGGGCCGATCCTCTTCCAGGAGTTCCCCCTGATGGATCTGGCGTACCACGATGAGGCGAAAGGCTTGGTGTGTAGCTTCCATGCTGTGTACCGTCTCAGCGACCGCACAGTCGGCATAGTAGGTCCAGGCGGAATCCGGAATGGCGGCGATAGCCGCGAGCGTCGACGCATCCAGCCGACCACCAATGGCGAAGGCTTTGCCCGTCTCTTCGCAGTAGTTGAACAAGGCGGCCTGATAACTGGCGGAATCGGCCCGCACCGCCGACACCCGATGGCCCTTGGGGAGACGAGCCTCGCAGGCCTGGAGAAAGGCCAGATGATCGCTGGCCGGGGCAATGTTTCCCGCCCGGAAATCGTCATGAATGACGACCCCGGCTTCCGCCAAATGACCGACCATGGGCATGTAGCCCCGCTCTCCCTTGTAGGTCCACTCGGCTGTGCGTTTTTCGGCAA
>NZ_JBFRXP010000066.1:0-1038 GCF_041146875.1 Acidithiobacillus sp. IBUN Pt1247-S3 | reverse complement strand
CCCGAGTTCGACAGTTCAACGGCAAAAATCGTCAAATTCGTAATGCCACCCCAGCATTCATAGGGGTTTCAGCGCCTATTTTCGAAAACGTCTGTGGTGGCACGTTTTATCACGTAGACTCTTTTATTGACATGCCTATCAACCTTGATAGAGTGGCGGCATGCATGTGAAAATCACTACCTCCGGCAGCCGCCGCTATATCCAGCTTGTGGAGTCCTACCGGGATGATGCCGGAAAGGTCAAGAAGCGTACCGTCGCCACATTGGGGCGGCTGGATCAGATCGACAGTCAGTTGAATGCCGTGATTCAGGGCCTGATGAAGGTCAGTGGCCAGGTACCCACCCCGACGCCAATAATTTCTTCACCATCCATCGCTTTTGAAACGGCGCGTGCTTTTGGCGATGTCTGGGCCTTGACCGAACTCTGGAAGGAGCTTGGGTTCAGCGCCCTACGTCAGGTGTTCCGCAAGACCCGCCATACGACCGATGTGGAAGCTCTGATCCGGGTGATGGTCCTCAACCGGCTCTGCGATCCCGAATCGAAACTGGGCGTACTGCGCTGGGTGGAAACCGTCGCCTTGCCGGAGGTCACCGTGACAGCGATTACCCACCAGCAACTCCTGCGCAGCATGGACGCTCTGATGGAGCAACAGCGTGCCGTAGATGCTGTGCTAGCCGGACTGTTGCGCCCCCTGATCGATCAGGACCTGTCCGTGGTCTTCTATGATCTCACCACGATCCGCAGTGAAGGCCTGGTCACGGTTCCCCAGGACGTCCGGCAATTCGGGATGGCCAAGGAAGGTCTGATCGCTCGCCAGTTCCTGCTGGGGGTCGTGCAGACTGCAGAGGGTTTACCGATCTACCATGAGGTCTTCGATGGCAACACCGCAGAGACCAAAACGCTGCTGCCGACCCTGGGCAAAGTGCTGGAGCGCTTTCCGACAGTACGGCGCCTGGTGCTCATCGCGGATCGCGGGTTGTTGAGTCTGGACAATCTGGAGGCGTTGCAGGCGATACGGCTGGCCAACGGGCAGTCTCT
>NZ_JBFRXP010000065.1:0-1186 GCF_041146875.1 Acidithiobacillus sp. IBUN Pt1247-S3 | reverse complement strand
TGCGCCCTCAATCCATGGACCCTGCTCTGGTATAGATCGAAAGCAGGTCAAGCCCGGCATCTTGTCTACCGGGTAGACACGGCTGGTGGCACCGCACACTCCCAGGGGGGCAGCAAACAGCGCTTATCATCAAATACGCCCTGGAAACACAGGCACTCACGGGCGTCATAATCAAAGAACCCATACGCTAAAAGCTCTAAAGCCCGCAGCGCCGGCAAATCCAGGCTTTCGCCCCAATCTATAGACAACTCCCGTTGATCAACCAGCACGTCATCCAAGGCAAGAACTGCAATCTCTTGCCCATCGCCGCCCCAAACCCGTGCCGTTGGCAGCGCATCACTAATCCACACACGCGGACGCACAGCGCTTTCCCCCTGAACCCGAAGACGAACCCCAGCCCTGACACAAAGGTCAGATACCGATGTCAGGTTTTTTCGTTCGCCCTCGGGAAACGGTGCTTGGAGCACGATAGGGTGCCCGATAGAGATGTTTCTGGGAGGCTTCAACATACTGTAATCCTCGCTTCGCCATGTCCCGCAACTGCTTTCCCCAGTGTCGGTTCTGCAGCGCCATTTCGTTAAAAACCTCGGGGTCTCCCACCACTTGACCAAATAGCCGCAAGTCTTCTTCCCGCAAACCAGACAACGCTTCCGGCTTACGGTTCGCGTCCTCACTGAGCAACACAAAGAGCTTTCCAATGTCCTTGGCGTCCTTCCTGCCCTTTGCGGACCCCTGCCGATCTTCGTATGCGCGGCCCTTAAGCACCAACAGATGCTCACGACATACACAACGGATACCCCCGATCTCTTCCGAATATCGTTGTGCCTGGGCATAAGAAACCGCTAACCGGGACTGCCCCTCTACATACACGTCAAAATCTGTCCCGTTCTGGACAATCTGACTCTTCCCCAGACGATTGTTCCGCGTAACCTCATACAAATCCGTCAACTGCGAGTAGTCCTGCAGGCTCATGTAAAAGTCCGCATCATGGCTACCTTGTAACAGTTGGTCGTCGAGATACTTTTTAGTGTGCAACCATACCGCAACCCCACCAATGGCAACAATCCCCGTCGGGAACTCCTCACAAAGGTGTTGCAAGTCTTCCAAAATGGTGCCCCACTCCGATTCCGCCATATAGCCTCCAGCATTCAACCAGACGTGGCTGACAAATCTTATGAAAACGGAA
>NZ_JBFRXP010000064.1:0-1294 GCF_041146875.1 Acidithiobacillus sp. IBUN Pt1247-S3 | reverse complement strand
CGGCGCTTTTTTCCAGGATACCAATCTCAACGCTAACGAGGCGGAAGCGGCAACTGCCTGGGTACGCAACCACGTAGACCGCCGCACTGTCGATCTTGGCGAGCGCATGGACGACATTCGCGAGCACATGTGGGAGCTCGAGAAAGAAGGCGAGATCATTGTGCATCGCATCACCGATGATCACCAGCCGATAGAAGTCGACACCCTCTATGGTTGGAAGAAGCGGGTACCCACCAACCAGCTCTGGCACCACAAGAGCTGCGGCCAGTGCGGCAACATTCCGGGGTATCCCACCAGCCTCATGTGGTTCATGAACCACTTTGGCATCGACTACCTCGACGAGACCGATCAGACCTCCTGCACCGCCTGGAACTACCACGGCTCCGGTATTGGCAACGTCGAATCCCTGGCGGCGGTCTTTCTGCGCAACTTCCATCAGGCCTATGTTTCCGGCAAGCAGCACGGTTTCGAGAACGGCCACTTCTATCCCCTGGTGCACTGCGGCACCTCCTTTGGCAACTACAAGGAAATCCGCAAGTACCTGATCGAATCCGCCGAGCTGCGCGAGAAGGTCAAGAAGATCTTGGGCAAGCTCGGTCGTCTGGTCGACGGCAAGATCGTCATTCCCGAAGAAGTCATCCACTACAGCGAGTGGCTGCACGTGATGCGCAACCGCATTGCCAGCGAGCTGCAGACCATCGACATGAGCAACATTCGGGTCACCGTGCATGCTGCCTGCCACTACTACAAGATGGTGGCCGAGGATGCGGTCTACGACAACACCGTTTTGGGTGGCAACCGCACGGCGGTCGGCACCTCGATGGCGCAGGCTCTGGGCGCCCAGGTCATCGACTACTCCACCTGGTATGACTGCTGTGGCTTTGGTTTCCGCCACATCATCTCCGAGCGCGAGTTTACCCGCAGCTTCACCATGAACCGCAAGATCAAGGTTGCGCGGGAAGAGGCGAAGGCGGACGTGATGATTGGCATTGATACCGGCTGCATCACCACCATGGACAAGAACCAGTGGATTGGTAAGGCGCACGACATGAACTACTCGGTGCCGATCATTGCCGACGTGCAGCTGGCGGCCTTGGCCTGTGGTGCTGATCCGTTCAAGATCGTGCAGCTGCAGTGGCACGCCTCACCTTGTGAGGACTTGGTGGAGAAGATGGGCATCAGCTGGGACCAGGCCAAGGCCAAATTCCAGGAATATCTGAAGCAGGTCGAGCAAGGGAACGTGGAATACCTCTACAACCCCGAACTCGCGACGAACCAGAACATCAATATGAAG
>NZ_JBFRXP010000063.1:0-1305 GCF_041146875.1 Acidithiobacillus sp. IBUN Pt1247-S3 | reverse complement strand
TTTGCAAAAATTCGCGACGTTTCATGAACCTTGTCCTTGCAACTGGTGTATAGCGGCTGCCGCTTTAGGATATTGTAGTTGCATCGCTTGGCGAAAATATGTCAGCGCTTTTTGCCGATTTTGTGCGACGCCATTACCATACAAGTAGGCAATACCCAGATCGTAAGCCGCGGCCCCATTAGGCTCTTGATCCAGATCACGCAATGTTTGCACACTTTTTTGCTTGTAATAATGAACTTTTTGCGGATTCGGCGGCGCCAGCTTGGCGTGGGCATAGGTCTTGGCGAGCCAGTATTCTGTGCCGGCCACCTGGGAGGGAGCCATCCCCTGGCGAAACCAGTACGCAGCTTTTTGGGGGCTGCGCTTAGTACCCCAGCCGTTCAAATACGCATTGGCAACCTGACGCTGGGCGAAGTGGCCTCCATGCTCCGCCGACCAAAGATACCAGCGGAATGCCTCTTTCGCGTCGGCTGTGACGCCGAGACCGCTAGCATACAGGTGACCTATTGTGTCGGCTGCCCAGGCATCTTGATCTTCGTTGATTGCCTTTTGTAGCAATAGAATCGCTGCTTTGTACTGGTTTCGATTAAGTAAGGCGATAATTTGTTGGTCTGCGAGGTGTATGGCATGGGAGTGTACTATGTATTGATTGGCGGTGCCTTCTGAGCCGGGATTCGCAGTGTTACTCACTGCCAAGGGCGCCGAATATGCCATATTCACACTTGGAACAACGAAGGCCGCCAACACGAGAACACTGGTCAAGTAAGTACGATATCGCCTCAAAATCATCTCCGATTGTATTACTTCTTGATCAGGAATGCATATATAAAATATTGAAACACTGTTTGGATCGAATGACAAGTGCAAAATAGTGAATGCTCCATAAAATAAAAAGCAACTCTCTAATTATTATAAATAGCGTTAACATTTTCAGAGCGCGTTCAGGACAAATAAGCACTCCATGAGCCACTCTGTTTATTGTATCGTGTGGACTTTGATATTTTTCCCGTTAAAGTTTCCTTCTGGTTCTGAATTCTGATGCCATGTAATATTTTTGCAAACTGTCATTTATTCATTTGATGTTATGAGTCAGAAATAGGAAATCCTTAACCTCAATTTTATTTTTGGTTATCCCTAATCTGTGTTCGGCGAACATTGTGAAAATTGTTGGCGTGGATGTTTGTTCTGACATTTTTGGCGGCGGCAGACATGGTTGTCAAAAAATGGTTACGTAAAATATCTGCCAGAGGGTTGCAGCTCATATTGAAGGAGAGCCATTCATGAAACGCCGTGAATTTTTGCAAG
>NZ_JBFRXP010000062.1:0-1350 GCF_041146875.1 Acidithiobacillus sp. IBUN Pt1247-S3 | reverse complement strand
TGTAAGCAATGGTATGGACGCCTCCACCCTATAGAGCAGGATGTGCCATAGTGGGGGTCCACCCTCACCATACGAGCAAAGGAGTTTCCCAATGGAGATCTCGACGATTGGCATAGATTTGGCAAAGAATGTATTTCAGATACATGCTGTGGATTCCCATGGCAAAGTGGTGCTGCGCAAGCAACTGCGGAGGAGTTCTCTGGCGTCATTCTTTGTAAACCTCCCGCCGTGCCTCGTGGGCATGGAAGCGTGTGGGAGTGCTCATCATTGGGCGCGCATGCTGGAGTCCTTTGGGCACACCGTCAAACTGATGGCGCCCCAATTCGTCAAGGCTTATGTCAAGAGCAACAAAAATGATGCGGCGGATGCTGAGGCCATCTGTGAAGCAGTCGGCCGTCCTTCGATGCGCTTTGTGCCGATCAAGAATATGGAGCAGCAGGCAGTTCTGTCACTGCATCGGGCACGTCAGGGCTTCATCAAGGCACGCACCGCGCAAGTCAATCAGATTCGTGGTTTGTTAAGCGAGTTCGGCATCATCGTGCCTCAGGGGATCGCTTATGTTACGCAGCGCGTACCTGAACTGATGGAAGATGCTCGCCAGGAGTTGCCCGGATCTTTCTACGATCTCATTAACCGTCTCCTGGAAAATCTGCGGCATCTCCAGCTACAGGCGGAAGAGATAGAAGCGCAGATTCAATCTTGGCATCGAGGCAATGCATGGAGTCAACGTGTAGAAAAAATCCCGGGGATCGGCTATCTCACCGCAACCGCCTTGGTTGCCACCGTTGGCAACGCGCAGAATTTTCATAATGGCCGTGAGTTGGCTGCGTGGCTTGGCCTGGTGCCTCGGCAACACTCCAGTGGCGGGAAACAAAATCTACTGGGTATGAGTAAGCGAGGGGATGCTTATCTGCGCACCCTCCTGATTCATGGGGCACGGTCGGTGATTTACCGGGCAGTACAAAAGGCGGATCCCCGGAGTTGGGCGTTTTCTGTGACCATGCGTCGTAATAAAAATATCGCCGCAGTAGCACTGGCCAATAAATCCGCGCGGATTGTATGGGCGTTGCTCGCCCATGACCGTACATATCAACCGAACTACTTTGCCGCTGCGGATACGATAACCAATTGACCCAAAGCAGATGTACAGCGAAATCCTCCAAAGGAGAAGGAACGTAACACCAACGATTGCGCAGGCAATCACGAAGTGATGGCAGAACAGGTAAGACCGTGGCCAGCACAGCCCGAGCTAGACGAGGCACCCAGAGTGCGCGTAAGCGATTGAGGCGTTGACCAGCGAAACCCATCAGGGACAGCGAGTCTATCTCGCAGCAAAAGTCCGAATGTACG
>NZ_JBFRXP010000061.1:0-1627 GCF_041146875.1 Acidithiobacillus sp. IBUN Pt1247-S3 | reverse complement strand
CCCAATTTCCGCGATTACCTTTGCGTTGCGGCGCATTGTGGGCACGGGCAGGGCGATTCTGGCTGCATAGCGTGACTGCCGGAAGGTTCCCACGGCGATCACACCCGTAGGACCGTGGGGTTTCGGTGATTTTGAGGGTGATATGGCCCGGTTTTTCGCAGGTGAGGCAGCCGCATCCTGCACCGAGTGCATCGGCGGTTCGGGTTCTGGGTCCATTATTCAGCAGGTGGGGTCGTGGGCAGCTGTGGCACTGCGCGCCCGGACGGCGGTGAAGAGGTCGTGGCAGGAGGTGCTGATCTTGAGCACCCAGGTGCCGGCATGATGGATCAGCCGCCCTGGGATTTGAAAAAAACGCCAACGGACCGTGGCCACCCGATGTCGCTGCCAATCCTCCCCCAGAGCGGAGTGCTTGAAGAGGACAAAGAGATTGTGGGCAATGACGCCCATCCGGAAGAAGGCGGCATTGGCGCTTTCCTGCCCACAGGGCATGCGTTCCATGCCAAAGCCAATCTTGAGTTCCTTGATCCCATTCTCGGAATGCTCCCCCCGACTGCGGTACCAGACCAGAACTTCTTCCTTGCGTCCGCTGCGATTGCTGGCGATGACGTGATAACGGGGCTGACCTTCTTCCAGCAGTTCTCCCTGATGCGGGTAACGCACCACAATTAGGCGAAACGCCTTGGTGGTCTTCTCCATGCTATGCACCGTCTCCGCGACCGCGCAATCGGCGTAATTCGTCCAGGCGGCGTCGGGAATGGCGGCAATGGCCTCCAAGGTCGGTGCATCCAGCCGCCCGCCAATGGCAAAGGTCTTGCCCGTCTCTTCGCAAGTGTTGAACAGAGCGGCCTGATAGCTGGCAGAGTCTGCCCGAACGGCCCCAATCCGGTGACCCTGGGGGAGCCGGGCCTCACAGGCCTGGAGAAAGGCCAGGTGATCGCTGGCCGGGGCGATGTTACCGGCCCGGAAATCGTCATGGATGACGACCCCGGCTTCCGCCAAATGACCGACCATCGGCATATAGCCCCGCTCCCCCTTATAGGTCCATTCGGCCGTGCGTTTTTCGGCAAGGATCTGCGTGGCATCCATGTCCAGCGTGTGGGTGTGACGCCCGAGTTTGCGCAAGCGGCGCGCCACCACCCGTTGATTGACGCGACTTAGACCCTCAAGACCCGCTCCCGCCCCCGTGCGCCGCAACCAATCCCCCGTCGCGTCGGTGCTGGGCAGCGCATCCAGATGCAGCAGGCGCCGCAAGACCGGATCCGCATGAATCATCCGTACATCTTCCAGAGAGCGACCACCGCCGGTCAGCATCAACACCAACGGCAAGACCTGCTGGATCGCAGCATAGGCATGACCACTGCCCGGCTTCGGCATCTCCTGTTCCACCCAGCGAGGAAACTGGATACCGTACAGATACTCCCCAAAGAGCGTCAGCCCCGCCTGCGCGGTCATCGCCTCTTCCGTCGCTTGCAACTGGAATGGAAGCACGCTCTGTGCCATCTTACTCATCGGCCCCTCCTGTAAGTTCACCTTCTGGGTGAAGCTCTCGATAAGCTTATTCTACCAGAAAGGCTTGCAGATCGGGGCCTTATCTATCTATCTCTTAGCAGCAATCGCGGATTTAGGG
>NZ_JBFRXP010000060.1:0-1657 GCF_041146875.1 Acidithiobacillus sp. IBUN Pt1247-S3 | reverse complement strand
CGCAGCAATGCGGCATATTGTAATGGCGTCAAATTATTTTGCAGAACTACGCTTTTTATCTCTCCCTCATACCGGGTAAGCGCCCTTCTTTTCTCTGTACCGCTCAATTGATTGTCATTTCCCAAGGCATGTGCCTTAATATCGATTGGATTAACTTCCTTTATCACAGAAACAAAACGCGCTAGCTCTTCGTGAGACACTGGCCGTTCCGCATCTTTTTGAATCTTATCAAGGCTTCTATTGTATCCAATAGCGCTTGCCACAGCGGGCGTCATTCCCACCGTACTAATGGCAAACATGACAACGATAAACCTAGCTATTCCAGTCATAAATGCTCCTTTATTACGCTCCGGTCGCGCATAACTTGGGCGGCATTTTCTACTATGATTATGGAAGCTTCACAGACAAGCTCCACCCATATTGAGACCTACATAATATGATAATCTCAGCAATCGATTCATAATGTATTGTGTTTTTCCTGAATGCCCGCGTCTCATAAGCTAGTCTGTGCCGGACTGCCCACCTGACGGCATACTCGGCGAGTTGCTGGATCCACTCGACTGTGGCGTACTGGGTGGATTACTCGGCTGGGAGGTGTTTGATTGGCCACCATCCGACTTTGACATTTCCGGTTGCCCACTGCTATGGTTTCCAGAACAGCCAGACAGCGCCGCGACAGCCAGCAATATCGCCCCGACATTTGCAACACCCATCTTTTTTATCGTCACGCTATTCATTCGCTCTCCTTTATACCAAAGTGCGGGCAGCTCAGAGTGTCACTTCCACCCCACGTGCAAGTGACACTCTGGGCCACTCCGCGGTTCACGTCTCACATTCCAGATGTATTTTGCTTTTTCTTGTGCCCCATCGACCCAGAAGATGGCTGGCCGCCCTGTTGCTGCATTCCCGGCTGGCCGCCCTGCTGCTGCATTCCCGGCTGGCCGCCCTGTTGCGCCGACGGCGGAGCATAGGCTGCAAATGCGTAACCCATGCACATTGCACTTACCACGAATCCGGCAACGATACTAACACCTGCCTTACTAATACCTGCTTTCATTAAGCCTCCTTGAAAGGGATATATGGAACTCAGTTACTGCAAGCACACGTTATCAATAGACTGAACGTGAGCGCAATACTAAATTCTATATTTTCTGTTACGCAATGTTATTATGGTTATGAAATACTTATTTAGAAATCTCTGGTATGATTCATTATTTTCCATTTCCATGGCGCACATAAAAAATTGAACAGAGCTGGTGTAGTTTTCAGCGATTTGATAGCATCAAAAGCCAGAAAATAAGTGTTAACAAATTATCTGTTGACAATCAACCGCTAATTTGTTTACGGTAAAAACACCCTATGTTTCCTTCCCTGAAATATGAAAAGGAGAGTTTATGCGCAATGCGTTTATTTTTCGCGTTATGATTCCCGCAGTAGTCGCCTTCGGTGTTGGTTCAGCAGTAGCAAACGCCGACACGATTAAGCAACCGGAGACAGCGCCAAAGGTCTCGAGTATGCCGGTGAGCCATAGTGAGCTTCGGCATTTCGCTGCTGCAATCAAGCAAATTCAACCAATTGATATGAAAGCCCATCAGGTAATCGCGAACAACAAATTGAATGCGACAGAAAAGCATCAGAAGTTACAAAGTTATGACAA
>NZ_JBFRXP010000059.1:0-1711 GCF_041146875.1 Acidithiobacillus sp. IBUN Pt1247-S3 | reverse complement strand
GACGTCTATCAGGATGCACTTACAGCCGTCAGCAATCGTCGCGCGCTTTTTGCTGATCTGAACCGAGCTTTGGCCAATTCCCAGCGTTTCCAGATGCGGGTACAACTTGCGTTCATTGATCTTGATGGCTTCAAGCCAATCAACGATCGGTATGGACATCAGGCAGGTGATTTATTTCTTCAGCAGGTTGCACGCCGTCTGCGCCATGGGATGCGGGAGGGTGACTTCATCAGCCGCTATGGAGGAGATGAATTTGTCATCTTTGGTCTTTGCCAACAGGACGACCCCGATCAAGCGCGGCACGCTTGGGAAACGCGACTGCAGGGCCAGTTGGTAGGGGAGTATCTTCTGTTGGACGAAACACGGATCAACTATGCTGGTGCCAGCATCGGAGTGGTCACCGCCGAGCCCGATGAGAGCGCAGAGGCCTTATTAGCCCGAGCCGATCACAGTATGTACAACCGGAAAAAACAGCGGTACCAAAGCCATTATTACAATTTATAGTAGATATTTAGTCGCCCCTGAAGTATTCATTTTGTACCTATGCGAGGCTAAAGCAGCCAGTTCGGGGTGGCGCTTCATCCCCGAACACCGATGCGTATTCCACGCAAATCGGTCACCCGGAGTGCAGCGACATAGGGGTGGTTGATGTTTACTCTGAGGGCGCCTCCTGAGTCAATATTGGGGGTGAGCTTGCGCGGGGATTCACCCTCCAGATTCAGGGAATGGGCCTGGTGCACGCTTAGATCCAGAATGGCATCCGCCTAGGTCGGATCTCCCAAGGAATCGTGCCAGTGGCGCACGGACCCGGTTTGCTTTCCGGTTCTGGAAAACAAATGCGCGATCAAGCGTGAAAAATATGCGCCAATGGCGTATAATCAACCCATGGAGTTCATCGAAACACCCGTCTTTACCCGACTGATCCTGGAAATCATCACCGAGGACGAGTACCGGGAGCTACAGAACCTCCTGGTCGAGAACCCGGAACGTGGCGATATCATCAGAGGGGGAGGGGTATCCGAAAGCTACGCCACGCTCTCCCAGGGACTGGAAAGAGTGGTGGAATCCGGGTGGTCTACCACTGGATTACCCAAGAGGACCAAATCCTCCTGTTGTTAGCCTATCCCAAATCTCGAAAGGACAACCTCACGGCTCGGGAAACGGCGATCTTGCGGAGCCTTGTGAAGGAGCTATAACGCCATGGATGAATCGCTTCTCAGTGACCTGGTTCAAAGCCTGAAAGAGGCCAGGGACATTCGTCAGGGGAACGCGCAGCCCTCTCGCCGGACTCGCGTCTCACCACCCGACGCCAAGGCCGTGCGAGAGCAGGTAGGGCTTTCCCAGAGAGACTTTGCCGACCTCTTGGGCGTGAGTGTCGACACGCTGCAAAACTGGGAGCAGCATCGCCGCCATCCCAGCGGGCCAGCAGCGGCGTTGCTGCGCCTGGTAGCTGCGGCGCCAGAGTTGGCGCTACACTCGCTGCACGGGTAGGGCGACCTGTGCTGGCGGATGTCGCATAATGCCGGGTTATGATAAGTAGGATGGGGAACGCCGCAGGCTCTGTAGGCTCCCCTTCCAGCCGCCCACTTAAAATAACGAGGAACCGATTTACCCTAAATCCGCGATTGCTGCTAAGAGATAGATAGATAAGGCCCCGATCTGCAAGCCTTTCTGGTAGAATAAGCTTATCGAGAGCTTCACCCAGAAGGTG
>NZ_JBFRXP010000058.1:0-1850 GCF_041146875.1 Acidithiobacillus sp. IBUN Pt1247-S3 | reverse complement strand
TCACCTTCTGGGTGAAGCTCTCGATAAGCTTATTCTACCAGAAAGGCTTGCAGATCGGGGCCTTATCTATCTATCTCTTAGCAGCAATCGCGGATTTAGGGGTAAAGCAAATGATGTTTAACGTAACATTATAGATATATATAACATAGCACCGCTACGCGCCGGGCCAGTCGGACAAGTCGCGGCCGTAACCGTTGGCCTTGCAGATACAGACCGGGTGGCGGGCCAGGGCCAGCATCTCGCGGTCGCCCCGGCTATTGCCGTAGGCGTAGTCCAGGGACGCGATCTGCAATTCCGTTTGCAGGCGGCGGGCCTTTTCCGGGCCGAAGCAGTTGGGCCCCAGCAGACGCCCCGTCACCCGGTCGTTGGTATCTCGCTCCAGTTCCGTGGCAATGACCGCTTCAAAGCCCACGGCCAAGGCCCAGGGACGGGCATAAACGCCCAAGGTGGCAGTCACCAGCACGAGGCGATCACCGCGCTGGCGGTGGGCCAAAAAGCGTTGCCAAACAGGGGCCAGGAGCAGCGGGCTCAGGCCTTGTTGGGCAAATCTCCGGCCCTGCTCCTCCACCAGGGCGTAGTCCTGCCCCCCCAAGCAGCGGCGCAAAACCCGTTCCTTGGTCTGGGCATTGCTCTGCCGACCCAAGCCATAGGCCAGCAAATCCGGCAAAGAGCGCAAGAGCAGGCGGCTAGCCCGCCACGGACCCAGGCTGTAATAGAGGAAATGGGCCAGGGTTTCCTGGCGGGTCAGTGTCCCATCCAAATCAAAGGCCACCCAAGGGCGCACTTGGCTAACGGCATCGTTCATGGGACCACCTGCTGGGGCTGGACGCCACCATTTCCGCCTCCTGCCAATGCCGACTGCGCTGGAGGAAGGCCCAGGCCGATTCAGTGGGCCGGGCTGTCCCCAGGTAGCGGCGCCAAGCCTTGGCCCCAGAGGTACCGTAGTACAGCCCGTGCAGGTGGCGGGTGAGACGTGGGGCCGGCAGGGTCTCGCCCCAGGGTCCGGCATAGTCCTCCAAGGCGCACAGTAGCTCTGCTGGC
Organism: Acidithiobacillus sp. IBUN Pt1247-S3; assembly: GCF_041146875.1. Taxonomy (NCBI): domain Bacteria; kingdom Pseudomonadati; phylum Pseudomonadota; class Acidithiobacillia; order Acidithiobacillales; family Acidithiobacillaceae; genus Acidithiobacillus; species Acidithiobacillus sp. IBUN Pt1247-S3. The sequence continues at coordinate 809 of NZ_JBFRXP010000058.1, read as the reverse complement.
GTGGGGAGCGTAGCGCGCCGCCCCAGGGCCAGCTCGATTTCCGCCAGCAGCAAGGGCTGGTGATAGGCCGCCCGACCCAGCATCACCCCGTCCACCCCCGGTAGTTGCCCAAGGACCTGATCCACCGTGCGCAAGCCGCCATTCAGCTCTATGCGCAGATGCGGATAGGTCTGCTTGAGCTGCGCCGCCCAGTCCCAGCGCAGGGGCGGGACTTCGCGGTTGGCGGCGGGATTCAGGCCCTTGAGCCAAGCGTTGCGGGCATGGACGATAAAGTGCTGGCAGGCCCCCGCGGATACGGTCTCCACAAATCGGGCCAAACTGGCATAGTCCTCCTGGCGATCCAGACCCAGACGGTGCTTGACGCTGACGGGCAGACCGCTGCTGGCCAGGGCATCCATAAGCTCGCGTACCAGGGCGGGGGTCTGCATCAGGCAGGCGCCAAAGCGCCCCTTTTGCACCCGTGGCGAGGGACAACCGCAATTGAGGTTGAGCCCGGTATAACCGTAATCCCGGGCCACCTGCGCCGCCCGCGCCATGGCCTCGGGGTCCTCTCCGCCCAGTTGCAAAATCACGGGCTGTTCCAAAGCGCTAAAGCCTAGATAGCGCTCGGGGGTTTTGCCCAGCAGAATGGCCGGGGTGGTGACCATCTCGGTGTAGAGCACGCAACTGGGGCAAACCAGGCGCAAAAAGGCCCGACAATGGCGGTCGGTCCAATCCATCATCGGGGCAATAGAGAGAGTTTTTTTCATACTTTCCCTTTATTTTCTCAGCAGATAACAAAACACCTGCTCATCCTCTGAGGCAACGCG
>NZ_JBFRXP010000057.1:0-1929 GCF_041146875.1 Acidithiobacillus sp. IBUN Pt1247-S3 | reverse complement strand
CACTTGTTCAGGTTCTTGTGCCAAACTTTGGCCTCCTCTACTGAGCAAAGCTCCCGTGACCAGCCATGTGAAAGGTGTCTCGGGCACCTTCGATGCGGTCAAAGGGGCTAATGGTCTGCAGGTAGATTACAACGGCCACCCCCTCTATTTTTACGCCCCTGACAGCAAAGCAGGTGAAGCGCTAGGGAACGGACTATTTGGGGGAACGTGGTGGGCCGCTACCCCCCACTTGGCGCCTGTACCGATCGCCATATCAACAAGTAGCAAGGCAGTGCCGAAACCTCATAGTGGCTGGTAACGTCGGATACTGACTGGGACATCTCAGGACATGCCTTATACGGAGGCATCTGCTGCGAAGATAGTTCCCCGTGGGGGGAAGCCTAATGCGTAAGGTCCACTTACAATCGACGATCACCTGTCCAGTTTGCGGACATAGCGAGACGGAAACCATGCCGGTGGATTCCTGCCAGTATTTCTACGAGTGCAAAGGCTGCGCTGCCCTGCTTACGCCCAAGCCCGGCGATTGCTGCGTGTACTGCTCCTATGGCAGCGTGCCTTGTCCACCCATACAGGAAACAGGTAGATCTTCTGCGCATGGGTGTTGTGATGTTGGGAATGAGCATACCGGCCGGTGAATGGCTTGCTGCCTGAATATCAATGGTTTTTTGATTGTCGCTCATTCCCGTTTCCCAGCTAACGCATCATATCGCGCATCATGGCGGGCATACCGTCTTTCACAAATCGCGTGATTTCCCGCGCATGTTCATGAATTACGCGAACCATCTCCGGATCATTTGACGTTTCGGTAACCGCTACCCCATCCTTTAACAACTCCAAGTTGCGGTGGTACCAAGTCGGGTGCGCAAACAACACCGGCACACTGCGACTCATCGGGTACGGGAATGGCTTGTCCTCGGCCAACCGTGCATACATTTGTGACACATGCGCCTGCAGCAACGCCACAGTTTCTGGGTGCGCCGAGAGGGATACCGCATGGATACCATCGGGTAAAAAGGTGACTTTACGATGCACTTGGGCATGACGCGCAAATAGCTCCATGCCGGTTTGCATCGGCCCTCGATTTTCTGGCGACATCATCGATTCCATGTCTTGTTGGCTGGGGTTTCCCGAGCGCATACCCATACCATTGCCCATGCCCCCCATCATCATCCCCATACCGGATGCTTGCGCGGAGTCCAACCGCACGTATCCAACGAGGGCAAGTGCAGAGAATATCGATTTCAGCAATTGTCTTCTATTCATGTCATACTCCTTGCAAAACTACCGTAATCCTAATCGCCGGCGCTGCCAGAGCGCATACAACGCCGGAATCACCAATAACGCCAAAAGCGTTGCACTAAACATGCCGCCAATCATCGGCGCGGCAATCCGTTTCATCATGTCGGCACCTGTACCATGGCTCAGCATAATGGGTAACAGCCCAACGACGACCAAAGTAAAGGTCATCGCCAGCGGCCGCAGGCGTAACATGGTGCCTTCCATAATCGCCAGTTGCAGGTCATGCCAGGTATTCAACGCATTTCCCATCTGGTGCTTATACAACGCCTGATCCAGATACAGCAGCATCACGACACCGAACTCCACCGCCACACCGGCCAGCGCGATAAATCCAACTGCGACTGCCACCGATAATTTGTAGTGCAGCGCATAGACCAACCAGAGCCCTCCTACCAACGCAAAAGGTAATGTCACCAAAATAATGGCTACCTCTGCCCAGTTGCGAAAATTGAGATAGAGGAGCAGCGCAATCACGAGTAGTACGGCGGGAATCACAAACAACAACCGTTGCTCAGCCCTTTGCATGCTACGATATTCCCCGACCCAGGAAAGCGTGTAGCCGGCGGGAAGCTGCACCTGAGAAGCAATTGCCCGCTGTGCGCGACGCACATAGCCACCAATACTCGTTCC
>NZ_JBFRXP010000056.1:0-2009 GCF_041146875.1 Acidithiobacillus sp. IBUN Pt1247-S3 | reverse complement strand
GATGCCGCTAACTGGTTTAAGCTACAGGACCTAAATCCTAAAAACGTCTCTCTATTCTCAGGATTTATTGAGCCATCTATCTTCTCTATGGCTGGCACAGAAGCGTCCATCTATAATCCTCAGTTACATCGCTACATCAATGCGGTACCGCATGCCAACCTTGTAGGGCCCAATTTCAGCCAGAGCAGTACTGCAACCATCCAACGTGCACGACTGATGATACGGGGATGGGCGAATCCTCATATCTCATATTTCTTTGCCGGTGAGTTTGGTAACAATGCTGCCACCAATATCCGAGGGCAGTATCAGCCACAGCTGCAAGATGGACACGTCGTCTTCAGTTACATTCCCGGGGCCAGAGTCGAGGTGGGAATAATTCGAGCCCCCAGCGCCGAAGATGCAATGAATGGATACATGAGTTACAACTATGTAATCTTCCCTACGGTGATCAACCAGCTCATGTTGCAACCTTTTTATGCCTCTAATCCAGGGCAGCCGTATCCCGCTGGACCGGACGGCTCGGCGCTAATATCCGGAACTCAAACATTGGGTGTGAACGCCTTTCGTTATCCTGGCGTGCAAATTTTTGACTGGAAAAATTGGGGCCATTGGCAAGTCGCCTATGGTGCTATGGTCGGAATGTATGGAAGTGTGGCAGCCGGAAACCAGTCCAGCCATCCACTGTATGCTGCCCGCCTTCAAGGGTCCTATATTTTCTCCGGACACGGGCCATTCCGAAGTGATGTGACCGCCTGGGTATGGTATCAGAATGCCCAGCCAAACCTGTTGCATCATAGTTATACCATGCAGCGGGAGGGAATTGGTTTCCAATACCTGCAAGGTTACATGCACCCCTGGGGGCGGCAGTTCAAGTTTGAGTACATGCGAGGCAACGGCTGGATTGATGCACCTGCGGCATTCAGCCAACAACTGGGTCTAGCGCCAGCGCTAACTCAGGCACAACTGTACCCAAACCTCAGCAATACCGCCTCGGGTTACTATGTGGAAGGCGGATTGTTTCTGACAAAGAACATCGAGATGAATCTTAGGTATGATTATTACGACCGTCTACCGAATCTTGCAGCGGTAGGTGGTGAGAGAATTTTCAAAACGTGGGCGCTTGCTCTGCAATACCACATCACACCGATCACCAAAATTATGGCAGGCTACTACTTCAGAACCATCGATGCTCCCAACGTAGCGCCAAATAGCCCCGGCGCAATCGTGAGTAAGGCGGTGGACAATGAGTTTGCTATGCAGGCCATGATTTCCTTCTAATCAAAAAGGAGTAGTAGAATGTCAAAATACGTAAAGGCCATTTTTGCAACGTGGGTTGTTGTGGCAATGGGAATATTCAGCGTAAGCACGGCATTTGCCAATGTCTCCATGCTTCATGATTTCAACTTTAATCGCCCAGCATTCCTTCATGATCATCCATTTGCACAACGGAAGCTGGTGATGCAAGTAAGCCAAGACAATCCAGGCAGATGGAATCTCACTCTGAATACTGCGCAAAATATTTTGAACTTCTTTGGGCAAGAAAAAGTTCAGATAGTTGTGGTAGCGTTTGGCCCGGGGCTAAAAATGGAACTAAAAAATAGTCCCGTAGCTCAACGAATCGCCGCAATAAACGCTGAAGGAGTAGAATTTGATGCATGTCACAACACCATGGAGCAGATGAAAAAGAAGATAGGACATTTGCCCGTCCTGGTCCCATCTGCTGTCGTTGTTCCTGCCGGAATTGTACGAATTATGCAACTTGAAAGCCATGGCTTCAACTATGTAAAACCTTAACTCTTCCTCATAAAGTGGGTTTTATTTGGCCTCAACTGAGGCCTTTTTCATTACTGCAAAGTATTGCCTTTTTCGCCCATTGAGGGCTCAAAAGCCAAGTGCCGCGTTATGCCCCCTTAAAAAGGCGGTTTTAGCTTATTGGCGCATTGACAAAGGAGTAGTCCAATGACATTCAAGATCATCATGCGCCTCGGGCTCGCGGCTTGCGCCATTGC
>NZ_JBFRXP010000055.1:0-2058 GCF_041146875.1 Acidithiobacillus sp. IBUN Pt1247-S3 | reverse complement strand
TTGCGGAGCACCTCGGGGTATCCTTGCCGACGCTCTATCGCTGGATTCCAGGAGCATCGCGCCCTTAACGGGTTTTATATTCCGTTTTCTGAGGGGACCCCGAGAAGAACGCTCGCCAATAATAGTAATAGTGGTAGTATTAACTACGACTACTACTATTTATAGGAGTTTTTATGGCACTTTCCAGTGAGATCCGGGATCGGGTATTTGCGGCGGCGGATGCGCTCTATGCCGAGGACCCGACGGGCTTTCCGACGGTCGAGGCGGTACGGGCGGCGGCACGCACGAGTATGGGGGCGGCGGTCGAAGGGTTACGGGCATGGCGGGAGCGGCAGAGGCAGCAGGTACAGCGTCCGGTAGAGCTCCCCTTACCGTCTGCCCTGGCGGTGGTCCTGGAACAGGCCGGGCGCACCCTCTGGACGGCGGCAAGGGAAGACGCGGAGAGGGCGTTACGGGCAGCGCAGGAAGCCTTTGTGGCGGAGAAGGCGGAACTGCTGCAAGTATCCGAGCAACAGAGCGAGGCCTTCGACCAACAGGCGGAAGCCCTGGCGGTCGCCCAGGAGCAGTGCCGGGCCTTGCAGGAAGCGTTAGCGACGCAGCAGGAAGGGTATACGGCCACCGAGGAAGCCCTGCGGGAAGAGATCGAGCGGTTGACGGACACTACCCGAGAGCAGCGCGAACAGATCGCCCGACTGGAAGGACAGCTAGAGACCCTGGCGGCGGAGAATGCCAAGCTCCTGAACCTGCTGGGCGGGAAGCTGGATGCGGTGGCCGAGCCGTCCACCTGAAGCGGTGTGTGTCGTCCTGGTGGTGTCGGTAAAGGCCGGTTTTCTGGGATAACACGCTATCCCAGAAAAATGCTTGGTGTGCGTAATCGAGGCAATAAACAGCGGTCCTATAAAAACATTAGCCTGTGTTTCCCGCATGGTTTTTGACAGCAATGTTTACATGGATTATAACAAACCGGTGGCGAATGGGCTTAAAGTTGCTGGTAGTAGCGTGATTTAGGTAATGCCAGATAAAGCAGCCGCAGCCTTCGGCTACTTTGTGCTACTACCGTCAATTGGATATACCTTTCCCCTCTGCGCGCTGTCGGTTTTTGCGTCGCTTGTCCTCTGACCTGGTTCCCTGCAGTAAAACTTCAAATTATGACTGAGATTTTCTAAACGGCTTTTTATGGCGTTTGCATATTTCTGTGGAAATATCCCCAATCGTGGGGATACTGCGGAGGGTATCTTTGCGTGTTTCACACGTTCTGCAATAGCGGTTACGTGCGGGATTCATCTGCGTTTGAGGTACTGGTAGAGGGTTTCGCGGCTGATGCCGAAGGCTGTGGCGAGCTGGGTTTTGGGTTCACCGCTGGCGGCGCGGCGGCGGAGATCGGCGGCCTGTTTGGGGGAGAGGGCTTTTTTGCGTCCCTTGTAAACGCCGCGCCGCTTGGCAAGCTCGATGCCCTCGCGTTGTCGTTCCTTGAGCAGGGCGCGCTCGAACTCCGCAAAGGCGCCCATAACGGAGAGCAGGAGCTGGGCCATAGGGGAATCCTCGCCGGTGAAGGTAAGACCTTCTTTGACGAACGCGACGCGCACGCCGCGCCCCGTCAGGGTTTGTACCAGGCGGCGCAGGTCATCGAGGTTGCGGGCCAACCTGTCCAGGCTGTGGACGAGGACGGTATCGCCCTCGCGCACAAACGCCAGTAACTCATCGAGCGCGGGCCGTTGGGTATCCTTGCCCGAGGCCTTATCGGTAAAGACCCGATCGAGGGCGAGGCCTTCGAGTTGTCGCTCGGGGTTTTGGTCGAAGCTGCTGACGCGGACATAGCCGATGCGATGGCCGTTCATGGGAGTTCTCCTGCGGAAGTGTCAGGTAAGACTCTATGATCTGCGCGATGGTACTGTCAAGAAAGCCAAAAACGAGTCTATTCTGACGCGATTCCTGGGGGGTGCCTGACATCGGGTTGGGGTATAGTCTAACTGGACGAGTCAAAAAGCATTGCATATATTTCAATAGTTGTTGTATACTCAAAATATGGAAAAGCAAACTGCCACATCAATCTTCGAA
>NZ_JBFRXP010000054.1:0-2316 GCF_041146875.1 Acidithiobacillus sp. IBUN Pt1247-S3 | reverse complement strand
GATACAGGGACTCTTCTTGTTGTTGCGCCTCTATGAGATCTCGCCCATACAGTTTCCAGGTATTGCCACCGGTCTCTTTGGCCGCATACATGGCGAGATCCGCCTGCCGGATCAATTCCTCGGCACCGCCATCGGAAAAGGGATAAATCACTGCCCCCATACTGGCACTGACCCGTAGCTGGGTTTGTGCATCCGTGACAGAGCACTGCGCGGCCAGTAACAGCCTTGAGGCAATACACTCCACTTCTTCGACATTGGCAATGTCTTCCAGAATGACCAAAAACTCATCGCCCGCATAGCGAATCACACAGTCTTCGGCACGGACAACGGTGCATAACTGATCGGCAATCGTGCAGAGCACTTCATCCCCCCGGTGATGCCCGAGCCGATCATTGACCGGCTTGAATCCGTCCAAATCGAGAAAAAACAAGGCGGACAATCGCTGATGCCGATCGGAACGCGACATGGCGGCCCGCAAACGCTCCTGCACCACGCGACGGTTGGGCAAGTCCGTCAACAAATCTCGTGTGGCCAAACCTTCCATCCGGTGCTCCAGCCGTTCCCGGTACAGGGTCGCGCCCAACAGATCCGCGAGGAGCCGTAAATGGTCCCACGCGTCTTCCGGAATCCGGGGCGACGCGGGCTGCTGAAACCAGGAGATCACCAAAACGCCTGGTATCTCTTCGTCTGCCAGCGGGGGCAACGGAATCGCCAGACTGGCTTGGAGTCCGGCGGCAACAAACTCCTGCATCGCCCAGGGACTATCAGGATAATCCGGAACATAGACGGGCTCGCCGCGCGCAAGTGCCGCACCCGACACCCCGGCAGTCTCCGGAAATTCCCACTGGCCGAGCTCCTGGTAGCGCGCGGACAAGCCATGAAAGAGCCGGTAGTGGAGCCTTCCTTCCTCCCGCAGAATCAATCCCGCGCCATCAGCCTCGGCAATCCCACAGGCCAGTCGTGCGGCTTCCGCAAAAAAAGCCTCGAAGTCCACTTCCTGCAACAATCCTCGCAGCTGCCGCAGCGCTGCGTGACGCCGCTCTCGTTCGTGGCCAAAGTGTTGTACGTACTGGCAGGCATCCAGCACCCGCAAGACGCTCGCCCATGCCCCTGGACGGATCCCTGCCGGAATCACATCCTCATTTTGCGCAACCAGTAAGGTGCGCAATGTTGTGAATACATGCGCGAGAATCTGGCCCGGGACATTGGTGGCTGCCAAGCGTGCGCCAATCGCCAGTTGTTCTTGCCAGAATGGGCGATCATACCTGCCCGAAAAGAGGTGCCCGAACCACTCTGCGGTATAGGGGGAATCTGGGGTCTGCTGCGCTGTATCCGTGCACTGCGGCGCAAAGTGCTGGGCAATGGTTGCCGTGATAGGGGGAAAATGCGCCCACAACTCCCTTCCCAAGCGGCGTAGATCGCGCTGGGCACACTCAGAGAACGTTAGGTCGTCATCCAACCAACGCAGTTCCTCAGGGAATTCCTCCATCTTCACCTCTTTCCGCTGCATCGGACATCCCTTCCCAATCGGGTTGCGCACGTGATTGTGCCGCATCAACAATTACCTGGAGATAGGCCTCCAGCAGCAACGTATCCAGTATCTGCTCTGGCGGCATCCGCCAGCGTTTGGCGAGCTCATCCAGGCAATGCCGACGCCAACGCGCATCTCGTGCCGTATCGAGCGGGAAGATCTTGCGCATTACTAGAAAGTTTTGCCGGAAAAACGATCGCGAGCTGAGTTCACCACATTCCTGATCTGCTCCCCCTTCTTACACAGGTACAGGTGCTCGGCTTTCCGCTGCTGCGCTTCCGTCAGCTGAAAATGAATGCCGTACAGATAGGGATAGAGTGGGTGATTGATCCGCTCCCGGCGCGCAATGGTGGCAACCGTCTCGCAGGCACCACACTCGGGGATTTCAAACTCCACCAGCACCATCTCACCAGGCTCCAAGAAATCCTGGTCCAGGAACATCGACGCGCCCCCCGGGCTGAAATCGTGCAGCTTGCCGTAGAGCGTGCGGCCATTTTTGGCCCGCATCAGAATGTTTCCTTCAATCGGTACCCGTCGCCGCTCTCGGGCTTTCCGGGCGAGTACCCGGGTGGGCAGGTCGAAATAGTGCAATCCTTGGGCACTGTGTTTCCAATCGGCAAAGAACCCCAAAATCTGCGGTCGTGCCAACACAAAGAGCAGGGGCTTGCGGAGCTGGATCTCTTCTCCGAGCAAAGGACTGACAGGTTCTAGGAGAAGCTCTCGCCCTTCCCAGCGCCGAAAGTGACACAGAGTTCCTCCGTCCCCGGATTCTGGCGTGTAAAAGA
>NZ_JBFRXP010000053.1:0-2502 GCF_041146875.1 Acidithiobacillus sp. IBUN Pt1247-S3 | reverse complement strand
GGAGCAATCTTTCACCGCTCTGTTTCTCATGAACTGATGGCTTGGCAAATCGGGGGCGTCCATGTACGTCTAGCCAACCCACCTTTTCATTCTTGGTAGCTTATCCGATTCTCGCCTTGCGTTGAGCACGGAGGAACGGAGATGGCGAAGGAAGAGAAGCGAGAGATGTGGCGGCAGCGGGTAGAAGATTGTCAGGCCTCTGGGCTATCGGTTACGGCGTATTGCGATTCCGTCGTGGTATTATTGGCGCAAACGCTTTGCGGGCAGCGAGGTCTCGCCGGTAGAAGAGACATCCAGCGCGGGGTTCTTGCCGGTCACGCTGACACCCCTGCGGGTTTCGTCGTCGCCGGTGGAGGTACAGCTCTTGTCGGGGCGGAGCCTGAAGTTCTCTGTGCCGGTCGATGCGCAGTGGCTGCAGACGCTGGTGCAGGTGCTGGAGCGCCCATGTGGCTGAGTCCGGGGGTACAGATCTGGTTGGCTGCGACACCGGTGGACATGCGTCTGGGCTTTGATGGTCTGGCCGCCAAGGTGCATGGGGTATTGGCCGCCAATCCCTTTGGTGGGCAGGCCTTTGTGTTTCGCAATCGCCGCGGTGATCGCTTGAAGTTATTGCTCTGGGATGGCTTGGGGTTTTGGCTCCTGTATCGCCGCCTGGACCAAGGGCGTTTGCACTGGCCACGCGCAGAGGGTGGCGCCATGGAACTCTCTGCGGCACAGTGGGCGATGCTGGTCGAAGGACGTCCGTGGACACCCCTGCCGAGCCTGCAGAAATGTGCGCCAACACAGGTCTAAGCTATTGGAAATACTGGTATAAGTGCTTTGGTTTTGGTATACTTCTTCCATGGCAAGCACACCTCCCATTGTCCTTCCCGACAGCCCCGAAGCCCTGCGCAACCTCGTGCTGAACCTGCTGCAACAGCAGGAAGAACGCGAGGCCGAACGCGCCGCGGAAGTCGCCCGGATTCTCGCTGGACGTGATGTCGAAACGGCACATATCCTCGCCCAGAAAGACCACGATATTGCCGCCCGTGATGCCAACATCGCCCACCTGAAAATGATCATCGCCAAGCTCGAACGTTGGCGCTTTGGCAAACGTTCGGAAAAGCTCTCGCCCGATCAGCTCAGCCTTTGGGAAGAGACCCTGGAAACCGAAATCGCTGTAATGGAAACCACCATCGATGAGTTGCCGGTAACAGAGACCTCTCGCACGCCACGCAAGCGTCGGCATCCGGGGCGGACGGTGCTTCCAGACACCCTGCCGCGGGAAGAGATCCACCACCATCCCGCAACTTGCACCTGCTCGGAATGTGGTGGCGATCTGGTCCAGATCGGCGAAGAGGTGACGGAAAAGCTCGACTATGTCCCCGGCCACTTCCGCGTCCTGCGCCACATCCGCCCCAAGATGGCTTGCCGTCCTTGCAGTACCCTGGAAAGCCCGGACCTGCCGGCCCAGGTAATCGACAAGGGGCGCCCAACTGCACGCCTGATTGCCCAGGTCATTACCGCAAAGTATCTCGACCACCTGCCTTTGTATCGGCAAGAACAGCAATATGCCCGTCTGGGGGTAGCGCTCTCCCGAGCGACTCTGTGCAGTTGGCTGGGGCAAGGCGAATTCTGGCTGCAGATCCTCGCGGGGGCCTGCAAAGAGAGCTTGCTCCAGGGGCAGATTCTGCACACCGATGAAACCTCCCTCCCGGTCCTGCACCCCGGCAACGGCAAGACGCAAAAAGCCTATCTCTGGGTCTACCGCAGTCAGGCGGATGCCGAATACCCCATCGTCGTCTTCGACTACGCCCCCAATCGCCAGGGGATCCATCCGCAGACCTTCCTGGGGGCCTGGAAAGGGATCCTCCAGACCGATGACTATGCTGGCTATGATGCCCTGTATCGGAAAGGAGAGATCATCGAGGCGGGTTGTTGGGCGCATGTGCGCCGACACTTCTACGACGTGAACCAGGCCGCACCTAGTGCGGTGGCCCAGGCAGCGTTGCTGCGCATCGCCAAGCTCTATGAGGTCGAAGCCCAGATCCAGGACGACCCGCCAGAACGAAAAGCCACCTTGCGCCAGCAACGGGCAGGCCCCTTGCTGGAAACCTTCCATACCTGGCTGAGCGAAGTACAGCGGCAAGTGGCGCCGAAGAGCGCGATTGCCAAGGCCATTGGCTATGCCTTGAAGCGCTGGCCAGCACTGACCTTGTACCTCACCGAAGGTCATCTCAGCATCGACAACAACCCGGTAGAACGTGCCATCCGTGGCGTGGCCATTGGGCGCAAAAATTATCTCTTCGCGGGCAGCGACGCCGGAGGCGAACGCGCAGCCTCCATCTACACCCTGATCGAGACCTGCAAGCTCAATGACGTCGACCCCTTCGCCTATCTCTGTGATGTCCTCGAAAAACTGCCGACCTGGCCCCACCATCGCCTGCAAGAACTCCTGCCCTTCCACTGGGAAAAACCCAGCGTAGCGTGACCATCACCTTCCTGTTAGGTGGGTTGGCTGGA
>NZ_JBFRXP010000052.1:0-2634 GCF_041146875.1 Acidithiobacillus sp. IBUN Pt1247-S3 | reverse complement strand
AGCCGCGTCTCAGCAACTGACTCTGTTGTAGTGGAGCGTTTTAAAATCGCTATTCGCAATATCAATGAGTTATAAAATTAACTGTCGAACTCGGGGGAGCAAGGGCGTAAAGGATGATCCAATGGATGGAAATACCCACGACCAGAAAGCCAATCGCCAGTAGTGCGGACAGCATCCCACCAGCGATATCCAGGGCATGGAGCAGACCAAACACTCGACTACGCTCCGAGGCCGGCGTTACCTGAACCAGGAGAGCGCGTCGTGCGGGTGTACGAAAATAGCGTGCCCATCACCCGCCAATGAACAGAATGGCGGCTCCCCACAAGCTACCCGTGAGAGCGGAAAACGCCATGAGCGGAATAAGCGCGTTTCCGGCAATGATGACTTTTCTGATCAAAATGGTCCCCAGCGAGACCACCTAAATAGGCAAAAAATGACCCACCGCCAAAGGCTATGGCGGTGATGATGCCGTACCAGTAGATGGCCGCATGCAATTCAAAGACCACATAGAGCGGAAACAAGGCCGCCACACCCTGATAACCGAGATCGGCAAAAAATGCCGAAAAGCAGAGTAAATAGACATCGCGATGCAGAACGGGGTCCGATGGTTTCATCATGGTGTACCCATCTGGTGGATTCGCACATGACCCCACTCTCGCAGTATCCGCGCCTGCTTCTCCGAGCACGGCATCAGTGGTTTCTTGCGTTTATCCAATGTCCATGCCGCCATTTCATCTCCTTCCATCCGTGCGGGTGCTTGGTACCTCGGGCATTTCTGCCCATCTCTCCTCGGGGCTGTGTGTACCGGCTCCCGTAGTTTCCCACAGCGACCAGAACCTTCGGGCCTTTCCCTTTGCCAAGCCATGATTCCGGCCTTGCAGAGCGGCGAACTGAGGAAGCATTCGCCGGTTCGTCTTACCGCCCCTACGGCACGCCTACAAGTGGTCCATCGGTTCTGGTGCTGCATCGCATGCGTGAGCAGTTGGTTAAGATCCAAACGATGCAGGTGAGCGCGATTCGCGGATTGCTGTATGAATTTGGCGTCGATCTTCCTCAGGGACGCGGAAAGCCTTGCTGAGCATGCTGACTTTCCGCAGATTCTTCACAGCTTCACTTTCCCACCCGCGAGGATTGCCGCTTTGACAAACCGCTCTCCCCATCCCCCCAACCCGAGCCCTTAGTCTCAACCCCGAACTTCGAAAAAATCGCGCTGACCCCGCCCAGCCATCGAGCCTACTCGGACGCGCCAAGCATCTTCAGTGGTATTGCCTGCATGAATCCATCATTGGTACCGATGAAATATGTGCTGCCCACGGCAACACCATTTTGCGGGCCGTAGCCGCCCTCCTTCTGGTTATAAACATGAGTGATCTTGCCACTCGATTTGACAAGCGTGAAAATATTACCCTTGCCGGTCGGTTGGATCACGTCGTCGCCCACGATCGTCGGGGCCGCCTTCATTCCCGCCTTGAGCGGCACAGTCCAGATGATCTTGCCGGTCTTGGCATCGATCGCGTACTCGTCGTGGGTCACAGGGCTGCCGGTATAGATCACGCCATCCATAATCGCCGGAACTGCATCCTTATTGCGCGGCGGTGTCTTGCCGACCCCGAGCGTTTTCGACCACACGATCTTGCCGGTCCCGATATTGATCGCGATTTCCTCTGAACCCGAGGTCGCCTTCTGGGAAGACGACCGGGTTTCGATTTGTCCGATCGCGACATCACCCTCGACCGCCCAGGTTCCATCCCCGCCGCTGCTCGAAAAGATGTGCTTCGGATGCACCGTCCACAACCGTTTGCCGGTCGCTACGTTGAGCGCATAGATATTGCTCGGATGCGTGCCACCCATGATGATCACATTTTTCTTTGGATCGAACGTGGCGGACGACATGCTGACGAAGGACGTGATCACCGTCTTCCATTTGAGCTCCCCAGTTGCGGCATCAAGCGCATAGACATGTCCGTCACCGTTGCCGAACAGCAGCATTCCTTTGTCGAACACCGCCGTGGGCATATCCTCGCCCTTGGTCCTATAGGTCCACACGAGCTTGCCTGTCGCGGCATCGACGGCATCAACCGCCGAAACATCGGACCCACGAATCACTGCAGCACCCTTGACGCCGAATTTCTCGGCATGGCTGTATGTGAACACCGAGTTACCGGCACCGATGAACACGAGCTGCTTGCCACCGGCAGTGGCCACCACCGGCGTGGTCATCAATTGGTTATAGGCATTGAACGACCATTCGAGCTTTCCGGTCCTGGCATTGAGCTTGTACAGATAGCCGTTGTCGTTCGGCGCGAACACCGCACCGTCGACCACTGCAACCCCTATCGGAAACCCGACCAGATCACGAATGATCGTGTTGTTCTTCACTGCCTTACGCGCATCCGCCGCCTCTGGCACCTCGTAGGTCCAGTTTACTGCCGGAAACCGCGATTTCATCGCCGCATTATGGCCTGGCTGCATCGCATACATCGGCCAGGACGAGGGCGTGTCCGCCGCCTGTGCCGTACAACTCACCCCGGTTGCAATGGCGCAAGCCGCGAGCCCGAGGCGCATGATGATCTTGAATGTCATTGGACTACTCCTTTGTCAATGCGCCAATAAGCTAAAACCGCCTTTTTAAGG
>NZ_JBFRXP010000051.1:0-2655 GCF_041146875.1 Acidithiobacillus sp. IBUN Pt1247-S3 | reverse complement strand
AAAAACTGCACAAAAGCCGTCTAGAAGTGCCTTCAGGCCGCGTTTTTCGAGAAAATCAGGTGCCTCGCAGATTTTATTGCAGGGTTTTTCCGCAGCCTGTTTAAAGGGTCGCCCAAACAAATTCATCCTTATGAGCTCCATTTCTAGCCATAGAGCATCCAAAACGATGCCCGTTTTTCCTTGATAGATTTGCTTTCATAAAGCGCATAATCTGCATGCCGAAGCAGCTCGGTTACAGAATTTTTGTATTCAACGAATGGATAAATTACTGCACCAAGACTTACGCCGACAGAGACTTGTGATGTGTGATCTATAGAAATTGGCGAACAAATTATCTCCCCAATTTTTCTAACCAGCTTCTCAAATGCAGCTACGTCAGATAATTCTTCGATCAGAATGACAAATTCATCGCCACCAAGGCGAGCAACAAAATCATTTTTGCGCAAGCCTAATTGAAAACGTTGCGCTAACGTGCAAAGCACCAGATCGCCAGCATCATGCCCGTGCGTATCGTTGATAGACTTGAATCCATCTAAATCCAGCATACATATGGCCAGCAGTTTATCATAAATATGGGAGCGGTAAACGGCTTGCTCCAAGCGTTCTTCAAGAAATCGTCGGTTGGGTAAATTCGTAAGTGCATCATGAAGAGCTAACTTTTCAATTTCTGATTTTGCCGCTTCTAGCTTAATATGTTCGAAATAACGACTAAGACCAACCCCTAGACTTGCAGCCAGCTGCCGCAGCGTCTCTTGCAGAGGTTTCGTAAAGTACCTCAACTCGTCCGCCTCTATAACCAGCGCCACAAACGGGGATTCCATGCCATCCAAAAATACCGGGATGGCCATGACGCTACGTACCCGAACAAACAATCCCCTATTATCATTAACAAAACCATTTAACACAGATAAACCGGGATCTACTGGACCATACTGCAATCCTGAATCAATCACCTCATTAGCGACAATCGTTGGACATATCCCTTGACTAGAATATCTTAATGCCCCGCCTTGATTTGAGAGCGCGTTATTTTCCAAATCATCCATGGCGAGTATGGACAAAGTGGAAAATTCCGACGTTCTCCCAATAATGTAAGCCCCGATAGCTTCCGTGTCTGCTATTACGCTACGCACCAAATTATCATACATGGCTTGAGGATTATTCTGGTGAAGAAGTTGCTGCTGCACATTCAGAACTGCTCGTTGATAGGCCTGAAGACGCAGGAAGTCTCTTGCTATCGTCTTTTGCTGGACATAGATCGCAAGATCCTGCGTTAAATCCGACAACAAAGGTGGTATCGCTGGGGGAAACTCATTATCACCAGAGAGAAATGCCCCCATAATAACTTTGCTACCATCTTCGGTAGACTTTACAGAAGTTATATTTTGTTTGAGAGTAAAGCTGTATACAAGTTCCCGCCATGGAGCAAATTCCGGAGACTGCAGAAAATCTCCGACGACCACGCCTTCACCTAAACGTAAGAGCTTTCCTCCCGGTCCTCGTCCCTCGGGAATATGTTCCAAGCTGCTGATACGCAGATCTTGAGCATATTCCCATGCGGATCCTGCCTTTGCCGTCACATTTACCCAGGTTGAACCAGGTTCTAAAATACCAATCCAGACCAACGGCAGCTGCAAGTCATCTGCAAGCTGATCAGCAACTCTTCCGAGCACTTTCTCCACATCACCGTCAAGACCATCCCGCAAGATACGCACCATGGTCAACAAGCTACGATAAAACTTCGTATCGACTGACAGGGTTTCCAGGCTCACAGACTACCCTCTCTATGCGGAAAGCTGGGAATTCAAGCTATGGATGGCTTCCCGGGATCGTTTGGAGGCTAGAGATTACCATCTTATCAATTTTCATCCCGACCAGCGATGCCTTAGTGGCATGCGTGTAGATGGCTCTCCTGGGGAATATCACGGTAGTGTCGCTTCCTTTACTCAGCAAGGTAAGGTTTAGCGGACAAACAGATGACGCCTGCCAATTGCTGTTCAGCAGCGCGCTAAACAAGAAAGGGTTGCAAAAGACGATTGCCCTTGCATCAGCATAGCCCCCCTGGTTCAGATTTGGGATATGTAGCACCTTCTGCTTGGCTTCAATGCGCTTTAAAATATCTAAATTCATAACGACTTTGAAGTGTCCATGGGAAAGCGCCTGCACAACCTCTTTTTGGGCAGACGCCATTGGCGCAGGGATGGTTTCTGTGTAAAAGGAAGCATCAGAAGCCAATGCTGTACCAATGCCAACGGCGAGTAATGCCGCAGTAGATAGAAAAGCTCCAACACTATTCATAAGTTTCTCCGTATATAGCAATGAACTAATTCACAATGAAAAATGTCCTATTTAGGACAGCTAGTTAGACGACTCTATCCCGTACAGAACAGAACAACTACACAATGTACCGATTCCGCCATGGCACACGAATTGCATAATAGCCACTTATTTATTTCAACACAAGATAGGCGAGGGGAAACAAAATATGAGTGCAAAAAAGTTGGTAGCCGCTGGACTCTCTGCTGTTGCACTAGCTACAGTGACTCAATACGCAGATGCCGCTAACTGGTTTAAGCTACAGGACCTAAATCCTAAAAACGTCTCTCTATTCTCAGGATTTATTGAGCCATCTATCTTCTCTATGGCTGGCACAGA
>NZ_JBFRXP010000050.1:0-3449 GCF_041146875.1 Acidithiobacillus sp. IBUN Pt1247-S3 | reverse complement strand
TTCCGGACCGCATCTGCCACCACGGCAAAGCCCCGCCCGTGTTCTCCCGCCCGTGCGGCCTCAATTGCCGCATTCAGAGCCAGCAAATTGGTTTGATAGGAGATCTGTTGAATGTCTTGCAGAGTAGATCCAATCGCCTGCAACTTCTGCTGCAAGTCCCGAACGATGTGTTCATTGTTTTGAATCACCGCAGCAGTGCTCTTGGAAGCCGCCGCCATACCCTGGGCGGCGGCCTCGATGTCCTCGGCAGAGTGATCTACCTGCACGGTGACATTGCGCAGCGATTCTGCCGTCTGGTGGGCCTTGCCCTCCGCCCCCTGCATCGCCCGGATGCGCTGCGCCACAGGCTCCAGGACCTTTTGTAGAGCGACAGGAATTCCTTCATCTGGAGCAGGATCTGTGTTTCCCACGCCCAGAATCCCGAGAAGATAATCAGTGAACTGGGTAGCCAAGGTTTCCTGCGGATTCATTCTGTCTCCTATTATTTTAGCATGCTGGTGCAGTTGTTGTTCTGTTTACTTTGCCCCGGACCAATGTCCCCCACTGCAAGAACATACTCTCGACACAAAACGTTCATTTTCTATATGGCCTCACAAATCTTCTATAATTTAAACATTCGCCAAAACAATTTCTCCTTAAGAGCCTTGTTTCTAGCCATATAGCGTCCAAAATGACGCACGTTTTTCCTTGATGGATTTACTCTCGTAAAGAGCATAATCTGCATGTTGAAGCAACTCAATCACAGAGTTTTTGTATTCAATGAATGGATAAATTACTGCACCAAGACTTACGCCGACAGAGACTTGCGATGTATGGTCTATAGAAATTGGCGAACAAATCATCTCCCCAATTTTTCTTACCAGCTTCTCAAATGCCGCCACATCAGACAATTCTTCGATCAGTATGACAAACTCATCGCCACCAAGGCGGGCGACAAAATCGCTTTTGCGCAAGCCTAATTGAAAACGTTGCGCCAACGTGCAGAGCACCAGATCGCCGACCCCATGCCCGTGCGTATCATTGATAAACTTGAATCCATCCAAATCCAGCATGCATACAGCTAACAGTTTATCATAAATATGGGAGCGGTACACGGCTTGCTCCAATCTTTCCTCAAGAAATCGTCGGTTAGGTAAATTCGTAAGTGCATCATGACGAGCTAATTTTTCAATTTCTGATTTCGCCACTTCTAGCTTGATATGTTCGAAATAGCGACTAAGACCAACTCCCAGGCTTGCAGCCAGCTGCCGCAGCGTCTCTTGGAGAGGTTTCGTAAAGTACCTCAACTCATCCGCCTCTATAACCAGCACCACAAACGGGGATTTTATGTCATCCAAAAATACCGGGATGGCCATGACGCTACGTACCCGCGCAAAAAATCCCCTATTATCATTAACAAAACTATTTAACGCAGATGAACTGGGATCTATTGGACCATACTGCAATCCTGAATCAATCACCTCATTAGCAACAATCGTTGGGCATATCCCTTGACTAGCATATCTTGATGCTCCGTCTTGATTTGAGAGTGCGTTATTTTCCAAATCATTCATGGCGAGTATGGACAAACTGGAAAATTCCGATGCTCTCCCAATAATATAAGCCCCAATAGCTTCCGTGTCTGCTATTACGCTACGCACCAAACTATCATACATGGCTTGAGGACTATTCTGGTGAAGAAGCTGCTGTTGCACATTCAGAACTGCTCGTTGATAGCCCTGAAGACGAAGGAAGTCTCTTGCTATCGCCTTTTGATGGACATAGACCGCAAGGTCCCGCGTTAAATCCGACAATCACTGCGAGCCAGGAGAGCGAAGCGGGGGCGAGTAGTCCCCAGAAGGCAACGCGGCGAACTGCATCCGCCGAAGCGACCGCGAAGCCGGGAGTGCAGGCGCGTGCTGTGCCGCATGGTTGGCGTCGAGTCATTCGGGAGACGAGTGCGCCGTCTGCGCCCCAACGAGGGCGTGGCGGTGTGCCGGTGACCGGGACGGCTGGGGCCTATTATCTGGTCGGCAGCGCAAGGCCGATCGCGCAACGACGCGCGAAAAGGCCTGCTGAGCACGCCGACTCTCCGGAAAGATGGTATCGCTGGGGAAAACCCATTGTCACCAGAGAGAAATGCCCCCATGATAATTTTGTTACCATCTTCGGTAGACTTCACAGAAGTTATGTTTTGTTTGAGGGCAAAGCTGTATGCAAGTTCCCGCCATGGAGCAAATTCTGGAGACTGCAGAAAATCTCCGACGACCACGCCTTCACCTAAACGTAAAAGCTTCCCTCCTGGTCCCCGCCCCTCGGGAATATGTTCCAAGCTGCTGATGCGCAGATCTTGCGCATATTCCCATGCGGATCCTGCCTTTGCCGTCACATTTACCCAGGTTGAACCGGGTTCTAAAATACCAATCCAGACCAACGGCAGCTGCAAATCATCTGCAAGCTGATTAGCAACCCTTCCGAAGGCTTTCTCCACATCACCGCCAAGATCATCCCGCAAGATACGCACCATGGCCAACAAGCTACGATAGAACTTCGTATCAACTGACAGGGTTTCCAGGCTCACAGACTACCCTCCCTTCATCATGCGGAAAGGTGGAGATTCAAACTATGGATGGCTTCCCGGGATGGTTTGGAGACTAGAGATTACCATCTGATCAATTTTCATCCCGACCAGCGATGCCTTAGTGGCATGGGTGTAGGCGGCCCTCCTGGGGAATATCACGGTGGTGTTGCCTCCTTTACTCAGCAGAGTGAGGTTTAGCGGACAAACAGATGCTGCCTGCCAATCGTTGTTCAGCAGTGCGCTAAACAAGAAAGGGTTGCAAAAGACGACGGCCCTGGCGTCAGCATAGCCCCCCTGGTTCAGATTTGGGATATGTAGCACCTTCTGCTTGGCCTCAATCCTTTTTAAAATATCTAAATTCATAACGACTTTAAAATGTCCATGGGAAAGCGCCTGCACAACCTCTTTTTGGGCAGACGCCATTGGCGCAGGGATGGTTTCTGTGTAGAAGGAAGCATCAGAAGCCAATGCTGTACCAACGCTAAAGACGAGTAATGCCGCAGTAGATAGAAAAGCCCCAACGCTATTCATAAGTTTCTCCGTATATAGAAATTAACTAATTCACGATGAAAAATGCCCTATTTGGGACAGCTAGTTGGACGATCCTATCCCTTACAGAACAAAACAACTACACAATGTACCGATTCCACTATGGCACACGAATTGCATAATAATCCGATTATGTATTTTAACACAAGATAGGCGAGGGGAAACAACATATGAGTGCAAAAAAGTTGGTAGCCGCTGGACTCTCTGCTGTTGTACTAGCTATAGTGGCTCAATACGCGGATGCCGCTAACTGGTTTAAGCTACAGGACCTAAATCCTAAAAACGTCTCTCTATTCTCAGGATTTATTGAGCCATCTATCTTCTCTATGGCTGGCACAGA
>NZ_JBFRXP010000049.1:0-3475 GCF_041146875.1 Acidithiobacillus sp. IBUN Pt1247-S3 | reverse complement strand
TTCCGGACCGCATCTGCCACCACGGCAAAGCCCCGCCCGTGTTCTCCCGCCCGTGCGGCCTCAATTGCCGCATTCAGAGCCAGCAAATTGGTTTGATAGGAAATCTGTTGAATGTCTTGCAGGGTAGATCCAATCGCGTGCAACTTCTGCTGCAAGTCCCGAACGATGTGTTCATTGTTCTGAATCACCGCAGCGGTGCTCTTGGAAGCCGCCGCCATACCCTGGGCGGCGGCTTCGATCTCCTCGGCAGAGTGATCTACCTGCACAGTGACATTGCGCAGCGATTCTGCCGTCTGGTGGGCCTTGCCTTCCGCCCCCTGCATCGCCCGGATGCGCTGCACCACAGGTTCCAGGATCCTTTGTAGCGTGACAGGGATTTCTTCATCCAGAGCAGGATCTGTGTCTCCTGCTCCCAGAATCCCGAGAAGATAATGAGTGATCTGGGTAGCCAAGGTTTCTTGCGGATTCATTCTGCCTCCTATTTTAGCATGCTGGTGCCATTGTTGTTCTATTTACTTCACCCGGACCAATGTTCCCCACTGCAAGAGCATACTCTCGATACACAACGTTCATTTTCTATATGGCCGCACAAATCTTGGCCGGCTCAGAAATGAAGTGCAATACCTTTGGTCCAATGGGGCTGGAGGTGGAGTATGGGCAAGAGGTATCAGCAGTTGAGCATGGATGAGAGGAATCGGTTGCAGCGCGGACTGAACCAAGGGATGAGCTTGAGGGGCATGGCGAAAGAGTTGCAGCGTGATGTCAGTACCCTGAGCCGGGAGCGTCGCCGAGGCTGGGTTGGTAGCAGCTATGATGCTGTCTCGGGACGGGAGAGAGCCCAGTCCAGAAAGCGAGTCGGCGTGCTCAGCAAGCCTTTTCGCGCGTCGTTGCGCGACCGGCCTTGCGCTGCCGACCAGATAATAAGCCCCAGCCGTCCCGGTCACCGGCGTGTCGCCCCGCCCTCGTTGGGGCGCAGGCGGCACACTCCGGCTCCCGAATGACTTTACGGCAGCCATGCGGCACAGCACGCGCCTACACTCCCAGCTACGCGGTCGTTTCGGCGGATGCAGTTCGCCGCGCTGCCTACTGGGGACTACTCGCCCCCGCTTCGCTCTCCTGGCTCGCAGCGGAGGCATAGAGGCGCACGCAAGCTGGTCATGGGTTCGGCGTTGACGGAACAGGTCACCACAGCCATTCTGGACCAGAAATGGTCGCCAGAGCAGGTGGCTGGGAGGCTGCGTGTGGAACACCCCGAGGACAAAGCTCAACAGGTCAGTCACGAAACGATCTACCAGTACATCTATGCGCATCCGGCAGGAGAGCTGAAAGCGGCACTCATTGATGCTCTGCGCCAGGGGCATCAGAAGCGTCGTCCGCGCAGCCGTGGGAAGGACCGCAGGGGTGGTATACGGAACATGCGTTCTATCCGTGAGCGGCCTGCAGAGGCCGAAGGACGGGAGGTGCCAGGCCATTGGGAAGGGGATCTCATCAAGGGGGCCTACAACGGCAGCGCCATTGGCACCTTAGTCGACCGGAGCAGTCGATTCGTGATCTTGGCACGGGTCGATGACGCTACAGCAGAATCGGTTCTGGAGGGCTTCACGCGGCGGCTACGCAGTCTGCCCAAAGTGTTTCGACAGACACTGACCTATGACCAAGGGAAAGAGATGGCAAGGCATCAGGAGCTGGAACGGCGGGTCGGAATCCGGGTATTTTTCGCAGACCCACACAGCCCGTGGCAACGCCCCACAAACGAGAATACCAATGGCCTGCTGCGCCAGTATTTCCCCAAGGGAACTGACCTGTCGGAATATTCGCAACGTCACAGTTCTTTCCAATCCAGAGATGAGCCTGAAGGAGGGGCAGGAGTGAGCGCCTGTCAGGCGGCTGAGTGTTGGGCGTTGTTGATGGAACGAAAGAGCTTTGCCCGAGCCTTTTGGAGGCAGAGAGCGGCCTCATTATCGCTGCTGGCGTAGGCGATTGCATCCAGGCCTGCGAAGCTGACGCCGGGCTTCAGGTACTGGCTGGCGTGATCCAGAGACTTGAGCTTGTCGTAAGGGGTCATCATCTGTGCGTAGGGATAGCGTTTCCGTAGTCGGCCTCTGGCGTCGATCTCCTCTATCGGAAAGAAGCACGGCCGATGGAAGTTCAGGTACGGGGAGAGCAGCTCCTGAGCGAAGGCGTTGACCTGCCGGGCAAAGCGCCCCGGGATGTGGGCGTAGCCCAAATGTTTGCGGACCACAGACCCGTTCTTGGACTCCACTAACGCATTGTCGTTACTGCGCCGGGCGCGGGATTTAGTGAACTGCTCGACGCGCAGTTTCTCCAGCAATCTGGCGACGCGTTTGTTGATGTATTCCGAGCCATTGTCGGAGTGAACGCCGTGCACGACAAAGGGAAAGGCGTCGATCAGGGCCTCCAGAACGGGCAGCAGGAAGCGCTCGCTGATGCGTTCGACGGAGCCCACGAACTGGAACTGCGTCACCTCGTCGACGAGGTTGATGTGATATAGCCCCTTGATGCCATCCAGGTCGCCCTGATGGACGGAATCCACCCGCAGAAAGCCGGGTCTCCCGCCGGGGTAGGGCTTGCGCCGTTCCCCGATGGCCACCTGGACGGGCCGTGTCTTGTCCACACGGCCACGCTGGCGTTGATAGCCCTGGGAGTGGCGAAGGTTGTACAGATGGCCATTGGAAATCGTCGCCAGGCGCTCATAGCGGGCGTCGTGAAATACCCGATAAGCGCGCTCACAGAGCTTGCGGGTGGCCGGACCCGACAACGTGTCATGCAAGGCATCCAGCTCCGCCAGGGCCTGCACGTCGGCTGCGGTATAGCGGCGCGGAAAGGGCTTACTGGGCGGACCACGCCGGTCCCGGATCTGCCCGCCGGCCCGGAATTGCGTGATCAGACGGGTCACCCGCGCGCGGGATAAGCCCGTCACCTTCTCCAAGTAGCGGTGCAGCCATCCTCGGGCAACCTTGCCCAAGCGCACGTACTGGAAGCGGCGCAGCTCGCCGGCAATCCAGTCATACGCCTCGTCTCGGGCTGGGGCGGCAAAATCGAGGGCCTGGGCACCTTCCACAAAAGCGCGGATCTGGTCGAGGGTCTGTAGTCCTTGAGTCTTGAGTGTCACGATCATCCTCCGATGATCCCAAACCCAGACCGTTCAGGCTCACTTCACCTTGGAATCACGCCCTCCCTTTAGGCTCATGTGTCATTGGAAGAGGCTGTCACTTGACGCAGGTCGCCGAGGAACTCAATAATCGCCCAAGGAAAACCCTGGGTTTTAGAACACCCGCCGAAGTGATGGCACAGCAAGTCAGAGAGTTACGCGCTGGTGTTGCGCTTCAATCTTGAAACCGCCCTTCTATAACTTAACAGGCTGCTGAAAAAGTCCGTGGTATAATTGCCGGAACAGGGCACGGAGGGATTCGATCATGCGTGGAGCCAAGGTAGAGATGGGTGCGATGTTCAG
>NZ_JBFRXP010000048.1:0-3551 GCF_041146875.1 Acidithiobacillus sp. IBUN Pt1247-S3 | reverse complement strand
GGGCGGCTTCCAAGCCAGCACGGGTACGCTCAATGGTCAGATCCCGTTCCATCTCGGCCAGACTGGCCATGACGTGAAAGAAAAACCGTCCCGATGGCGTCCCGGTATCAATGGCGTCGGTCAGGCTTTTGAACTGAACGTCCCGAGCTTGCAGGCTGCTGACCAGGTCGATCAGATTTCGCACGCTACGTCCCAGCCGATCCAGCTTCCAGACCACCAGGGTATCCCCTGTGCGGAGATCTCCCAGCGCCTGAGTAAGGCCCGGTCGCTCTACGCGGGCGCCGCTGAGCCGGTCCTCCATGATCTTCTCGCAACCGGCTTTGGTCAGCGCTTCTCGTTGCAGGTCAAGATTTTGATCCTGGGTGGATACCCGGGCGTAACCGATCAGCATGGCAGTCTCCTGAATCTCTCAGTATTCATTGCGAAGGTAATGAATCAAGAATAATATTTCAAGACCGTGTTTTGAGAACGCTAGGTCATTGATTGCCGCTCTTGGTCACGATGGCTGGCGTACCCTCTCAAAAACGAGCGTTTGCGAGAGGAGTCTTCCATGCCCCGCCGTTCCATTTTGTCCGCCACCGAGCGCGACAGCCTGCTTGAAATGCCCACCTCCAAATCTGAGCTCATTCGGCACTACACGTTCGATGAAACAGACCTATCCATCATTGGGCAACGTCGCGGGCCAGAAAATCGGTTAGGCTTTGCAGTTCAGCTTTGCTACATGCGTCATCCTGGCGTGATGATGCGTGCCGATGAAGAACCGTTCGCCCCTATGCTGCGCATGGTGGCAAAACAGCTCAAAGTCCCTGAAAGTTGCTGGGCCGAGTATGGTCGGCGGGAAAATACGAGACGAGAGCATTTGGTCGAGCTGCAGACCATCTTTGGTTTCCAGACATTTACTGCGCGCCATTATCAATCTGCCATTTCTAATCTTGTGGATCAGGCATTACAAACTGATAAGGGCATTGTATTGGCGATGGCTTTGGTAGAGGTCATGCGAGGACAGCGAATATTGCTACCAGCTTTGAGCGTCATCGACCGCATCTGTGCCGAGTCGATCACCAGAGCCAATCGGCGGATTCATGCGGCACTGACAGACACCCTGTCGGCCGACCACCGTCAACGACTGGATGCGCTCCTCAAGTGCAAGGAGGGTAGCCAGAAGACGGTGCTGGCCTGGTTACGAGAGGCACCGGCTAAACCAAACTCGCGGCATATGCGCCGGCACATTGAGCGTTTGCAGGCCTTACAGGCGATAGATTTACCCGCTGGCATGGATCTTCTGGTTCACCAGAACCGCCTGCTCAAGCTGGCTCGTGAGGGTAGCCAGATGACGCCAGCGGACCTCGCCAAGTTCGAGACCCATCGCCGCTATGCGACCTTGGCAGCATTGGTCATCGAAGCCACCGCCACGGTAACTGATGAGATCGTGGACCTGCATGACCGCATCATGGGAAAGCTATTCAACGCCGCAAAACAGAAACATCAGGAGCAGTTCCAGCGTTCTGGGAAGGCCATCAACGACAAGGTTCGTCTGTACGGGCGGATCGGCGATGCCTTGCTGGAAGCCCGCAAGAGCGGTGCGGATCCCTTTGCGGCCATTGAAAAGGTCCTCCCCTGGGAGGCATTCACCACCAGCGTCACCGAAGCCAAAGATCTCGCCCGTCCCGCCGACTTCGATTTCCTCCACCATATCGGCGACAGCTACACCACCGTCCGACTTTATGCCGCACCTTTTCTGGCCGTTCTCAAATTGCGGGCGGCGCCGGCGGCCCAGGACCTGCTTGACGCCATTGAGGTGATCCGCGGCCTGTATGACAGCAATGTCCGCAAGATACCCGCGGACGCACCGACCCGATTCATCAAGCCGCGCTGGAAAAAGCTGGTGGTCACCGGAGAAGGCATCGACCGGCGCTACTACGAGCTGTGCGCCCTGTCAGAGCTCAAGAATGCTCTGCGCTCTGGGGATATCTGGGTGCAGGGTTCGCGCCAGTTCAAGGACTTCGACACCTACCTGATCCCTGCCGGGCGGTTCGACGAGCTTACCCAGGCTGGCACCCTGCCGCTGGCGGTGAACACCGACTGCGAAGCCTATTTGCAGGAGCGCATGGCCCTGCTGGAACAGCAACTCGTCAGCGCCCATCAACTGGCGGCCGCCGATGACCTACCCGATGCCATCATCACGGACTCCGGCCTGAAAATCACCCCGCTGGATGCGGTAGCACCTGACACGGCGCAATCGCTGATCGACCAGACGGCGGCGCTACTGCCGCACATGAAAATCACCGAACTGCTGATGGAGGTGGACGCATGGACCGGATTCACCCGTCACTTCACGCACCTCAAGAGTGGCGATGAAGCCAAGGACAAGACCCTGCTGTTGACGGCGATCCTTGCCGACGGCATCAATCTTGGATTGAGCAAAATGGCGGAATCGAGCCCAGGCATGACCTACGCCAAGCTCTCCTGGCTGCAGGCCTGGCACATCCGCGATGAGACCTACTCGGTGGCTCTGGCCGAACTGGTCAACGCGCAGCTACGCAATCCGTTCGCCGCGCACTGGGGAGATGGTAGTACCTCGTCATCGGATGGTCAGCGCTTCCGCGCCGGCGGCAAGGCCGAAAGCACCGGACACGTCAATCCGAAGTATGGGGCGGAGCCGGGGCGGTTGGTCTACACCCACATCTCCGACCAATATGCGCCGTTTAGCAGCAAGCTGGTCAACGTCGGTGTGCGCGATTCGACCTATGTGCTTGATGGGCTGCTGTACCACGAGTCGGATCTGCGGATCGAAGAGCACTACACGGACACCGCCGGCTTCACGGATCATGTCTTTGCCCTGACGCATCTCCTGGGCTTCCGCTTTGCACCACGGATACGGGATCTTGGTGAGACCAAGCTGTTTCTCCCCAAGAATGGCCCCGGATATGAAGCCCTCAAGCCGATGGTCGGCGGCACCCTGAACCTCCAGCTCATCCGCACCCATTGGGCAGATATCCTGCGCCTAGCGGCCTCCATCAAGCAGGGGACGGTGACGGCCTCTCTCATGCTCAGGAAGCTCGGCAGCTATCCGCGTCAAAACGGTCTGGCGGTGGCCCTGCGCGAGTTGGGACGCATAGAACGGACGCTGTTCATCCTCGACTGGCTGCAAAGTGTAGAGCTGCGTCGGCGAGTGCAAGCGGGGCTGAACAAGGGTGAGGCACGCAATGCGCTGGCCCGGGCGGTATTCTTCAATCGGCTGGGGGAGATCCGGGATCGGGGCTTTGAACAGCAACGCTACCGAGCCAGTGGCCTGAATCTGGTGACGGCGGCTGTCGTTCTATGGAATACCGTGTATCTGGAGCGGGCGGTCAGCGCCCTGCAGGAGCATGGGCAAGTGCTCGACGAAACGCTGCTGCAATATCTGTCGCCACTGGGCTGGGAGCACATCAATCTGACGGGGGATTACCTGTGGCGGCGTAGCGCCAAGCTCAAGCAGGGAAAATATCGGCCGCTGCGGCCCTTCGCAGGAGCTTAACGGGTTTTATATTCCGTTTTCTGAGGGGACCCCT
>NZ_JBFRXP010000047.1:0-3709 GCF_041146875.1 Acidithiobacillus sp. IBUN Pt1247-S3 | reverse complement strand
GTGGCGGCGTAGCGCCAAGCTCAAGCAGGGAAAATATCGGCCGCTGCGGCCCTTCGCAGGAGCTTAACGGGTTTTATATTCCGTTTTCTGAGGGGACCCCTATATAGACCTGACGCGACAGGCTTCTGAGAAAGCCTAGTCGGCGGCGCGCTGTGCGATGGCTGGGGAGTCGCAGGCGCCGCGAAGAACGGTACGGTAGAGAGGGCCGCGGCTGTAGGTATCAAGGTGATGGCTTTGCGTTCTACGGGATAACAGACGCCGGCATTGGCACATCCCTGGAACGTGCTGATGACCTGGAACGAATGGGGTGGCGTACCGACGAAATGCACGGGCACCCGAACGGTGGTGGTTACCCCTTCATAGACCGCGAGGGTTCCCACGCCTGGAATATGCAGCGGCTTTCCAGGTGGCAAGTGATAGGGACCAAGACGGACGCTTGTAGGAGAAACCTGCAGCGTAATGCGGTTGCGGTACAAATGATAATGTGGCGCAGCCGTCCATTGCAGCACGATCTGGTTGTCGGGCGCCATGTGTGCTGTGAATCGAAAGGCTTTTGCCGGCGCCAAAAAAGGGGAACTCTGAACAATGGGGGGGACGAATGCCGTACTGGCACAGGCGTTTGGAATGGATAACAACGCCTGGAAGATGATGACAAAGCCAACCAGAACCCCTGCATGTTTGCTCGCCCATCTAAGCACTCCAACCTCACCATTCTTCGCAAATAAAGAAAATTGTAAACTGGTAGACAAGCGTCATATCCATCGGTTCCCGCCTAAAAACTCAGCACTTCATCAGCCTCGGTCATCCAACTGGAGAGCCCCTTCATAGAGCTTTTCTGGACGCCATCAGGAAGCTGCTTCATCCCTTGTGCTTGCAGCGAACTGCCGCAGCACTGAACTTCCAAACCCAACGCCAGCAATTCCAGCAGTAAGTCAGGGGGCTGCTTGAGCAGAAGCACCCCCTCTCCAGCGAGGAACATGCGAACCTCCTTGTTGTCTGCCAGCATCGCTCCCGCGAGCCGCACGGCAGTATCCGCACGGGGGTTTGTGGAGTGAGGGCCAGCATGCAACACAATCAAAGCTATCGTCATCAGCTTTCTCCTACGGTGCGTGAGTGGGTTTCCTGTACCGCCAGGGCGATCCACAGGCCGGAGCCCGCGACAATGCCGGCCGTAATCCAGATGGCGGGCAAGATTTCGTCACTCCATTGGGCGACCAGCCCCAGCAGCAATCCGCCGATGGCATAACCCGTATCGCGCCAGTAGCGATAGACACAGAGGATGCGCCCCCGCTCCAGCGGCG
This sequence comes from Acidithiobacillus sp. IBUN Pt1247-S3, assembly GCF_041146875.1. Lineage (NCBI taxonomy): Bacteria > Pseudomonadati > Pseudomonadota > Acidithiobacillia > Acidithiobacillales > Acidithiobacillaceae > Acidithiobacillus > Acidithiobacillus sp. IBUN Pt1247-S3. Next base: position 2,408 of record NZ_JBFRXP010000047.1, on the reverse strand, counting down.
GGGCCGTGTCGGACATGGCGGCGACCAGATTCGGATACAGGAGCGCCATGCCCAGGCCCATGATCAGCGCCGCCAGAACCCACAAAACAAAGCCTTGCACCAGGGCGGTGGTCACCAAGCCCGCAGACAACAGGAAGAAGCCACTGACGATGGGAATCTTGCGCCCGATACGATCGGCCAGATGACCGGTCCAAAACTGACACAGGCCCCAGACCATAGCGTAGATACCGGTGATCCAGCCGATGGCCACCACCCCCATGGCGTGCTGCAGGAAGTAGAGCGGAAAGAGTACCCAGACGAGGGTGTCGGCCACCTTGTTGGCCACCCCCGCCTGACAAAAGGCGCGGTAGCGTGGGTTCCGGAAAGAGACATCAATAAAGCCGTGCATCCAGCCTGCGGTAGCCGGGGGCGCAGATACGGGATGGGTGGCATGCTCGGCATGGACCCAGGCGATGGTATCGCGCACCCGCACCAGCAGTACCAGGGCGATCAGGATGGTGCCCAACCCGAAGAGCAGTAAGGCCCAACGCGGGCCATAGAGCACCGCCAGATAACCGGTGGCGAGACCCGCGAGACCCATGCCCACATAACCCGCCGCCTCATTGATCCCCACCGCCAGACCCCGCTGCCGGCTGCCCGCCAGGTCGATCTGGCTGGTCACCGTCATGGTCCAGGTGAAGGCTTGGTTGATGCCGAGAAAGACGTTGGCGGCGATGATCCACCACCAGTTGGGGGCGAAGAAGATCAGCACGGGGATGGGGATGCCGGCGATCCAGCCGAACAGCAGGACACGCTTGCGCCCAATGCGATCGGAAAGGGTGCCCGCCACCAGATTGAGCGCCCCTTTGACCAGGCCAAAGGAAATCACGAAGCTCGCGAGAAAGAGAAACGCGCCCTTGGTCACCCCGAAATCGTGGGCGAGGGAAGGCAGCACCGTGCGCTCCATGCCGATGACCAGCCCGACAAAAAATACCTGCATGGTCTGCAGCAGAAATTGACCACGGTTGCGAGCGATGCCTCGCACATGCTGGGAGGAACCTACTGAGGAACGGCTCATGGGGTACGACTCTTGCGGATCGGCATCACTGCCGCCAGTGCCGTCTGCTGGGTTTTCGAGGTAATTTGCATCTGGTCGAGGATGAGTTCGCGAACAATCTCGCAGGTTTCCAAAACCTTGGGACTGGTCAATCGGTAATGACAGAAGGTTCCACATTTTTCGCAGTGGACTAGGCCCCGTGCCTTGAGGACGTTGAGGTGCTGGGAGAGGTTGGCCTTTGAGAGCCCGGTCCGTTCTGCCAGCTCTCCGGCACTGTGTTGCTCTTGGCCCAAAAAGTGGATGATCTCCAAGCGCTTGGGGTGAGCAAGGGCAGCGAAGACCTCAGCAAAGAGGGCGAAACGTACTGTCTCCTCGTTCATGGCATTTTCCCTAGATTTGTGGCGACGATCCGTGCCATTTCTGCGGGTTTTTCCGGAATCGTTTCCGTAAGTTCCTGCACGAAGCGATCGCGGTCCATACTGAGAAATGGATCCCAACGCTTCTCGAAGCCGATTGTCGAGGAAGGTTTCCCAGAAAGTCCCGCGCCACACACGCTGCCAGCGGCATGCCCCGGAAAAATTTCCAGATCATCGGCTAACGGCAAGAGCTTTTGCTGCAAACTATCATAGAGTTGATGGGCCATTTCCTCCGGAGTTCCTCCAAGGTCTGGCCGACCTACGCCGCTAACAAAGAGAGTGTCTCCGGTAAGGACAAACCAGGGATCTTGACTACGGCGCAAGTCACTGACCAGCAGACAGATGCTGTCTTGCGTATGACCTGGCGTATGGAGCACCTGGGTCACTACATTGCCCGTCTCCAGAATTTCCCCATCGTGCAATCCACGGATGGGAAAAGAAACCAGGCTTTCATCGGTCTCATACATGCAATAGGGGGCATCGGCGCGTTGGGCCAGTGCACGCCCCCCAGAGAGGTGATCCGCATGGATATGGGTGTCAATAACAAAGCTGATGCGCACTGCAGCCTTCTTCGCCTCCTCCAGGAACCAGTCTTCATCACCTGCAGCGACATCTACTGCCACCGCGAATCCTTTGCCACCACAGCCGTAAAAGTACGAAAGCGTGCCGTCGCTATGGCTCAGTTGTTTGAAAAACATGTTTCACCTATTCGTTAGTTTCGATATTTGTAAACTATAAGTGGCGCCAACCAGTTGTCAAGCACAACTCCAGGTATCGTTCTACGGCTCGAGCATCGGGATCAGGCGATCGCGGAAATCCTGTAAAGGGGCAGTTTCCGTCACGTAAAGGTTTGGTCGCGAAAACTGCTGCTTGACGGTCGTCGAAAAGCATGGATACTTTACAAAAGGTTAGTACTGCCAGTTGCAAAGAGCAGCTCGGAGAGTAGGCAATGCCCC
>NZ_JBFRXP010000046.1:0-4701 GCF_041146875.1 Acidithiobacillus sp. IBUN Pt1247-S3 | reverse complement strand
GATCCCCGCTGGAACCTTCCGGCAACCACGCTACACAGCCAGAATCGCTCTACCCATGCCCGCAATGCGTAGGACTGCGAGGGCAATCGCGGAAATTGGGATATCGCGGTCTGTTGACCTAACCCTGATCTATACCCATCCGTGCATTCATACGGATGGGTCTCACGTTGAAACTCTACATCGCAGAAAAACCTAGTCTGGGAAAAGGCATAGCAGAGTATCTGCCGGGGCAGAAGTCCAAAGGCAATAGCTTTATTCAGTGTGGTTCGGACGTTGTGACCTGGTGTTTTGGGCACATATTCGAGCAGGAAGATCCTGATTTTTACACTCCAGACACGGTCCCTGTTACTTCAAAGGGCAAGAAGAAATGGCGCTTTGAGGAGTTGCCCATTTTCCCGGAGCAGTGGAAGCGTCGGCCAAAGGATGACGCCAAGGCCCAGATCAAGGTGATCCGTGATTTACTCAAGAAAGCATCAGTGGTGGTCAACGCAGGCGATCCTGACCGGGAAGGTCAGTTACTGGTGGACGAGGTGTTGGAAGAGCTGGGCTGGAAGGGCAAGACGGAGCGCATCTGGTTGGCCGCATTGGACGAGCAGAGCGTAAAAAAGGCGCTGGCGAATCTCAAGGACAATAGAGAGTACCAGAATCTCTGCAACTCCGCAGAGGCCCGCGCCCGGGCCGACTGGCTCATGGGCATGAACCTGACCCGTGCATTCACCTTGCGCAACAGTGGATCGGGCGTGGTGTCCGTCGGGCGCGTGCAGACGCCAACCTTGGCGCTGGTGGTGGCCCGTGACGAGAAGATCGAGCGATTCAAGTCGAAGGATTTCTATGTGCCGCGTATCAGCACAGGCTTTTGGTCGGCCTGGGAGAAGCGTGACGATTTTGCGGGAGTGGACGCTGAGGGCTATCTAACGGACAAGGCCGCCGCCGCCGGACTGGTGGCCAAGGCCAAAGCGGCAGGCCAAGCCACGGTGACGGAGTACCAGAGCAGCGAGAAACAACAGCAGGCTCCATTGGGATTCTCCCTGTCTGAACTGCAAAAGGTGTGCTCCGCAAAGTTGGGGCTCTCCGCCCAGCAGGTGCTGGATGCTGCCCAGGAGCTATACGAGACTCACAAGTGCGCGACGTATCCACGCACGGATTGTCGGTACTTGCCTGAAGAGCAGCACAGCGAAGCGAGTCGGGTATTTGCGGGACTGGCGAAGCTAGGCTTTGGCGATCTGGCGAAGGGCGCCGATGCAAACCGCAAGTCGGCCATCTGGAATACGGGCAAGGTGACGGCTCACCATGCCATCATCCCGACGGGTTCTATGCAAGGTTCGCTCTCTGGAGCAGCGGCGATGGTGTTTGAGATCATCGTCCGGTCCTATCTGGCGCAGTTTTATCCACCTTACGTTTTTCGTGCGACGAAGGTGGTCCTGGAATGTGCCGGTGAGGCGTGGAAAACCACAGCAAATGTGCCGCTCAAGCCGGGGTGGAAAGCGGTATATGGGCTGGAGGTGTTTGAGGGCGAGGGGAATGAGGATACGCAAAATATTCCGACACTAAAAAAGGGCCAAGTCTTACCGGTTACGGGTGCGGAGTTGCAGGCCAAGCAAACCAAACCGCCGGCACGGTTCACGGATGGGACGCTCATTGAGGCGATGTCGAATATTCACAAGGTGGTGGATAACCCTGTGGCAAAGGCCAAGCTGAAGGAGACGTCAGGGCTGGGCACGGAAGCTACGCGAGCGGCTACTTTGGAATTGCTGGTGGAGCGGTGCTTCATCGAACGCAAAGGCAAGCAGATCCTGTCCACCAAGGCGGGAAGGGATCTCGTTCATGCCTTACCCAAAGAGCTGACCGATCCGGTACTGACGGCGCGATGGGAGGATGCCCTGGGCGCCATAGCCAGCGGTACGGTATCGCTGGAGAAATTTGAGTCTTTGCAGCGTGACTTTGTAGCAAGGCTGGTGGAAACAGCCCGGAAAACGACGTTAAGCATCGGAGAGGCGCGGAAGCCTGCCGGCGGCACTGGAGGGAAAGGGCGTGGTGCAGCGGGCACCGGCCCGGCCTGCTCGTCCTGCAAAAAGCCCACGATTACGCTCAAGACGAAAAAAGGAAGCGATTTCTACAAGTGCGAAAGCTGCCAGTCGTGTTGGTGGCCGGACAAGAAGGATGCCAAGAAGCTGGGGACAAAGTGGGAGGCGCGGTGAGGTCGGCTTGCGAGGTATTATAAGTTATGATGGTCACATAAATGCAAGATATTTTCTGTTGCCGTCATGTATAATGAAAGCGTCTGTGGTGATCGGGAGACAGTTATGCCGGATGGTGCCAGTTCAGATGTGCAACCGGGTCGGCGGAATCGGGGCCGACCTCGCATTCATGCAGACAGGCATGTCGCCCAGCGTGCCGCCAGCGCTGCCTATCGGGAGCGCAAGAAAGCCCGCCGCCAAGCCCCAACAATCCAAAGCAGCATCATTGACCTGTCCGCTGTCCCGGCCTATAAGGTGAAAAAGTGAACATCCTTAGCCAGACTTTGGCCGTCTACCGCGTTTGTTTTTGCCATGTTCGGTCAATAGAGCTTTGCCTTTTTCCGCTAGTTCCTCGGCCTCTTCCCCATACCGTTGCAACGCCTCATGAATAGCCGCGATGAAGTGACGCGGATTCCAATGGGGCGTCAATGCTTTTACGGATCGCTCAAACTGTTTTTGCAACTCGGCTTCGGTCTTGCGTGCCGCTGGACTCCTAGCGAGCCTGGCGGCTTCTTCCTCTAGCTTGGCGAGTTTGGCCTGCTGCTTTTCCATGATTTCCAGGCGCTTTTTTTCCAGTTCCGCCAAAAGCTCTTCTTTCGTGCGCCGCTGCCGTCTTTGCTTTTCTGTCATGTTGTCACCTTATCCGTTTACTTTGTCAGCAAGTTCTTTGCCCACTTTCACCTTGACGCTCTTCTTGGCGGGAATCTCGATCTCTTGCCCCGTCGCTGGATTCCGGCCTTTCCGGGCAGGCTTCTCTACCACTTCCAAGGTAAGAAAGCCTGGAAAGACGATCTTGCCTACATTGGGCAGTTCGGTTTCCAGTGTATGCCGGAATACCTGAAAGAGTTTTTCGGCATCGGTTTTGGTCATAGCGCCATGCTGGGCCAAGGCAGCAACAAATTCATTTTTGGTCATACCGTATCCTTTGCATGTAATGGGAGTAATTACTGTAGCGGGTTTTTGTTTTCTCGTGAAATACGTTACGCCTTTTGCCTACGCTTTGCAGGTACATTCGGATTGCAAAGCTCTTTTACCAGAGGGCTAGCATGAAAAGTCACCACCCGCCTGGGTGTAATGGGTATGGGTTCGCCCGTTTTGGGATTCCGCCCTGGTCGCGCTGGCTTATCCCGCACGGAGAATTTGCCGAACCCGGATATAAGCACTTCCTCACCGGCTGCCAGAGATTGCCGGATACCGTCAAAAAAGGATTCTACGATGTCCTTGGATTCCCGTTTGTTCAGGCCCATGGAGTCCCAGAGATGGTCTACGATGTCGGCTTTGGTGATGGTCATGCTTGGTTTCCTATGATGCTTTCCGGTATGCGGTCTATTATTCCTTCAAATACTTCCCCAACGCCCGCTGTACCGACGTTAGGTCTCGCATCATGCTCTGCAGGTCATCCAGTTGACGGATGGCCTGATCATGGGCTTCCGAGTAGCCATCCTGAAAGTCTCGAAAGAGCTTTTTCCGCTTGTCCTTCCCGGTATCGATCCAGTGGATTTCATAAAAGCGGAGCAACGACAGGGCATAGTCGCTCACCAGGGCAATCGCGGAAAGGGTCAGATACTCCATCGCGAAGTGGGGACCATAGGAGGGTGTCATCATGGTCAAGTGGTCAGGGATTCGTGCCCCCTGATTTTTGCGCATCACCTTGTCCGCCTGGAACTTCAGTTGCTCCAGCTCGTCGGCACGATTCAGATTGTATTGGTCCGGGTGCGCACGGGCTTCCCGGATGAGGATGTCGGCCTGCCGGACCAGATCAATAAGGGCGTATTCCGTGCGCAACAAGTGAGCGGAGGGCAGGTCAGTATCCGGGTCGTCATCGTCTGTCTCCGTTAGGAACATGGCGCCGATCTGGATGATGGACACGAGCACATCTACCTGCTTCCCGTCTTCGTCGGAAAAATAGTAGGGCTTGCCCGGTGTTTTCGTTTTGGGCGTTGTCGGGAATGGATGAATGGTTGCCATGCTCGAATGGTACAGAATCGCCGCGCTTTCGAGAAGGTACGCAGCATGACGCCAAGGTTCATCCCGTGCTATACACTCAAGGGATAAACAACGCTAGCACGGACCCTGCATCAGGAAACCTCTAGACCCATGGGTGATAGCCGAACATGGACAGTAAAAGTGCCAGCCAGTATAACTAATTGGTACATCTCATGAACTTATTTTGTCTACCCGGTAGACAAACTCGGAAGGAATTGCCGGCCTTGATGGGTCTGCCCCGTGTACGCGGGGATGAAAGGATCCTGTTATTTTGTCTACCGGGTAGACAAACGTGCTCAGATTGGCGCTCCGCGAACTTGTCTACCGGGTAGACAAAACTCACTTTCGAAATTCCCCCTTGGAGTTCCCTGGATGATTTTTGTCTACCCGGTAGACAAATCGAAAAGCCAAAAAATACTTCCCGATAAGAAATGAGTGCAAGATAAAGAAGGAGTACGCTATAGCGCATCCCGGGAAG
>NZ_JBFRXP010000045.1:2500-5178 GCF_041146875.1 Acidithiobacillus sp. IBUN Pt1247-S3 | reverse complement strand
AACCGAGTGGAGATGTGTGGGGTTTAGGCCCTAAGCATTATGTAGGTGTTTGCTGGTGACTGGTAGGCGCGAGCCTGTTTAGTGGCTGGTAGATGTCTAGATGATGTGAAGTTTTTGAATTGTTGGATTGAACGTAAGAGTTTGATCCTGGCTCAGATTGAACGCTGGCGGCATGCCTAACACATGCAAGTCGAACGGCAGCACGGGCTTCGGCCTGGTGGCGAGTGGCGGACGGGTGAGTAATGCGTAGGAATCTGTCCAATAGTTTGGGACAACCCAGGGAAACTTGGGCTAATACCGGATACGTCCTGAGGGAGAAAGCGGGGGATCTTCGGACCTCGTGCTATTGGAGGGGCCTACGTTCGATTAGCTAGTTGGTAGGGTAAAGGCCTACCAAGGCGACGATCGATAGCTGGTCTGAGAGGACGATCAGCCACACTGGGACTGAGACACGGCCCAGACTCCTACGGGAGGCAGCAGTGGGGAATTTTTCGCAATGGGGGCAACCCTGACGAAGCAATGCCGCGTGAATGAAGAAGGCCTTCGGGTTGTAAAGTTCTTTCGTGGGAGACGAAAAGGTAATCGCTAATATCGGTTACTGTTGACGTGAACCCAAGAAGAAGCACCGGCTAACTCCGTGCCAGCAGCCGCGGTAATACGGAGGGTGCGAGCGTTAATCGGAATCACTGGGCGTAAAGGGCGCGTAGGCGGTTGGTTACGTCTGCCGTGAAATCCCCGGGCTCAACCTGGGAATGGCGGTGGAAACGGGCTGACTAGAGTATGGGAGAGGGTGATGGAATTCCAGGTGTAGCGGTGAAATGCGTAGAGATCTGGAGGAACATCAGTGGCGAAGGCGGTCACCTGGCCCAATACTGACGCTGAGGCGCGAAAGCGTGGGGAGCAAACAGGATTAGATACCCTGGTAGTCCACGCCCTAAACGATGGATACTAGATGTTTGGTGCCTTAGGTGCTGAGTGTCGTAGCTAACGTGATAAGTATCCCGCCTGGGAAGTACGGCCGCAAGGTTAAAACTCAAAGGAATTGACGGGGGCCCGCACAAGCGGTGGAGCATGTGGTTTAATTCGATGCAACGCGCAGAACCTTACCTGGGCTTGACATCCAGAGAATCCTGCAGAGATGTGGGAGTGCCTTCGGGAACTCTGAGACAGGTGCTGCATGGCTGTCGTCAGCTCGTGTCGTGAGATGTTGGGTTAAGTCCCGCAACGAGCGCAACCCTTGTCCCTAGTTGCCAGCGGTTCGGCCGGGCACTCTAGGGAGACTGCCGGTGACAAACCGGAGGAAGGTGGGGATGACGTCAAGTCCTCATGGCCTTTATGTCCAGGGCTACACACGTGCTACAATGGCGCGTACAGAGGGAAGCGAGACCGCGAGGTGGAGCAGACCCCAGAAAGCGCGCCGTAGTTCGGATTGCAGTCTGCAACTCGACTGCATGAAGTCGGAATCGCTAGTAATCGCGGATCAGCATGCCGCGGTGAATACGTTCCCGGGCCTTGTACACACCGCCCGTCACACCATGGGAGTGGATTGTACCAGAAGCAGCTAGCCTAACCTTCGGGGGGGCGGTTACCACGGTATGGTTCATGACTGGGGTGAAGTCGTAACAAGGTAGCCGTAGGGGAACCTGCGGCTGGATCACCTCCTTTAAAGAGACAGGGTATCTAGACCCCACACACGCCACTCGGTAGAAAGACTTGGGCCTATAGCTCAGCTGGCTAGAGCACACGACTGATAATCGTGAGGTCAGTGGTTCGAGTCCACTTGGGCCCACCAAATGGGGCTGTAGCTCAGCTGGGAGAGCACCTGCTTTGCAAGCAGGGGGTCACCGGTTCGATCCCGGTCAGCTCCACCAGATTGCTGGTGGGGAGTTTGCTCTGGAAGGGGTAGGCGGAAGTAGAGAGGTAGCGGTAAGAGGTAGGAAGTAAAAAGCGGCAAAAAGAAGTGGGTAGGTAGTGGAGAAGGGATAGAGGGTCTCTTGTGCACTACGTATCGAGAGGTACGGTAGTATTGTTCTTTGAAAACGGAAGAAGGGAAGGCCCGTTGCACGGTTCTGGGACTGTGTAGCGATTTCGCAAGGTATTGCGGGATATATGGTCAAGTGAATAAGGGCATACGGTGGATGCCTTGGCGGAAACAGGCGATGAAGGACGTGGATACCTGCGAAAAGCCTCGGGGAGCTGGTAAACGAGCTTTGATCCGGGGATGTCCGAATGGGGAAACCCGGCCCGTAAGGGTCATTGCTGATGGAATTCATAGAGTCAGCAAAGCGAACGCGGTGAACTGAAACATCTCAGTAGCTGCAGGAACAGAAATCAACCGAGATTCCCGTAGTAGCGGCGAGCGAACCGGGAGCAGCCATCATGAGATAGCACAAAGCTTAGGAGAACGATCTGGGAAGGTCGGCCGCAGTGGGTGAGAGCCCCGTATCTAAAAAGCATTGTGTGGTACTAGGCATGAGACAAGTAGGGCGGGACACGTGGAATCCTGTCTGAAGATGGGGGGACCATCCTCCAAGGCTAAATACTCGTTTCCGACCGATAGTGAACCAGTACCGTGAGGGAAAGGCGAAAAGAACCCCGGAGAGGGGAGTGAAATAGATCCTGAAACCGTATGCCTACAAGCAGTGGGAGCCCCTACGGGGGTGACTGCGTACCTTTTG
>NZ_JBFRXP010000044.1:0-5837 GCF_041146875.1 Acidithiobacillus sp. IBUN Pt1247-S3 | reverse complement strand
CGCGAAAACTGCTGCTTGACGGTCGTCGAAAAGCATGGATACTTTACAAAAGGTTAGTACTGCCAGTTGCAAAGAGCAGCTCGGAGAGTAGGCAATGCCCCGCACTTCTATCCAAGATTGTCCTTCCGGTGCCAAGGCTCAATGGCGCTTAGGCCGTGGGCGTGCGCCGCGAGCTTGGGGTGGGTTCCAGCGCTGGATTGCGGCCTTTAGTATCCTACTGTTGAGCCTTTCTATTTTTGCAGAAATCTTTCCCGATTATTGTCCTCGTATCAACCAGCCCGGCATGGCGATGGAGATGATGTCCGGGACAAGCATGGATGCGGCAATGGTATCAGACCACGCTCCCGGCAATCCGGGTATGGGTCTTGGTTGTGTTGCATTGCGCGCCGCTGTCCATGCTCCAGAAGGCTTGCAAGCAGCGCATGTATCGGTTCCTGCATTCACCTTGCTCGCCATCATCGTTTTTCTCCTTTCCCTGGTGGAAATTGGCAACGTCTTGCCTTTGCGCGAGCCCGCCTTCCTGCATGCAGAATCCCCGCCCTTACACAATATTCGCCTGCTGATTTAACTACTCCTGAATCATAGCGCTACCTGCCTGGAACACCGGGCGGGCTCTCTGCTTTCTGATTCAGGAGATCTCCTATGTCGTGTTTTGCATTCGATAGACATCGCTGTTGCCGTACTTTCCGCGCTCTAGTGCTCGGTTCGAGTGTTTTGTTGCCGTGTGCAGCCGCTGCGGACACCATGACACTTCAGGCGGCCCAGGCCATTGCCTTGCAACAAAACCCCAGTTTGGGCGTCCTCAATCAAAAAATTGTTGCCTTGCAACACCAGTCGGTGGCGGTCGCCCAGTTGCCTGATCCACATCTGAGTTTCGGTGCGGTGAATCTGCCTACCAATAATTTTTCCATGAATACTATGCAAATGAGCATGTTGAGCATTGGACTCAGCCAGACGTTCCCTCCATTCGGACAGTTGTCGTTGAAGGGACGCGAGGTCCGCCTGGAAGTACAAGCTGCAAAAGATACCTTGGCCGGACGCTCTGCTGCATTGATTTTGCTGTTACAGCGTAACTGGTTGGAGACCGTAGCGGTACAGAAAGAAATAGTCGTGCTTCATACACAGCAGTCTTTAGCCAAGAACACCATACAAACCACCCTGGCCGCTTATCGCGCTGGTCGGAGCACAGAAGCGTCGGTGATCGAAGCCAAGCTCGCGCTCGACAATTTGCAGAATGATGAGCTTCGTTTGCGGGCTGAATATCAAGAAGATACGGCGAGACTTGCCGAGACCTTGGCACTTTCGAGTCCTCCGCAAGTCTCTGTGAACTGGCCGCAGCTACCCACGCCTCCATCCTTGGCGCAGTTGATCGCACAAATCACGGCACAGCCGTTATTACGCGCTGCCGCAGAACAATCTGCCGAAGCACAGGAGGGGGTGCGTGTGGCGCGCACCGCCTATCTCCCAGAAATTACCCTGAGTACCGCCTATGGCCAGGACTTCGCTCCGGGCAGCCCGAACTGGTTATCGGTGGGAGTCAACCTCAGCCTGCCGATTTTCCCGTCCGATCGCCAAGATCAAAGCGTTGCGGCAGCGCAGGCCCAGTCTATTGCGGCACAGGATACCTATGATGAGGAGCGATTATCGCTGGAACGTCAAGCGCGTGCAGCCTTCGCAGCGTACCTCTCCAACCAGAACCAATATCAGCGGACACGGACGCGACTGGTACCAGAGGCGCAACAGGCGTACCGGGCGACCTTGGCGGCTTTTGTTACCGGCCGGAGCAACTTTCGGGCGGTATTGCGGGCGCAGGATCTCGTGCTGACGACTGAGATCAAGGCGATTGGCCTGCGTCAAAATGCCGATATCAGCCAAGCCGAATTACATTTCCTGGCAAACAATGCCCAAGGGGGACGAGCATGAAATCCCGCCAATATTTAGTGAGCGCCGTGTTTCTCGTTGTTGGCATAGGAGTGGGTGCCGCAGTAAGTCTGTGGTGGCGACCGGAATCTTCGGCGGTGTCACAGACCCCGCACACGGCCAGCGCGCCAAGCCAACGGCACATCTTGTATTGGGCCAATCCCATGAATCCTGCCATTCATGCGAACCATCCGATGAAAGACAACATGGGGATGAAATATATTCCGGTATATTCCCAACCAACCAGTACGTCTCATTCGGCAACACCAGCGCTCGCCGTTGATTCCCGTATGGTGCAGACCTTGGGGGTGCGCCTGGTGCCGGTCCAGAAACGACGGATAGGGCGCGCGATACATACCGTGGGAACTGTGGCGATTGATGAAAATCGCCTGTATGCCATCAATCCACATTTTTCCGGATGGGTGGAGCAACTGGCGGTCAAAGCTGTCGGCGATCCGGTTTCTCGTGGTCAAGAGATTGCAGAGGTGTATTCACCGGAGCTTTACAGTGCAGAACAAGAATATCTCGTAGCGCAAAACACCGCCGGGATCAGCCTGGGAAAAAGTTTGGGATCGGCGGCGAAGACCAGATTGCAATTGTTAGGTCTTTCCACCGCGCAAATTCGACAACTCCGGCAGACGGCGGTTGCAGAAAAGGAAATCCCCGTCTATGCGCCCATTTCTGGTGTGGTCGACAGCTTACAGGTGCGACAAGGCGGGTACATCAGCCCGCAGAGCAATCTTATGCAGGTGGCCAACCTCCAACGCGTCTGGGTCAACGTGGCGCTCTATGGGTATCAACTTCCCTGGGTACAGATCGGCGATGAGGTGACCTTAGAGCTCCCCGCCTATCCGGGAAAGACTTGGAAGGGCCGGGTGAGTTTTCTCTATCCCACCGTCAACAGCCAAAGTCGGACAGTGACCGCACGCCTCAGTTTCCCGAACCCAGACAATGTGTTGCGTCCTGGCATGTATGCCGATGCCACCCTCCTCGCACAAGCCCAGCGCGTTCTCGCGGTGCCGAGCAGTGCGGTACTCCACGCCCAGGAGGGCGACTTTGTGATGCTGCATGAACCGGGCGGCCATTTTCGACCGGCGCAGGTACAGGTCGGACCGGAGGCCGGAGGGTGGACAGCCATACCCAGAGGACTTCAGGCGGGTGAGCGGGTGGTCGACAATGCACAGTTCCTGCTGTATTCGGAATCGCAATTCCAGTCCGTTCAGGCGCGCATGTTGGGTAGTGATACTGCCTCTGCCGCCAGCACTGTGCCAGCAACCCACGCCAAAGCAACCGCGCGAGCGGTAAGCCCTGCCGCGGCCAGCATGAAAGGTATGGCGATGGGGGGCAACGCCCATGATTAAAGCTACGATACGTTGGTGCATGAATAACCCGTTTTTAGTATTGCTGACGATTCTGGTCGTAATCGTTGCCGGGGGTCTGGCCGTGCTATACATCCCCCTGGAAGCGATTCCCGATATTTCCCCGACCCAGGTCATCGTAAAAACCAGCTACCCTGGCCAAGCCCCCCAAATTGTCCAGGATCAGGTGACCTATCCGCTCGAAACCACGCTGCAGGAGGTGCCCGGTGCACAAGCAGTGCGTGGATACTCGATGTTTGGCGACTCTTACGTGTATGTGTTGTTCAAGAATGGGACGAATATTTTTCAGGCGCGCAATCTGGTGTTGCAATATCTGGATCAGGCGCAGGCCCAGCTACCCCCCGGCGTATCCCCGGCCTTGGGCCCAGACAGCTCCGGCGTTGATTGGATTTATGAATATGCCCTGACAGACCCCTCGGGTACGCTGAATCTCGCCCAACTCACAACCCTACAGAACTGGTTTCTGAAATTTGCTTTACAAGGTATTCCCGGAGTGGCGCAAGTAGCGACTGTCGGAGGCATGACGCAGGAATACCAAGTCGTCGTAAATCCCAACAAACTCTTGGCGTATGGATTGACATTAGGGCAAGTAGAAGCCGCAATTCGCGCGGCCAATGGGGAAACCAGTGGTTCTGTCGTGGATATGGGCGGCGCGCGTTATATTGTACGCACCTCGGGCTATATCCATTCTTTGCAGGATCTCCGACAGGCCCCGTTGACCGTTGCCAACGACGTTCCGATCACCATTGGCCAAGTGGCCCGCGTACAACTCGGCCCCGTATTGCCGAGCGGCATTGCCGATCTCAACGGGCAGGGGCAGGTAGTTGGCGGTATCGTCATGATGAATCAGAATGGCAATGCCAATGCCCTGATTCAGCGCATTCAACAAAAGCTGCAAGAAATTCGCCCCTCCCTGCCCAAGGGAGTGCAGGTGGTTACCACGTACAGCCAGCGTCCGCTCATCCAACGGAGTATTGGCACTCTGACCGGCAAATTGCTCGAAGAGATGATTGCCGTCTCTTTGGTCGCCCTGTTGTTTTTGTTGCGGGTTCGCTCTGCTCTAGTGGCGCTCATCGCACTGCCTGTAGGCATATTGGCTGCGTTCATCATTATGTATTGGTTCGATATTCCGGCGAATATCATGTCGCTGGGCGGAATCGCCATTGCCATTGGAGTGATGGTCGATGCGCCGGTCGTCATGATCGAGAACATGCATAAACATATGGAACAAAAGACCGAGGCAGGTCCTTGGCATATCGCGCAAATCGCTGCGCTGGAGGTAGGCCCCGCGCTGTTTTTTTCACTGCTGATCATTACGGTTTCTTTTTTGCCGATATTTGCGCTAACTGGGCAGGAGGGAAAACTCTTCGCACCGCTCGCCTATACCAAAACCTTTTCCATTGCGGCGGCGGCCATACTCTCTGTCACCTTGGTTCCACTTCTCATGGGTTGGTTCATTCGCGGCCATATCCCCGCCGAGCGGAAAAACCCACTCAATCGCTGGTTGGCCAGTCTGTATCGGCCCATCATTCGGTCTGTCCTTTCGTTTCCTTGGCTGGTCTTGTTGGTATCGGCCCTCCTGGCGGCCACTTTGCTCTATCCGTGGCAGCGTCTCGGTACCCAGTTGATGCCTCCGCTCAATGAGGGCACCCTGCTGTATATGCCCGTCGCGCAAAACCCGGCGATCTCCTATGGCGAAGCGGGCGCGCTGCTGCAACTCACCGACCGGATTCTCAAGACCTTCCCTGAGGTGAAGAGCGTGTTTGGCGAGGCGGGTCGCGCGCAAACGGCGACCGATCAGTCACCCATCTCCATGTTTGATACGGTGGTAACGTTAAAGCGACCGGGTCATTGGCCCGCCGGTATGACCCAACAGCATTTGCAGAATCTGATGAATGCCGCCTTACAAATCCCTGGTCTGACCAACAACTGGACCCAACCGATCAAAGGCAGAGTCGATATGTTGACCACGGGTTTGCAAACCCCACTGGGGATAAAAATCAGTGGCACAGATCTCGGCACCCTCAATCGATTGGGGCAGGAAGTTCAGAAAGCCTTGTTGAGCGTGCCCCATACGGACTCCGCATATGCAGCTCGGGTCACCGGCGGACGCTATATCGTGGTACGTACCCATCGTCGCGCAGCGGCGCGCTATGGTATCTCGATAGCAGACGTCAACCGCCTGGTTTCTACCGCCGTGGGTGGCGAGGTCATCACTACGGCGGTCCAGGGAGTAGAACGCTTTCCCGTGAACTTGCGTTATCCACGACGGCTACGGCAATCCCTTGCGACACTCCTCGAAAGCCGTATTGCAACGCCCAGCGGTGCACAAATTCCGTTAGCTCAGGTGGCCCAGGTGACACTGGAAAATGGCCCATCCATGTTGACCAGTGACAATAGTCGCTTGAATACCTGGGTCACCATTGATCTCCAACCGGGAACGAGTATTGGTGGCTATGTGCGTCGCGCACAGCGGGCAATTGCTTCTCAGGTGCAGCTTCCCGCCGGCTACACGCTTTCCTGGGTCGGGGAATATCG
>NZ_JBFRXP010000043.1:0-6136 GCF_041146875.1 Acidithiobacillus sp. IBUN Pt1247-S3 | reverse complement strand
GAAGCCATGTTGAGCAACGTCAAAATCACCGAACTGCCCTCCTATGAACTGGGGATGGAACGGGGGATGGAACGGGGGATGGAACGGGGGATGGAACGGGGGATGGAACGGGGTATCGCGCAGGGACATCGAAGCGGCGTCCTCGAAGGCCAGCTACAAGCCGAGCGCGCCACCCTGCTGCGGCTATTAACCCGCCGCTTCCAGCAAGTCCCATCTCGAGTAGAGGCACAGGTGCAGGAAGCCAGCGCCGAGGACCTGACCCGCTGGCTGGACCAGATTCTGGATGCCCAGCGCCTGGAAGACCTCTTCGGGCCGCAGGGATAAAACGCATGCGCCTCACCCCCGAGCAAGTCGCCATCATCCGTCAAAGCACCGCCGCCAACTTCGGGCCGGAAGCGCGGGTGTGGCTGTTTGGCTCGCGGGTGGATGACAACCAACGTGGTGGCGACGTCGATCTTCTGGTCGAAACGGCGCAAGACATCCAGGAGCCCGCATGGGCCTCGGCGCAACTGGCTGTGCAGATCAGTCGACAACTGGATGACCGCTCCGTCGATGTTCTGTTGAGCGCTCCGAATCTGCGGCAACTTGCTATCCACCAGATTGCACGGGCTGAGGGGATTTTGCTGTGACCTCAGCCAGCGCCTTGGCCCAACGGCTGACATTTTTGGCGCGCGTCGTGCGTCGTGAAATGGATTGGTTATCCCTCACTGATGCCACGCTATTTACCCCGGATTTCACCTTGGACACGGTGAGATCATTGGGCGACAAAGCTGCCCTCGCAGAAAAAATCGACGCCTTTGTCAGTCGCTTTGGGCGTCTGCAAGACAGTGTGGGTGACAAAATGCTGCCGCTCTGGCGCGAAGCCCTGGGAGAAACGCCCGGCGCAGCGGTAGATAATCTGGATCGGGCAGAGCGCCTGGGGCTGCTGACATCTACGGCTTTGTGGTTACAACTGCGCAAACTCCGCAACCAGATGGTGCATGATTACATTGAAGACCCCACCGTGCTGCATGGCGCGCTGCAGCAAGCGCATCAGCACGTTACCACGCTAACCTCATTTGCCGGTGCAATATTGAGCGACCTGGAACGGCGGGAAATCATTCCGCAGCCGGCAGACCCTGCGTAACACGCGCACCTGCATCCCCAGGCCCAACTTGGTACCATTAGTCCTGAAGCATCACGCCCAGCAGCTTTTCCGCTGCGGCTGCCTGCCCCTCGGCTGCCAGGGCCAAGTATTGCTTCAGGCAGTGATTCAACCCCCAAGGCATCGCGGCTATACTCCCTCCCACACAAAAATGAGGGAGCGAAACAGTGACTGACAACGATGTAGTCTCCAAAGACCTGCTCAAACGGGTGGCGGTGGACATTGCCCGCATCCTGCTGCACTGGCCGGTGGACCAAGCGGAGATTCTGGAAAGTAACCACCAGCGGATGGAAGAGCGCCGTTCCGATCTGGTGGCGCGGATGCAAGGCCCTGATGGGAGCTTCATCCTCCACATCGAGATCCAGAACGCGAACGACCCGAAAATGCTCTGGCGCATGTTGCGTTACCGGTCGGACCTGCTCTTTTACGATGAACAGGACATCCGCCAGGTAGTCGTCTACATCGGCAAGAGACGCTGCACCATGGCCGATAGCCTCACCCAATTCGACCTCCGGTATCACTACAAAATCGTTGATATGCATCAGGTTGACTGCGAATCCCTGCTGCGGGAGGATACTCCGGAAGCGGTGGTTTTGGCGGTGCTCTGTGATTTCAAAGGCCGCCCGGCCCAGGAGTTGGTCCAGCACATCGTCCAGCGTCTGGTGGCCCTGACCGGCGAAGACAGCGTCCGATTCCGTAACTGTTTCACCGCCTTGGAACTTTTGTCCAAAAACCGTGATCTGCAAGAAACCGTCAAGGAGGCCGAAGCCATGTTGAGCAACGTCAAAATCACCGAACTGCCCTCCTATGAACTGGGGATGGAACGGGGGATGGAACGGGGGATGGAACGGGGGATGGAACGGGGTATCGCGCAGGGACATCGAAGCGGCGTCCTCGAAGGCCAGCTACAAGCCGAGCGCGCCACCCTGCTGCGGCTATTAACCCGCCGCTTCCAGCAAGTCCCATCTCGAGTAGAGGCACAGGTGCAGGAAGCCAGCGCCGAGGACCTGACCCACTGGCTGGACCAGATTCTGGATGCCCAGCGCCTGGAAGACCTCTTCGGGCCGCAGGGATAAAACGCATGCGCCTCACCCCCGAGCAAGTCGCCATCATCCGTCAAAGCACCGCCGCCAGCTTTGGGCCGGAAGCGCGGGTGTGGCTGTTTGGCTCGCGGGTGGATGATAGCCGCTGGGGCGGGGATGTAGACCTGCTGGTGGAAGCTCGCGTAGCCCCATCCATCGCCGAGTTGCTTACCAGCAAGGTGACTTTGGAACAGCAGCTACAAGTGCCCGTGGACCTGATTGTCGATGCCCCTGGTAGGCCCCCTGGTCCCATTGCCACCATTGCGCGATTGACCGGAGTACGCCTCTCGTGACCGATCTATTTGCCGCGCAACGGCAGTTACTCCAGCAACAAATTGCGGTCCTCCAACGGCTGGGAGCGGCCCTGCAATACACCAGCGACCGGCTGCCGTGGCCCCTGGAGACCCGCCACCTGCATGACCCCGAAACCGCTGAGCGTTTAGCGGCGCTTAATGACCGTTTTACCAAGCTACAAGATCAGTTGGTCGGGGCCATGCGACATGCGGATCTCTTCCCCATGCCGTCATAAGCGGGTCCAGGTGCTGCGCGGGGTTTGTTCCTGCTTGGCCTCGGTGGACGATTCCATAAGCGCGACCTCAAGAGGTAGCCCACATCCTTGCAATTCTGGAATCACACTCCATAATTGCAAGGATGATCTCCCGCAGAATCACCTCCGTTCTTCGCCAACGGCTGGCAGAAAGTCCCGCAGTGGCCCTGCTTGGCCCTCGACAGGTGGGCAAAACCACCCTGGCACTGGCACTGGCAGCAGAGATGCCATCGCTATATCTGGATCTGGAATCAGAAGCAGACCAGGCAAAGTTACAGGAACCGGAACTCTTCCTAGGCGAACACCTAGACCGTTTGGTGATCCTCGACGAAGTTCACCGCGCGCCAGGGCTGTTCCCCGTGCTGCGCGGGCTCATCGACCGTGCCCGGCGGGCCGGCAAGCACAATGGCTCCTACTTGCTGTTGGGCTCAGCCTCCCCAGAACTGCTGCGCCAATCCGGTGAAACCCTGGCAGGCCGGATCAGTCACCTGGAGTTAGCTCCCCTGGACGCAGAGGAAGTGGACGACTGGCAACGCCTATGGCGGCGCGGCGGATTTCCCGACAGCTACGCCGCAGCATCAGAACTCCAAAGCCTGCGCTGGCGGCGGGATTTTATCCGCAGCTACCTGGAACGGGACATCCCCAACCTCGGCTTCCGCGTCCCTGCCGAACGGATGCGGCGCCTGTGGACCATGCTTGCCCACTTGCAGGGGAGCCTCATCAATCAGGCACAGTTGGCGCGCAACCTAGAAGTAGACGCCAAAACTATCAGCCACTATCTGGACCTGCTGGTGGACCTTTTTTTGCTGCGCCGACTCCCGCCCTGGCACAGCAATACCGGAAAGCGATTGGTCAAGTCACCCAAAATATACCTCCGCGACGCCGGGCTTCTCCATGCCTTGCTGCACATTCAGGACGGCCAACAGCTTCTGGCGCACCCCATAGTAGGCGCGAGCTGGGAGGGCTTTATCATCGAACAAATACTGGATTGGATGCCAGAAGGGAGCGAAACGGCTTTCTACCGCTCGGCGGCCGGTGCCGAAATCGACCTTGTACTGCGCTTGCCCAACGGTGAACTTTGGGCTCTAGAAATTAAGCGCAGCATCAAACCCCGGGTCAGCAAAGGCTTTTACCAAGCTTGCGAGGACATAGACGCCGATCACCGCTTGGTGATCCATGCGGGCACAGACGCCTTTCCTTTGGCAGAGGGTGTGCGGGCGGTACCGGTTGCAGCGTTGCCGAGGATGTTGGGTGCGTAAAAAATTGTTGATATGCATCAGGGCGACATAATTGATCTGGAGCTACTTCCAGATGGTCGGGGTGTTATCAAGGCGGCGCGCGCCTCTGGGACGATAGCTGGTTTTATCGGTCTACTCGCAAACAAAACGCAGAAGGTTGCCACGATTGCGGAAATCAACGAGGCGGCTGCCCAAGGATGGGCAGGCAAGCAATGGCGGTTGGTGATCGGCCCACCAAAGTCTCCGCAATCAGTACATCGGCAGGGATGCCCAGACCTTGGTGCAGTCTACGGATCATCGCCAAGGTCAGCGGGCGCTTGCGATTCAGCACTTCGTAAACGCGGTTACTTTTGCCGATCATCGGCTCCAGATCTTTAACGGACAGACCGCCTTGCTCCATTCGAAATTGAATGGCCTCCACCGGATCAGGCTCAGCGATGGGGACATGTCTGGCCTCGTAGGCCTGCACCAACGTGACCAGGATGTCCAGACGATCACCATCCCGCGTGCCCAAATCAGGGTCGGCGTCCATCAAAACGGAAATTTCTTGGAGAGTGGCCTGGTAGTCTGCTTCGCTGCGGATAGGGCGGATGTCCATACTTTCCTCCGTGGCCAATCAGGCCATTTCAACGGTATTTGCGTCCACTGCGTCGTATTCCTTGTGGGTGCCGACAAACTTCACGTAGACAATCTGCAACTTGTACGCAACGGCCACAATCAATCGGTAATCATTGCCTTTGATGTTGAAAACGACGCGGCGGTTCTGCAGCACGCTGGCGCTTCGGTACTGCGCCTTGATGTCGGCAGGCTGCGTCCAAGTCGCGCTCGCCGCTTCCGCGTACCAAGCCTTCAACGGCTGCTCGGCGTCGGGATGACGCTCCCAGAAGTTTCGAAGGGTAGACACAGCAATCACGCGCATTGACTGTACTCTAGTCCCATAATGGGACTATTGCAAACTGCTGCCCGCCGCCAGCCCTGGCCATGTCCGCGACGCGATTGACCACCTTCCCCCGGCTCGGCTATCGTCCGTCCTGGAGGCCGAAAGCCACGATACGATCAGGAGTGCGCCATGACCGCCGCCCATCGCTACGCCACCTACCAAGACCTGCTCGATCTACCCGAAAACGTCGTGGGTGAGATCATTGCCGGCGAACTACACACCCATCCCCGGCCGGCACCGGCCCATGCCCAGGCATCATCCAGCCTGACACAGGGGGTTGACTATAGATCTTTTATGATATATTGTTTTTGAATGAATGGTAAACAGGTCATCCGTATATTGCTAGACGCTGGGTTTGTCGTGTCCCGCATTGAGGGGAGCCATTATATTCTCACAAAAGCAGGGACCCTCGCAGCGTACCGGTACCTGTTCACGGCAACCGCGACCTGGGAAAGGGATTGCTCGCAGCAATCCAGCGACAAAGTGGAGTGATGCTAAAATGAAATTCGCCTACCCCTACACCATCGCAGCACAAGATGACGGTCAACTGTTAGTGCAGTTCAACGACCTGGAAGAGGCCTTTACCGAGGGCCAAAGCCCTGAAGAAGCGGCGTTCAACGCCGCCGAGGTCTTGTCCGGCGTTCTCGCCGTCCGGCTGGAAAGCCATGAAGACATCCCCCTACCCTCCACAGCGCCGGGATTACCCTTGGCGGTGCCGTCGGCCTCTGTACAATCCGCCCTGCTCGTGCATTTCGCGCGCGGCACGCAGTCTCTAGCGGACTTGGCGCGCATTATGGAAACCAGTTGGCCAACCGCCGCACGGCTTGAAAACCCCGCTCACTGGCCAACCTTGCGCCAATTGGATAAAGCTGTACGCAGCATGGGACGTAAGCTAGTGCTCACCATTGAGTAGAGATCTTCGGGCCGGAAGAGTGAATGCACATGCGCCTCACCCCCGAGCAAGTCGCCATCATCCGCCAGAGCACCGCCGCCAACTGGATGACCGCTCCGTCGATGTTCTATAGGTGGTGTTCTATAGGTGGTGATTCAACCCCCAAGGCATCGCGGCTATACTCCCTCCCATACAAAAATGAGGGAGCGAAACAGTGACTGACAACGATGTAGTCTCCAAAGACCTGCTCAAACGGGTGGCGGTGGACATTGCCCGCATCCTGCTGCACTGGC
>NZ_JBFRXP010000042.1:0-6251 GCF_041146875.1 Acidithiobacillus sp. IBUN Pt1247-S3 | reverse complement strand
AAAGGTGTTGCAAGTCTTCCAAAATGGTGCCCCACTCCGATTCCGCCATATAGCCTCCAGCATTCAACCAGACGTGGCTGACAAATCTTATGAAAACGGAAAGACAGAATCCTCCGGCAAATCTCTCTCCTGCTTCCCCACCACGCGATAGCTACCTATCTCTGCGCGCATGGACGAGATAAGACCAGCACGGTTCTGCGTCAGCATCCTGCCATTCTCTACCCTTCGGCCACGGCCAGATCATCCCTACCAGATTCCCCATGACGGCCAGAAGTAGCCCCACCCCGACCAAGGACACCATAATAGCCGCTGGCCTGCCATCGTCAATCATGGCCGCAACCACAAACAACACCACCAGAACCCACATGACACCCGCCCTCAATCCATGGACCCTGCTCTGGTATAGATCGAAAGCAGGCCAAGCCCGGCATCTTGTCTACCGGGTAGACAGCCCTGCCAACGCCTCAGCGTTGGCCTGCTTTCGATCTATACCCCCAGACGACACGCTACCATCATCTGCTTTGGAGAAGGCGCCCACATGGATATACTGCAAGCACTTGGCTGGGCAACCGCTCAGGAGAGTCGGCGTGCTCAGCAAGCCTTTTCGCGCGTCGTTGCGCGATCGGCCTTGCGCTGCCGACCAGATAATAGACCCCAGCCGCCCTGGTCATCGGCGCACCGTCACGCCCTCGTTGGGGCGCCGTCGGTGCACTCGTCTCCCAAATGGCTCGACGCCAACCATGCGGCACAGCACGCGCCTGCACTCCCAGCTTACGCGGTCGCTTCGGCGGATGCAGTACACCGCGTTGGCTTCTGGGGACTACTCGCCCCCGCTTCGCTCTCCTGGCTCGCAGCGATCGTTTTTGCCCTCTGGTGGACCATGCAGATCAGCAACGCGACCCGCGCACTCTGGATCACCCCGGGGATCATCTGGGAGGACTTCCGGCAGCCGCCCAAAACGGCGAGTTTCCCGATCACCCAAAGGACTGCAAAGGAAACCGCCCTGCTCATGCTTGGGGTAATCTTTGGCAGCGCATGGATCATCACATTCGGACTTTCCCTCTTTTGGAATCTGTCGAAATGGTATCCCCTTGCCGAAGAATTCGCTTTTCTGGGGCTGACACTATTCCATAACGGCGCCTTGCTAGAGTCTGTCCGACAACGCCTGCGCACTCACTGCATTCACCCAGAGCAAAGGCAAGCATGGCTCGCGTTCTTTGAGCGAAAACATCCGAACCTTACAAGATTAAGACCCCTGGTCATGGAAAATACGGCACGAGTGTTAGGAATCGTGGTGCTCGCCTTGTCTCCATCTCTTCCCGTCCTGCTAGAAGCAGCCCTCTCTGGATGGGCAGCTATTGCCTTCCATATCCTCATGCTGATCCTGACCGCTATGGTGGTTGGTATCTTGCTCACGCACTGGGCCGGCGTCATCGTCGGTGGCCGATATGCGTGGTGGGTGGAATACCACATGATCAACGCGGATTTGTCTACCGGGTAGACAAAATTCCACCAGAGTCCGGCGCCGTCCGGTTTGTCCACCCGGTAGACAAGCGACATTGCCCCGGACCGGGCGGACTCTTCCCGATAAAAAACCAGCGAGTCCCGAGCGCTTCCCGGGATGCGCTATAGCGTACTCCTTCTTTATCTTGCACTCATTTCTTATCGGGAAGTATTTTTTGGCTTTTCGATTTGTCTACCGGGTAGACAAAATTCATCCAGGGGACTCCACGGGGAAAATCTCGAAAGTGGGTTTTGTCTACCGGGTAGACAAGTTCGGGAAACACTATTCTAAGCGCGTTTGTCTACCGGGTAGACAAAATAACAGTCTAGCCTTCCATGGAAAGGTTCGGTGGCGTAGTTTGTCTACCCGGTAGACAAACTGCCCACTGCAATGGTGCTGGATTCCCAGCGCTGCACCACGAAAGTCCCCAGCGTCTTTGTCTCACTGCGATAGAACTTGTGGGTGGCGCGAATGATGGCATCCAGCGGGACCGGCTTACCACCCATGGGTCACTTTTTCACTTTGTAGGCCGGGACAGCGGACAGGTCAATGATGCTGCTCTGGATCGTTGGCGCTTCTCGGCGGGCTTTCTTGCGCTTCCGATAGGCGGCACTGGCGGCACGCTGGGCGGCCTGCCTGTCTGCATGGATGCGAGGGCGGCCACGGTTCCGCCGACCCGGTTGCACCTCTGGACTGGTACCATCCGGCATAACCGTCTCCTGATTACCACCGACGCTTTTATTATACATGACAGTAATAGAAAATATCTAGTATTCATGTGACTATCATAACTAATACAAGTCAACCTAAGCCTTGCACACACACCCCACAAACCCCAGAGAAGTAGGTCGGCACCTTACAAGCCGACCTCACCGGGCCTCCCACTTTGTACCCAGCTTCTTGGCATCCTGCTTGTCCGGCCACCAGCAGGACTGGCACCCCTCGCACTTGAAAAACTCGCTTCCCTTCTTGGTCTTGAGCGCGATCGTGGCCTTCTTGCAGGACGGGCAGGCCGGGCCGGTACCCGCTGCGCCGCGCCCCTTGCCTTTGCCGCCTGCCTTGCCACCGGCGGCAGGCTTCCGCGCTTCGCCAACGGCCAGGGTCGTTTTCTTGGCCGTATCGACAAGCCTTTCCACAAAACTCCGCTGCAGCGACTCAAATTTTTCCAGCGAAACCGTACCGCTGGCGATGGCGCTCAGAGCATCCTCCCAACGCGCTGTCAGCACCGGGTCGGTCAGTTCTTTCGGCAACGCTTTCACCAAAGCCCGGCCACCGGCTGTCGAAACAATCTGTTTGCCCTTGCGCTCGATGAACCCCCGGTCTACCAGCGTCTCCAGGGTATTTGCCCGTGTCGCCTCTGTGCCCAGGCCAGATGTTTCCTTGAGCTTCGCCTTCGCTTCCGGGTCATCCACAACCTTGTGGATGTTGGACATGGCCTCGATGAGCGTGCCGTCCGTGAATCGCGCCGGGGGCTTGGTCTGCTTCGCCTGCACATCGGCGCCAGAGACCGACAGGACCTGGCCCTTTTTCAGGGTCGGGATGCTCTGCGTGTCCTCATCCCCTTCGTCATCAGATACTTCCATCCCATATACTGCCTTCCATCCTGGCTTGACCGGGACATTGGCCGTGGCCTTCCAGGCTTCCCCAGCGCAATCCAGGACCACCTTGGTCGCACGAAAAACATAGGGGGGGTAGAACTGCGCCAGATAGGACCGGACGATGATTTCAAACACCTTCGCCACCACCCCCGACACCGACCCCTGCATGGAGCCCGTGGGAATGATGGCATGGTGAGCCGTCACCTTGCCCGTGTTCCAAATGGACGACCTCCGCTGGCTGTCCGCCCCTTTGGTCAGATCCGCAAAGCCCAGCTTCGCCAGTCCGGACAAAACCCGCCCGGCTTCGCCATGCTGCTCTTCGGGCAAGTACCGGCAATCCGTGCGCGGATACGTCGCGCACTTGTGGGTCTCATATAGCTCCTGTGCGGCATCCAGCACCTGCTGCGCCGAGAGTCCCAGCTTGGCCGAGCACACCTTCTGCAGTTCAGCCAAGGAAAAACCCAAGGGGGCCTGCTGCTGCTTCTCGCTACTTTGGTACTCCGTCACCGTGGCTTGGCCCGCCGCTTTGGCCTTGGCCACCAGCCCGTCGGCGGCGGACTTGTCCGTCAGATAGCCCTCCGCATCGACACCGGGAAAATCGTCACGCTTCTCCCAAGCCGACCAGAAACCCGTGCCAATCCGGGGGACATAAAAATCCTTCGACTTGAACCGCTCGATCTTCTCGTCCCGGGCCACCACCAGCGCCAGAGTTGGCGTCTGCACGCGCCCCACGGACACCACACCAGAGCCGCTATTACGCAAGGTGAATGCCCTGGTCAGGTTCATGCCCATGAGCCAGTCGGCCCGACCACGGGCCTCAGCGGAGTTGCGGAGATTTTGGTACTCCCCATTATCCTTGAGATTCGCCAGGGCTTTCCTGACGCTCTGCTCGTCGAGGGCGGCCAACCAGATGCGCTCCGTCTTGCCCTTCCAGCCCAACTCCTCCAGGACCTCATCCACCAACAACTGGCCTTCACGATCCGGGTCGCCCGCATTGACCACGACCGTGGCCTTTTTCAGCAAATCCCGGATCACCTTGATCTGGGCCCTGGCGTCATCCTTGGGCCGACGCTTCCACTGGTCCGGGAAAATGGGCAACTCCTCAAACCGCCATTTCTTCTTGCCCTTGGGGGTCACTGGCACCGTGTCGGGAGTGTAAAAATCAGGCTCTTCCTGCTCGAATATGTGCCCAAAACACCAGGTCACAACGTCCGAACCACACTGAATGAAGCCATTGCCTTTGGACTTCTGCCCCGGCAAATACTCGGCTATGCCTTTGCCCAAACTGGGCTTTTCCGCGATGTAGAGTTTCAACGTGGGTCCCATCCGTATGAATGCACGAATGGGTATAGATCAGGGGCAGGTCAACAGACCGCAATATCACTCACGCTTCAAACCTCGCTCTCGATCGCGGTCACGCACCATCACACGATCTTCACGCTCGACCATCGTAATGACCTTGCCTTTGTAAGGTTCGAGTTCAGGCATGGCGCCCAGATCGCTCCGGTACACGGCAACCAAACTCCCGTCCTGGAAGGCCAGGGCAACTGTCCGATCCTCGCTCAGGCCAATGACTCCACCTTCACGGTCCAGGAGAGTCGGCGTGCTCAGCAAGCCTTTTCGCGCGTCGTTGCGCGATCGGCCTTGCGCTGCCGACCAGATAATAGACCCCAGCCGCCCTGGTCATCGGCGCACCGTCACGCCCTCGTTGGGGCGCCGTCGGTGCACTCGTCTCCCAAATGGCTTATATGGATGCCTCCATTTGTGCAAGTCGACTTGATGGATGGCGGTACGGTCAAATGCTGCCTTATATCCGGCCTGTACTGCAGGCGCTGCCTGCTGGCCCTGATGAAATCCGCTGGAAGGGGCCTTATCTTGACGACGTCCTCGAAGGACAAGCCATTCTCAGGCTGTCCCTTCCCCGGTCTGACCTATCATGCCATCAATCGTGCCTACCTGCGCAACTCTGAAAACCGTGGAACTGCTGTTCTACTCTCCCGCAATCAAGCGCTGGCCATAACCGTGGACGCATAGTTCGGGTCATACTGCCGATTCCTGGCCAGCAAGGCCCAAATCGTGCGGGCCGTCTTGTTCGCTTGTGCCACGACGACCACATTGTGCGGTCGCCGACTGCGTAACGCGTCGATCCAGGGGTTCCGATTTTTGCTCTGCCGGTTGACCACGGCTCGTGCCCCATGGGTCAACAGGGACCGCAGATAGGCGTCACCCCGCTTGCTGATGCCCAATAGCCGCACTTTCCCTCCGGTGCCACTCTGTCGCGGGACCAAGCCTAAGAAGGAAGCCAATTCCCGCCCGGATCGGAAGGATCGCATGTCGCCTACCGTGGCCAATATCGCCGTGGCGGTGAGCAAGCCTACGCCAGGGATCGCCATCAAGCGCGTCACGGCCTCCTGGTCCTTTTTCCATAGGGTCAGGCGCTTCTCGATATCGGCAATATCCTGGTCGAATTCTTCCAGCCGCTGGAGCTGACGGTGGAAGGTCTCCAGCGCCATGGCAGAGATTCTCCCCTCCAGTGCCGCAAGCGCACCGGGGATTTCCTTCACCCCTTTCTCGCGCCCCTGGGGAAGATCGACCCCAAATTCATACAGCAATCCGCGCATCGCGTTCACCTGCATCGTCCGGATCTTGACCAACTGCTCACGCATGCGATGCAGCGCCAGAACCGATTGCTGCTCTTCACTTTTGACCGTGACAAAGCGCATATCGGGCCGCTGCACCGCTTCCCAGATACCCGCCGCGTCTGCCGCATCCGTCTTGTTGGTCTTGACGAAGGGACGCACGAACTGTGCGGCAATCAAACGCACCTCATGCCCGAGCTTGCCCAACTCCCGCGCCCAGTAGTGGGCACTGCCACAGGCCTCCATGGCGATCAGGCCCGGCTCGCGATTGGCGAAGAACTCCGCCAGCCTCTGGCGCTTGATCTGTTTGCGGTGAATCTCGCCCGTCTCCCAGTCCACCCAATGCAACTGCATCACCCGCTTTGCCAAATCCAGCCCATAAATAGTAGTCTGCATACCGAGTCCTCCTTGGGGTCAGCTCACGAAACGGAAAAAATCGTACGCTAAGACTGGCAGGCAACAAACAATAACCGACTCAGGAACGGACGCTGTTCCTTGCGGATGCGCTCC
>NZ_JBFRXP010000041.1:0-6357 GCF_041146875.1 Acidithiobacillus sp. IBUN Pt1247-S3 | reverse complement strand
TGGGGTCAGCTCACGAAACGGAAAAAATCGTACGCTAAGACTGGCAGGCAACAAACAATAACCGACTCAGGAACGGACGCTGTTCCTTGCGGATGCGCTCCAAGCTTGCGCGGCCATCTGTACTGGATCCCACGGACTGCTCAAGGGCGGCGTATAGCTTAGGTCGAGGTCATTGAAGGCTTCGACATTCATGCCATGGTAAATGGCGGCAGCAAATATGTCGATCCGCTTCGAAACCTCGGTCCCGTAGCGCCCAATGATCTGTGCCCCGAGCAAACGCTGCGTAAACTGGTCGGCCGTGACTCGAATGGTCATTTCCTTGGCACCCGGATAGTAGACCTTGTGATCCCAGGCCACATAGTCGACCGATAGAGGAGCAAAGCCTGCGTTTGCAGCATCGCGGGCATGGAAGCCCGTGCGTGCAATGACGTAGTCAAATACGCGAACCGACTGTGTTCCCAGACTGCCTTCGAATATCCTGTCGCCGCCAACCGCATTCTCGCCGGCAATCCGCCCCTGCTTGTGGGCAGTCGTACCGAGCGGCAGGTATGCGTTCGACTGTGTGATGCGATGCCAGGTTTCTACGCAGTCGCCGGCGGCGTAGATGTCCGGAACGTTGGTCTCCATGCGCCGGTTCACTTTCAGCGCGCCTTTAAAGCCCAACTCAATTCCAGCGGCCAACGCGATTTCCGTTTCGGGTCGGGCACCGACGGCAACCAAAACCATATCGGCAGTGCATCTGAAGTTGTTAGGGCCTTCGATCTGCAGCACATCACCATCGATCCCGATGGATGAGATCGCTTGACCAGTCGCAACACGCACCCCGTTGCGCTGCAATTCGGCGCCGACCAACTGGCCCAAATCCGGGTCGACCGTCGTCATGACGCTCGGTGCCATTTCAATCACGGTCACCTGGATGCCGCGGCGTGTGAGCGCCTCTGCCATCTCGAGGCCGATGTATCCTCCCCCAGCAATGGCGATGGTGCGGGGGCTGACCTTCTCAAGATGCTTTTGGAACGCAAAGGCGTCATCCATCCAACGCAGCAAAAAGACTCCAGGCAGATCGAGACCAGAAAGTGGCGGGCGTACCGAGGCCGCTCCCGTTGCGATGACAAGCTTGTCATAGCCATGCTGTGCCACTCGTCCGCTCTTGTCTCGTGTCGTTGCGCAATGAGCCACGGGGTCAATGCTCTCGACCGTGTGGTCAAGAAGCAGTTCGATGCCGAGCGCTTTGATGTCGGCAGCCTTGCGATGGGCCAGATTGGCTGCGTCGCCCACCTCGCCGCTCAGAAAATAGGGAATGCCGCAGATGCTAAAGTTCGGATAGCGGTCGGCAGTGGCGATTGTTACCTGCCAAGCAGGGGCGAGTTCGCGTGCTCGTAGTGCCGCGCTGATGCCAGCGTCACTACCGCCGATGATGAGCAGGTGTTTTATTGCATTCTCGGTCATGTCAGTCCTCCGTCACTGGTTCACCCTATATGCTGAGCCGGATCGCGAGCGCGGCGAGCGTGATCAGCAGGACGGGCACGGTCAGGAGGACACCCACCTTGAAGTAGTACCCCCAAGTGATGGTCATGCCCTTGCGCGCGAGCACGTGCAGCCAGAGCAAGGTCGCCAGACTGCCAATCGGCGTGAACTTGGGTCCCAAGTCGCAGCCGATGACATTGGCGTAGATCATGGCCTCGCGCACCGTGCCGGTGGCGTTCGTCGTCGCAACGGAGAGCGCACCCACAAGGACCGTTGGCATGTTGTTCATCACCGAGGAGAGGAATGCCGTCAGCACGCCCGTGCCGAACGCTGCGCCCCACACGCCGTGGTTGGCAAAAACATTGAGCAGATCCGCCAGATACCCAGTGATTCCGGCGTTGCGCAGGCCATACACCACCAGATACATCCCCAACGAGAAAATGACGATCTGCCAGGGCGCTTCGCGCAACACCTTCCGGGTGCTGATGACATGGCCGCGCGCAGCCACGCCGAGCAGAAGCAGCGCACCGAAGACCGCGACGGCGCTGACCGGCACGCCCAGCGGTTCAAGACCGAAGTACCCGAGCAGCAGGAGCGCCAGCACCACCCACCCGATGCGGAACGTGGCAGGATCGTTGATGGCCTCATGCGGCTGCTTGAGCTGCGCCATGTCGTATTGGGCGGGGATGCTGGGCCGGAAATAGAGCAGCAGCACGACCAGGCTGGCGACGATCGCGGCGATATCCACCGGGACCATGATCGCGGCGTATTCGTTGAAGCCGATGTTGAAGAAATTGGCCGAGACGATATTGACCAGGTTGGACACCATCAATGGCAGGCTGGACGTATCGGCAATGAAGCCGGCGGCCATGACGAAAGCCAGGGTTGCCGCCGGACTGAACCCGAGCGCCAGCAGCATCGCCATCACGATCGGCGTCAATATCAGCGCAGCGCCGTCATTGGCGAACAAGGCCGCCACGGCTGCGCCCAGCAGGATCAGGAAGGCGAAGAGTCCGCGCCCGTTGCCGCGACCCCAACGTGCCACGCGCAGCGCCGCCCACTCGAAAAAACCGGCTTCATCGAGCAACAGGCTGATGATGATGGTGGCCACGAAGGTGATGGTGGCGTTCCAAACGATGTGCCAAACCGCGGGAATATCCGCGAGATGAATCACGCCGGTCAGAAGGGCGGCAATGGCGCCGAGGGTCGCGCTCCAGCCGATGCCGAGGCCGCGCGGCTGCCAGATGACAAGGACGATGGTGACGAGGAAGATCAGCAGGGCAGCGAGCACGTCAGTTCTCTCTTTTCAACGGATTTTCGAATTCATGCAGACGCCGTAGAAGGTCGATGCGTGAGACGACGCCGATCACCACGCCCGACTCGACCACGGGCAGCGACGTAATCCGCCAGTCCACCATGAGCCGGGCGGCCACCGACAGGTCGTCATCCGGCCCGACGCTGTGCACCTTGTGTGTCATCACCTCGGCCGCAGTGCGACCCTCGGCCTTGCCGGGCTGGGCGCCCTCGGGGCTCAGAAAGGAAATCCAGAAGTTTTCTTTCCAGAGCGACTCACGTGGCTCAAACCGCTCATCGGCACCGCGGTAGATCAGGTCCTCAGCGGTCACGACGCCGAGCAAGTGTTGCTGCTCATCCACAACGGGTACGCCATTGATGCGGTGAGCGACCAGCAACTGCGCGATGGCGTCGACTGGAGTGTGTGAATGAACAGTCACGGGATTGGGGGTCATCAGGTCTCGGACGCGCATGGAGATCCTCCTAGGCTTGTTGAATGGCGAGCGTCTGTAGACGCTCGATTCCTACCGGCTCCTCGGTTTGTATCGGCACCAGGGCGATGCGCTTGGCGTGCCGCGTGCGCACGGCCTCGATCTGCGCCAGCTCGTGGCCTGCGCGCAGTTTGAGCAGAGGCGATCGCGTCTTGCTGACGGCCAAACTGTTGTTGATCAGCCAAGCCCACGGTTCGATTCCGGCGCGACGCAAGTCTTCCTGCAAACCAGCCGCCTCAAGCACCGGAGTGGTTTCCGCCAAGGTCACGATGATCACCTTGGTGCGTTCCGGATCCTGCAACTGCATCATCGGCGTGGTGTAGTGCGCATTCGCTCCCATGTGGCGGGCCACCTCACGGTGGTAAGCGCCGGTGGCGTCGAGCAGCAGCAGCGTATGGCCGGTCGGCGCGGTATCCATCACCACAAACTTCTTGTTCGCATCGCGGATGATGCGCGAGAAGGCTTGGAAAACCGCAATCTCCTCGGTGCAAGGGGAACGCAAGTCCTCTTCCAGCATCGCGCGGCCTTCGGCGTCGAGATCCTTGCCCTTGGTGGCCAGCACGTGTTGGCGGTAGCGCTCTGTTTCCGCGCGCGGATCGATGCGGCTGACCTCCAGGTTATCCAGTGAGCCGGTCAGCGTATCCGACAGATGCGCCGCCGGATCGGAGGTCGTCAGATGAACGGGAAAACCACGCTTTGCCAGTGCGACCGCGACGGCGGCCGCCAACGTGGTTTTACCGACGCCGCCTTTGCCCATCATCATGACCAAGCCATGGCCGACTTGGGCCACTTCATCCACCAGCGTGGAGAGCGCAGGTAAATCGGCTGGTGCCAAAGCGATAGCCGCTGCGGCCAGTACCGGATCGTCTTCGCCACCAAGCAGGTTTTTCAGGGCCTCGACGCCCACCATGTTGAAAGCTTTGAGCGGCAACTGGTCCACCGGTAGCCGATGCAACGCGGCAGGCATCTCGGCGATTGCGGTCTGCTCGCGGCGGTGTACGGCAGCGGCCAGCGCATCATGTTCCGCCTCGGCCGCCGGCAATACGCCATTGATGACCACGAACTGGCCGGACAGGCCGAGGGCAGCCAACTCTCCAGAGGTGCGCGCGACTTCGTCCAGGGTGGACTTCTGCGCGCGCGCCACCAGCACTAGGCGCGTGCGTTCAGGGTCGGCAAGCGCCTCTACCGCTGCGGCGTAACGCTGGCGCTGCTTTTCGAGACCTGTCAGAGGTCCCAGGCAAGACGATCCTTCCGGGTTCGCTGCGATGAAGCCGCTCCACGCGCCGGGCAGTTGCAGCAAGCGGATGGTGTGGCCGGTGGGGGCGGTGTCGAAAACGATGTGCTGATAATCAGCCGTGAGTGCAGCATTTGTCAGCAGTGCCGTGAACTCGTCAAAGGCGGCGATTTCCGTGGTACATGCGCCCGACAACGATTCTTCGATCCCCTTTACGACATCGTCAGGCAGCACGCCGCGAACCGGACCAACCAACCGTTCACGGTAAGCATGGGCCGCGGCTTCCGGATCGATTTCAAGGGCAGAAAGGTGCGGAACAGCCCGAATCGGCGTGATGCGATTACCGATGTCCACACTGAATACTTGCCCAACGTTAGACGCCGGATCAGTGCTGACGAGGAGGACGTTCTTCCCCGTTTCGGCGAGTTGAATGGCTGTGGCACAGGCAATCGAGGTTTTGCCGACGCCGCCTTTACCCGTGAAGAAGAGATAGCGCGGCGGATGTTGAAGAAATTCCATGATCATTTTCTCCGTATTGTTCAGCAGCAGCCGCGACGGCTAGAGCAGCAGCCCGATGTCTGTTTCGTAACGTCCGCCGGTTGATCGGCGCCGATCCAAAGCGCCAATTCGGTCCGCTTCGGATAGCGTCCCGCGAGGACCACTTCGCCATCGACCAGGATCAGGGGCAAGGCATCCTGCCCCGAGCGTTGCAAAATTGCTCTTACGGTTGCATTGTCTGCAAATGCCTGTGGCTGCTGCGCTAGATTGAAACGCTCGATGTGCGCCCCGTTCTGCTTTGCCCAATCGACATCGGCAGCAAAATTTACGAGCGCCTGGTCGACATTCACTCCGCACACTCCTGTGCTACAGCACAACGATGGGTCAAAGACTTCAATCTTTTTCATTTAAAACCTCCATCAAATATTGAAATGTTGATCAAATAAAAACTACGCCGAAAGCGTCCCTATGTGATCCAACGCTGACTTGAAGTGCGGTCGGTCATTCTCAAGTTGGGCCAATGGCAGTGCGAGAAATGCTTCAATGCGACGTCGCAAAATGCGGTAAGCGGTCGTGAAGGCGGCTTCGATTTCCTCTTCGGTTCCGGTGACATGAGCGGGGTCATCGACGCCCCAATGCGTGCGCAACACTGGGCCCAGATAAGCCGGGCAGGTTTCTCCGGCCGCATTCGAGCAGACCGTGATGACCACATCGGGTACCTGCGGCAAGCTGTCCCAGGATTTGCTGTGCAATCCGTCCGTGGCGATGCCCTCGCGGGCCAGGAGTGCCAGAGAGCGAGGATGGACCTTCCCGGTCGGCTGGCTTCCCGCGCTCATGGCTTTCCATCCGGTCGGTGCCAAGTGGTTGAAGGTCGCCTCAGCCAAAATGGAACGGCAGGAGTTACCAGTGCAAAGAAAAAGAATGTTCATGTCGTCGTCGCTTTGGTCGGGGTGGGTAATAGTGGTGGCAATAATTCCTCGGAACATTTCGAAGCTGCGCGCATTTCAATGCATTGGTCCGGACTGCCCGAACAGCACTCTTCGGTGAGGTAGGCGATCAAATCCAGCATCAAGGGGATGTCCGCACGGTAGCGCTGAAAGCGGCCTTCTTGCTCAACCGTCACCAGGCGAGCTTGTGACAGCGCCTTCAGGTGAAAGGAGAGATTGGCCGGTGGCACATCCAGTGTGGTGGCGATCTCGCCGGCTACCATGCCTTCCGGCCCTTTTCTGACCAGCAGTCTGAACACGTCCAAACGCAATCCTGAAGCGAGGGATTCGAAGATTGATGTGGCAGTTTGCTTTTCCATATTTTGAGTATACAACAACTATTGAAATATATGCAATGCTTTTTGACTCGTCCAGTTAGACTATACCC
>NZ_JBFRXP010000040.1:3707-7041 GCF_041146875.1 Acidithiobacillus sp. IBUN Pt1247-S3 | reverse complement strand
GCTGTACGCTGTAAGCATAGTACGAAAATACGACAAACTGGAAAAGGCGAAACCACCGTTCCTTCTCAAGGACGTTCCAGGACATGGACGTAGACTTTTCTGAGCACACACCACGTCTTGATCTCTACCTTGCAACCGATCAAATGCGGGTATGAAAACGAAAGCCTCCACGAAGGAGGAAAACCCAAGCATTGGCAACCCGTCGTGGAAAGAATCCCAGTGGATGAATCACGTATTGGAGATCAGGGGCAATGAATAGGTGCTGTCCAATAGGCTGGCGAATATTCAGTTCGATTGCGGTTTCTGCACCTGCGCCACGTTGCCAAGCGCGAGCCATGCCTAAGCTAAACGCTGTGCTGGGAGATCCGCTGACAAAATGGCGCAATCGAATGCCCCGGTCCCCACGCCCAGCGCCCATGATCCCGAATCCCGCGATCGGATGAGCGGATAGTATAGATAACTCACTGATCTGCAGATATTTTTTGTAGAATAGGTTTGTCGATGAGCATCACCCAGAAGGTGACCTTACGGGAGGGGCCGATGAGCAAGATGGCTCAAATCGTGCTTCCGTTCCAGTCCCGACGCTGCCTGGACGCACTAAGCCGATTGCGCCGTCGCGGAGACGGTACACAGCATGGAAGCTACATACCAAGTCTTTCGCCTCATCGTGGTACGCCAGAACCATCAGGCAGAACTCCTGGAAGCGGGTCGGCCCCGATACCATTTCATCGCCAGCAACCGACCTCAAAACCGCCGAAACTCCATAGTCCTAGGGGTGTGATCGCCGTGGGAACCTACCGGCAACCACGCTATACAAGCAAAATCGCCCTTCCCGTGCCCACATTGTGCCGCACCGCGAAGGTGATTGCGGAAATTTGCTAATGTAAATATATTGATTTTTTGCGAGTTATACGCATAATGTTTACATATTTTATGATTCATGGGTGAATACAATGCTGATCGAGTTCCGCGTCAAGAACTTCCGCAGCCTGCGTGACGAACAGGTGCTCAGTCTTGTTGCATCTAAGGACAAGACCCTGCGAGACACCCACACCCAGACAACTGGCATCAGTGCTGCGCCCACGCTGGTGTGCAGTGCGGTGGTCTATGGCGCCAACGCGAGCGGCAAATCCAACCTCATCAAGGCGCTGCAGTACATGCGGGGCGTGGTGACTGAGTCCGCGACAGCGATCCAGCCCGGGCAGACCTTTGCTGTGCAACCCTTCCGACTCGACGCTGAATCTGCCAGCCAGCCCAGCGAGTTCGAAGTCACGTTCCTTCTGGATGGTGTGCGCTACCAATACGGGTTTGCCATGACAGCGCAGCGCATCGTCAGCGAGCACCTGCTGGTCTACAAGGCATTCAAGCCGCAGCGCTGGTTTGAGCGCCACTTTGACGGCGAAACGGGCAAGGACGTTTACGACTTCGGCCCCGGCCTGAAAGGCCCTAAGAATCTGTGGGAAGGAGCTACGCGCCAGAATTCACTGTTCTTGTCGATGGCCGTACAACTCAACAGTGAGGCCTTGCGCCGAGTATTCGACTGGTTTGCGAATCGGCTGGTGATTTTCAATGAGCAAGCTCGGCTCAGTCCGCAAGTCTCCATCCAGATGCTCAAGCAAGCCGATGGGCGCAAAGAGATCTGCAACTTCCTTTCCTCCGCCGACATCAGCATCGCTGACATCAATGTGGAAACTCGCAAGGTGCCTGGGCAGGCCGTCCACTTCGATCTGGTGGCGGGCAAAACCGAAGTGCGTGCGCAAGAGATGGAGGAGCACAAGCTACGCTTCCACCACGTCACCGAACTGGGCAACGCCGTATTTGATTTGATGGATGAATCCAATGGCACGCGAAATCTGCTATTTCTTGCGGGCCCCGTGCTGGACATCCTCAGCAAAGGGCTGACACTGGTCATCGATGAACTCGATACCAGCCTGCACACCTTGCTGGTGCGCGAGCTGGTGCGATTGTTCCACCGTCCGGAAATCAACACCAGTGGCGCACAGTTGATCTTTACGACGCACGACACTTCGCTGCTGGATGCGCCCGATCTGTTCCGGCGTGATCAGGTGTGGTTCGTTGAAAAAGACAGCGATCAAACCTCGGCATTGGTCGGCTTGTCCGAATTCAGCCCTCGCAAGAACGAGGCACTGGAACGCGGCTACCTCATGGGGCGATACGGCGGCGTGCCATTTCTCAGCCACACCCTGGGACTGAAGCACTGATGGCTCGCGACAACTCACCCAAAGAGCGCCAGAAAAAGCAGCTGGAGCGTAAACAGGGGCGGCGCGCGAGTTACGACCGCATCCTGATTGTTTCCGAAGGCAGCAAGACGGAGCCGAACTATTTTCGGGAGATCCGTGCGGCTTATCGTTTGCACACGGCTAATGTGGAAGTCCGTCCCAGCAAGCCGGGCAGTGCGCCGATTCAGGTTGTGCAATACGCGCGGGCGTTATTCGAGGATGGCGACCGGCACAAGAACATTCAGCGCCGTGCGTTCGAGAAGGTCTACGCGGTTTTTGACCGTGATGACCACGACAGTTATCACGATGCGCTTGATCTGGCGGCGTCACTGGATGGCAAGCTCAAGAACGATGCCAAGCAGCTGATCCGTTTTCAGGCCATTGCCTCGGTGCCCAGTTTCGAGCTGTGGCTACTGCTTCACTACGAAGATATTCAAACTCCACTGCATCGCAATGAAGTGATGCGCCGCCTCAAGCTGCACATTCCTGGCTATGACAAGGGCGTGGACAACGCATTCGCAATCACTCGCGAACATCTGGTAGTTGCTGCCCAGCGTGCTAAAGGGTTAGCGGACCGCTTCAGTGCGCACACCGCACCAGAACCGTTCACGGCCATCGTAGAGCTGGTGAAACTGCTGACGACGCTGCGTGGTTGATTTGTTAAGGCTGGGGGCATCCTCAGACTAAAGACGGTTTGGTGACCGATTGGTTTTGTTTCTTGGCCTCATGGAACAACCAACACGGAGCGGACAGGAGGATACGTCGACGCACACTCATGACGCTAGGCTATCATATATGGAGCCGGACTGGTCCGCCCCCTATTATTCCAGCACAACTCCAAGTGTCGTTCTACGGCTTGAGCATCGGGATCAGGCGATTGCGGAAATCCTGCCCGATAGCAACCGACATCGCGATTGACAGGATTTCATCTCGGGTTTTCTGCCGAAGCCCTGGAAGTGCTAGAGCGTTACGAATGCGACTTAATCCCATTGGGGGGGGGGGTAGATTTATTATCTGGAAACAATGGGTTATACTGTGTCACCCAGTTAACCACCTGATCAGAAGGCATCGGGCGCGCGATGGCATAGCCCTGG
>NZ_JBFRXP010000040.1:0-3612 GCF_041146875.1 Acidithiobacillus sp. IBUN Pt1247-S3 | reverse complement strand
ATTGGGGGGGGGGGTAGATTTATTATCTGGAAACAATGGGTTATACTGTGTCACCCAGTTAACCACCTGATCAGAAGGCATCGGGCGCGCGATGGCATAGCCCTGGAAACAACGGCATTGAAGCTGGTGTAACAGTGCGGCGTGATCCCAGGTTTCCACCCCTTCGGCAATCACGTCCAGTCCCAGCAAGCGGGCACTGGTCACGACCCCGGAGACGATTGCGTAGTCTTTGGGATCATGCAGGATGTCGCGGACAAAACTTTGGTCAATCTTGATGGTGTGGGCGGGGAGCTTCTGGAGATACGTCAACGAGGCGCTTCCCGTACCGAAATCGTCGAGCGCTACCCGTACCCCCAGTTGCTGACAACTGAGGAGCACCTCTTGGGCCTTGCGGAAATCCTGTAAAGGGGCAGTTTCCGTCACTTCGATTTCCACTTTCTCCGGGGGAAGATCGGGATGTGCGGCCAAGGCCGTCTGCAAGTCCGAAAGAAACGCGGGATCCAGCAGGTGATGGGCACTGATATTCACGGACACCCGCAGGTCGATACCTTGTTGATGCCACAACTGGTTTTGATGAAAGGCCTGGGCAAATACGAACTGACCGATCCGCCGGGCCAGACGTGGAGAATCTAAGGCGCTGGCGAAGGCGGCAGGGGCCAACAGTCCCTGCTGGGGATGATGCAGACGCAATAGAGCCTCTACGCCAACCGGTCCCCTTTGGGCATCCACTATCGGCTGGTAGTGTAATACCAATTGCCCTTGCTCTAGCGCCACCTCTGTCATTTTGCAGATCTCCATACTACGATCCTGAAATTGGTCCATGCCCTCATGGAAGAAAGCGTAACTATCCCTCCCCGCCTCCTTGGCGGCATAAAGGGCGAGATCGGCGTGCCGTAGGAGCTCCGCGGAGCTGCTCTTATCCGCTGGATAGTTGGTCAGGCCGAGGGTTGCGGAGAGGTAGACAGTCATTTCTTCCATCTCCAGCGGCGCGCGCAACATGTCCAGCATCGCTTGAGCGCGGGCTTTTGCTTCTTCGACCGATTGGATGCCAGGAACGAGCAAACCAAACTCATCCCCACCCATGCGTGCCAGCACATCGTTTTTGCTTTGCACCGCTTGCAATCTTTGTGCAACCGCCTGCAATAAGGCATCGCCAAACCCGTGGCCGTAGCGATCATTGAGTTGCTTGAAGCCATCCAGATCGAGGATCCCCACCAGCAAGTTTCCTGGGTACTGTATCTGGTCCTGATATTGATCCAGACGAGCCAGGAATAGGCGACGATTGGGAAGATCGGTCAACGCGTCATGTGTCGCCTGATACTGGAGTCTCTCTTGCAGTCGCTGGGTCTCGGTCACATCGCGCAGGACCCACACCATGCCGGTATCTGCGCCTTGTTGGTCGTGCATCAGCGCAGCGCTGCGCTCTATCCACCGCTCCTGGCCCTGACGATCCGATAGTAGGGCCGGTGGCGTGCTCGGTTGCGCTTGCGCGGCACTGGGTTGGTGCGGAGCGGCGTCCTGGCCGGATTCTTCCCTGGTCCCTTTGAGTTCGTCTAGCGCAAGGATTTCATGCAGATGTTGCCCATAGGCTTGGGGCGCGCCAATGTTCAACAGCCGCTCTGCAGCGGGGTTTGCACTGCTGATCCGCCCATCGGTGTCTGTCACGATCACGGCCTCGCCGATACTGCGCAAAGTCACCTCAGCCCGCTCTTTATTTTCCCACAGCACTTGCGCCACTGCTTCGCGCTCCCGCTCTATGGAACGGAGAAAGCGATAGCCCCAGATACTGAGGCCTAACAGCACCAATAGCCCCCAGAAGGTGCCTTGAAAGAGCTGCCACCAGCGTGCCCAGAGCGCAGCGTACCCAATTCCGACGCCAGCCACCATCGGGAATCCGGGAACCCTTACCATGGCTCCCATGCGCCACTGGCCAGCAGCCTTGGACAAGCCGACGAACGTGCCCGACTGCAAGTCGGGATGGGACTGCAGATAGCGGACCGCAATGCCAGACTGCGGCTTAGCGAAGCTGGTCGCTTTCGGCATCGGAAAACGGGCTTCCAGAAAACCATTTGGCTGCAATAAAAACAGCGAGCCCGGGGTCTGGATCGGCAAGTGTTGCCAAGAAGGGAGTCGACCCTGCAGAAGAGGCAGCAAGGCCAAAAGGGGCTGCTGCCCTTTGGCACTGGGTTGCACGATCGGCACCATCCAGTTCCCGGAATCTCGTTTGCTTGTGTGGATTTCCACCGGGGGAGCAACACAGAATGTTGCGCCCGCGAGACAGGTAGTTAAAGCATGTCGCTGCGCTACCGACAGGGGTATCTGGCCCGCAGACAACGTCTTCGGATGCATCAGCGCCTGCCATAATCTTGCTAAGGCTTTTCCTTGGCTCCCCGCAGTGAGCATCCCTCCACGGGCAAGCGCCATACCGACCGCCGCCACATGCGGCTGCATCTGTAGATACTGCTGGAGGAGTTCCTGGGGAGGCGATGTAGAGGCTTCTTCCGACAGACCTTGGCTCTGCTGACGCAGCAGGAGCAAGGAAACCTCCAGTCCATGCAAGCTCGCATGTGTACTCGTCGCCAGTGCCGCGCTCAAAGTCTGCAGGTTCGCCGCTTCGTGGCGAGAGATCTCCTGCCAGGTCTGCCAGCCCCAATAACATCCGGCGGCAAAAACCAATCCGACAAACCCCAGCCAGAGACGGAACAACCATTGAGAAGGGAGTGACGACGGGTACGCCTGCGCTGCTTTGGTCAATGCCCTCCTCCCTGCTCTACCAGTATTGCCTGGATTTCTGCTGCGGGTACGGGGGGAGAAAACCAGTATCCCTGTGCCTTGTGCACCCCGAGGCCCCTCAGCATATCGGCCATTTCCTCATCCTCCACCCCTTCCGCCACGACTTGTAGCGACAAGTCACTTGCTACGTCTACCATGGCGCGAACGTGATGGTACTGGGTGGAATGTTCCGCCACTCCGCGCATCATGTCCCGATCCAGCTTTATCCCGCCGCAGGCCAACTCCGTTAAATATTGCAAAGCGGCAATGCCACTGCTGTAATCATCCAACGTGAAATGAATCCCCAAACGGCGGGCGACGCGAATCACTGCAGCCGTCGCGGGTATATCCCGTAGCGCTACGCGCTCGACGACCTCCAGCCAAATATGCTCATGGCCGATCATCGGATGATCTGCCAATGCGTGCTGCAAAAAGCGCAGAAAATCCGCATCTTCCAACTGCACCGCTGATAGGTTGATATGGATATCTAGAAGATTCCCCTGATTCTGCCAAGATTCCGCCTGGGCCAGTGCAGTTTCCAGCACCCAATGTCCAACACCGAGAATCAAGCGCGAACGCTCCAACTGGGGCAAAAACTGGTCCGGACGCAATAGCCCGCGCTTGGGGTGCCGCCAGCGCAACAGCGCCTCTACGCCAGAAACGGTCCGGTCCGATAGGTTGACAATGGGCTGCCACAACAACTCAAACTCGTTTCGTTCCTGTGCCATGGCCAACTCCTGATACAGGGACTCTTCTTGTTGTTGCGCCTCTATGAGATCTCGCCCATACAGTTTCCAGGTATTGCCACCGGTCTCTTTGGCCGCATACATGGCGAGATCC
>NZ_JBFRXP010000039.1:0-7616 GCF_041146875.1 Acidithiobacillus sp. IBUN Pt1247-S3 | reverse complement strand
ACTTCTTGCATGAGTTTCAGCAACGACCGGGCAAGATCCTCTGTGCCGTTACTCTGCGAAACGGCTGAAATGAGCTGATCCAAGATATCGCTAATGTGCATGTGTACTAAAAATAAGACATAATGTCTCGCTTAGTCAAAAAAGGAGTGATTCGTGATGTCTCTCAGTGAAGACGACACCGAACTGGCCTTGATGATCCCGCAGCGAGGCAATTTGCCGCTCGTAGATTTTCTCCCATTGGTGTTTTTATCTGGATATGAAGATCTGATGTTACCAGAACCAGAGACATTGGCGTTGAAGGATGGCCAAAGCGGTATTTTCTATACGCCCGAGTCTGGCGATAGCGGCACGCTCTGTCACTTCCGCCGATGGGAGGGACACGAGTTTCTGCTGGAACCAGTGGGCCCCTCGCTCGCGGAAGAAAAACCCCTGCGGAAGCCTTTGCTGTTTCTACTCGCACGACCAAGAATTTTGGGCTTTTTTGCCGATTGGAAACACAGTACGCAGGGTCTACACTACTTTGGTCTGCCAACGCGCGTGCTGTCCCGGAAGGCCCGATCCGAAAGACGGGTCAAAATTGACGGGAATATTCTGATTCGAGCTAAGGACGGCCGCACAGTTTATGGCAAGCTGCATGATTTCAGTCCCGGTGGCGCATCGCTGTTTCTTGATCGGGGTTTTCTCGCACCCGGGGAAAGGGTACTGGTAGAGTTTGAAATCCCCGAGTGTGGAAGCTGCGAGACGGTGGCGAAAATCACTCGTCGCGAGACTATCACGCACCCCCTATATCCCTACTTGTACGGGATCCATTTTGAATTGACCGCCGCGCAGAAAAGAAAAGCTGAACATTTGTACCTCTGCAAGAAAGGAGAACAAATGCAGCAGGTGGTAAACTCGGCGCGTGACCGTTTTTCTGGGAGAGCATTGTAATTCGTGAGCAAAGTAGTTGACATAAGTGAGATGTTGGGCAAACGCTGGCGGCAGAATTGTCTGCAAGAGTTGTCGAGAAATTGGCGGATGCCACTGGAAGAGGTGCTGGACACCCTACTGCTGGAGGCATACCTACAGATGGTTCGCGACAAAGCACTACCGTTAGCCAAAGAGCAGACCTGTGACCACAACGAAGAGCGTTGAAGACCCGGAACTGCTGGGATGGGTGGCATTTTCCCCAGAAGAAGAGCTTTGGCTCCGGAACCATGCAGCCAATCTCTGTGAGCAGGTGAATGTCTACTTGGCTGCTCATAATGTCGATATTTCTACATTTTCACAGGAAGAAGACAAGATATTCCATCCCTGGCTGTCAGAGTGGTTACGCACGATTGTTTCTGGGGTGTATGACGCACGCTTTTGGGAGCAACAAATTCAGGTTGGCGAACGCCTAGCCCTTTTGTCTATCTCGATTATTCGCTGGGCGCAGATCTTTAGTTGGATTCGCGAAGAAACGCAATCGCAGCTACTGGCCCTGGCTTCTTGTTCGGCGCAAAGCTCTCTAGGGCGACATTTTTCTGCGCTGTTGGACGGGTGCCAGTACGTGATTCAAACTGGGTACCTGCAACAACAAAGCCACGATCTCCTCGCTAGGATTCGTAATCTCACCCGGATTTTTCAGTTGGAAGCGTTCTTTCACGCGGCGGCTGAGTTGGCCTATGAATTTGCCCAAGCGCAGGGCGCGGGACTCATCATCTTGGAGGGAGAGCGGCTGCGCTATCGCCTGTTTCATGGGCAATCTACCAGATTCGAAAAATTCTCCCAATTCTCCTTTCCGAAAGAGGAAGGGATTGCGGGTTTGGCGCTTAGGGAGAATCGAGCCATCTTTGAGAGAGACTATCCACACAGTCCCTATGCCCTACAGGAGTTTGTCGAGGCGGGTTTGCAGGGGAGTCTGGCATTTCCATTGTCTGATCCAGGGGGCGTGCAGGGGGTGTTGGTATTATCCTGGTTTCGGGATTCTCCCCCGGTAAGAATCCCCGAATTGGCCTGGGAGCACCTGCGTCTGCTCGTGGATCTCTTGGCGGCGTTGCTCTTTCGGCAGACACTGGAGCACAAGCTACAAAATCTGAGCACGCGGGATTTCTTGACTGGGCTACCAAATCAGCGCGTGATTATCGACCGCATTCACGCCGCTATGGCTCGTTCCGTTCGGCATCAGCAGTTGTTTGCCCTCCTATTTCTCGACTTGGATGGCTTTAAGAAGATAAACGACGAGTGCGGGCATCTCCAAGGCGACGCGGTATTGCAACAGGTGGCAGAGCGTCTGCGTTCTGCACTAAGAATTCAGGACACAGCCATTCGCTATGCAGGGGACGAGTTTGTTCTGTTGGTGGAGGACATTGCCCATGTAAGCGAAGTAGATCGGGTGGCGGAACGGATTCTTGGTGCTGCCCGTTTTCAGGTAGAGGGTCAATATTCGGTTAGCGCGAGTTTGGGCGTGGTGATTTATCCATTTGACGAGGGGAGCCCGGAAAAACTGCTGCACCATGCCGATCAGGCGATGTATGTGGCCAAGGAACGTGGCGGAGATGGCTGGGTACCTTTCGGCCACTATCTGCAAGATGCGGTGCAGGAAGAGCAGGAGCTTCTGCACGACTTGAGCATTGCACTCGCCCAAAAAGAATTCCTCCTCCACTGGCAACCTATCATTTCGTTACCTAGCAAACAGATTGTTGGCGCCGAAGCGCTGCTGCGTTGGCAGCATCCGAAGCGCGGACTCCTAGCTCCCGAGGCGTTTCTGGAGGTGTTAGAGCGATCGTCGTTGATGGGTGGTGCGGGACAATGGATTGTCGAGACAGCAATAACGCAAGCAGAGCGATGGCACCAAGCGGGGCAAGAACTAGATATTCATATCAACCTCAGTGGTAGAGAACTTCGAAATCCCCGATGGATCCCCTGGTGTAAAGTACTACTGAACCGATTCCCTGGCGTCCATAGAAAGCATCTACAGTTTGAAATTGTCGAGCGGGTAGCAGTAGAAGAACTCCCCGTGGTCGCAAAGCAGATTCGCGAGGCGAAGAAGCAGTTAGGTGTGCAATTTGTGTTAGATGATTTTGGGACGGGGGCCTCTGCGCTACAGCATCTCGGAGAGCTGGATTGCTGCGGAATCAAGATTGACCAAAGCATGATCCGCGACTTACAGACCAATACCAAACACCGTCATTTAGTGCGTGGTTTACTGTACCTAGCCAGGAGTCTTTCAGTGGACGTTGTTGCAGAAGGTGTAGAGAATGAACAAGTCGCACAAATTCTTACCGAGATCGGCGTGGAAAAAATTCAAGGATATTGGTTTTCGCGCCCGTTGCCGGTAGATGACATGGATGCAATTTTAGACACTGACACCAAGGACAGAAGAATCGCATTGCAGGCGCGTATAAAGGCAGTGGAGTGATAAAAGCAGAAATGCTCAGCGACGAC
This sequence comes from Acidithiobacillus sp. IBUN Pt1247-S3, assembly GCF_041146875.1. Classification (NCBI taxonomy): domain Bacteria; kingdom Pseudomonadati; phylum Pseudomonadota; class Acidithiobacillia; order Acidithiobacillales; family Acidithiobacillaceae; genus Acidithiobacillus; species Acidithiobacillus sp. IBUN Pt1247-S3. Next base: position 4,208 of record NZ_JBFRXP010000039.1, on the reverse strand, counting down.
TATCTTAAATAGTATGGCATGAAGAAAAATATAAATAATTACGCATTTATTGATTTTCGGCATCCCCCGAAGATCGAGATGTCTGGCCGCTGGTATTGTATGCTTAGGTGCCCACGATGGGTCAAATTTAGACGGTCGTGGACCCCAAGGTTGTAAGTACAGTTACCGGGTATATGATATTATGACTGTCACGACGATTCGGTTGGCTAGTTTTCGTGATACTCACGGGATCCCAAACCTCCCGCAAACAGACTATAGGATGCTTGCTAAGCCAATGAATGACGAAAAATTATAAAATCTCCCCCGGGAAAAACGACACCATTCTGGCGCAGTTACGGTCATATATGGTAAGAAAAGGCTCCCACCATGTGGTATCCGTGCTTGTGTCAGGTTGGGAGCATCCATCCCGTTATTTACATCCACTGATCGTCGCCAAGGCTTACGAGCTAGCCAAACCAATCGAAGAATTTAGGACTTTTTCTGCGCTAGTGATTGATAGGCAATTATACCAAAATGAGTCAAAGTCTCCTGTACAAAAAGCCAGACAATTTCTCGATCCTGACTCCATGGAATTTCTCCCATTTATCTCGCTAACGCCCGGCGGTCAGTTCCCGTTTAGACTATTTTCGATTTGTGGCAATGCAGCCCCCACTCCTGCCCCGACGGCACCGCCAACAGCTGCCCCGACGGCTGGGTTTCCAGCTGCTACAGTTCCCAGTAAAGCTCCACCGGCTGCTCCAATAGCTCCACCACTCAAAGCACGTTGACCCGTAGGGCTCATGTTAGCGCACCCACTCATCGCCAAAGAGGCAAAAATGATCGCAAACGCCACAGGACCGGCACCGCTTCTCAAACGACGGGTATTCATCATGAAAATCCTTTATAGATCAAAAGAAATAATTCAAAACAGATAGCGACATTGTTTGATCCATCGTGAACGATAGCCGAGAAAAAGACCCTCCAAAAAACTCGCACGCAAGGATTTGCGCTTACCGTCACCGCCATACGTTACACTCTAGATTATAGCGCGACCGCGCAGAGAAGAGTAACACTATTCACTCACGGCTAAGCCTTCTCCTCAGAAAGCAGACCTGGAAGATGCGCAGAACCATCTTGTCTATCCTAGCTTTTACAACCATACCCCGGTAAAGCCGGGGACTTCGTTTGTGAGGCACTCAAAGCGACTTGAAAGAGGATGCTAACGCGGCCTCTCAGTCCTGGGGTCACCTGAGGGTGACCTGGACCCGATCCACATATTCAATTGATCCACTCGCTGATCCCCTTGTTCCTCATGGCGAATTACTCCCAAATCATCGCGTCGTCCCGACCCACAGTAGAGACAAAATTCGGAATCTCCTTCATCGTGTGCTTGACGGCTCAGAAAGTTGGTTCTCTGATGGACTTCACCATATTTCAAACGTCTACTATCACTCCCACACCAATGGAGATTTTCTATTTTTGTTAGCGCTCCTAGTTCACTAGCTTCAATAGTCTGACGGTCACTGATTAATGGCAGCGGAATACCTTGTTTGGAGAACCCCATTACTAAGAATGCGGTGGACCGCCAGGACGGGGGCCGTGAAACCCACCCGGATCTCGGGGAAGCGGATCATAAAATTCAGGCCCTTGGTCTAATGGTCCTCGAAACTGAGGACCTCGGAATCGGGCTGCCCACAGCCACCGCCCCGGTGCAGGTCGGAACTCGCCTGGACGAGACGGTGGGGGCGGGGCAATTCCCAATGCTCGAAAGTAACTTACGGGCGGGGGTGGCGGGAGTGCACCGGGCGGGGGTGAGGGTGGTGGGGGTGCACCGGGTGGGGGTGGAGGCGGCGGCGCCGAGTAATATTCATAGTAAATTTGTGGGTAGTATTGCCAGAGAACATACTGAGAATACAAGGACGCCGGGTAATAAGCTAAATAGCCTTGTGGCGGGGCTAGATAGGTATACTGCGGCAAGGTAGAGAAGCCAATATTGTAGCCCGGCCCGCCAAGATCCAGACTGAGGTTCAATTGAGCCAACGCTGGGGTAGAAGCACCAAAAGTACACAGTGCCGCGGCGATAATCCATATTTTTGGTCTGCGATATCTCATTTTTGTACTCTCATCCGTCCGTCTAGGTCTAGAGAACAATATTTTCCGTAATTAGCGCGGAATGTGCATATTTCATGCCACACAGGATAAACAGAGATCTTTTGCAGCATTGTGGCAGCAAAGACGTAGTCTTCTGTCTACAGTGATTCAATCACAAACAGAATCATAGATCATAACGATTTAATTACAAAAGGGATTTCTCTTTCATACCCTGTGACGAGTTCACGACAGACGTTTAGTTTAAGCGTTTTGGACCGCTATTGTGTTATTCCAGCAAGCAATAAAACACTAGGACCAGCACTGGCGGAGAGAATGGACGTAGTACGGCGCGCGAGTAGTGTGGAGCACCTTGGGTGGCCTTGGTTGTCCTGATACCAAGGATGCTCCCACCCAATTCTTTCCAATCCAGAGATGAGCCTGAAGGAGGGGCAGGAGTGAGGCTGTCAGGCGGCTGAGTGTTGGGCATTGTTGATGGAACGAAAGAGCTTTGCCCGAGCCTTTTGGAGGCAGAGAGCAGCGTCATTATCACTTCTGGCGTAGGCGATTGCATCCAGTTCTGCGAAGTTGACGCCTTGCTTGAGGTACTGGCTGGCCTGATCCAGAGACTTGAGCTTGTCGTACGGGGTCATCATCTGTGCGTAGGGATAGCGTTTTCGTAGTCGGCCTCTGGCGTCGATCAGGGCCTCCAGAACGGGGAGCAGGAAACGCTCGCTGATGCGTTCGACGGAGCCCACGAACTGGAACTGTGTCACCTCGTCGACGAGGTTGATGTGGTACAGCCCCTTGATGCCATCCAGGTCGCCCTGATGGACGGAATCCACCCGCAGAAAGCCGGGTCTCCCGCCGGGGTGGGGCTTGCGCCGTTCCCCGATGGCCACCTGGACGGGCCGTGTCTTGTCCACACGGCCACGCTGGCGTTGATAGCCCTGGGAGTGGCGAAGGTTGTACAGATGGCCATGGGAAATCGTCGCCAGACGCTCATAGCGGGCATCGTGAAAGACCCGGTAAGCGCGCTCACAGAGCTTACGGGTGGCTGGACCCGACAACGTGTCATGCAAGGCGTCCAGCTCCACCAGGGCCTGCACGTCGGCTGCGGTATAGCGGCGCGGAAAGGGCTTGCTGGGCGGACCACGCCGGTCCCGGATCTGCCCGCCGGCCCGGAATTGCGTGATCAGACGGGTCACCTGCGCGCGGGATAAGCCCGTCACCTTCTCCAAGTAGCGGTGCATCCATCCTCGGGCAACCTTGCCCAAGCGCAGGTACTGGAAGCGACGCAGCTCACCGCCAATCCAATCATACGCCTCGTCTCGGGCTGGGGCGGCAAAATCGAGGGCCTGGGCACCTTCCACAAAGGCGCGGATCTGGTCGAGGGTCTGTAGTCTTTGTGTCTTGAGTGTCACGATCATCCTCCGATGATCCCAAACTCAGACCGTTCAGGCTCACTTCACCTTGGAATCACGCCCTCCCTTCAGGCTCATGTGTCATTGGAAGAGGCTATTAGTTGACGCCACACTCGTTGCACTGGTAGCGTCAATTCCGGGTTCGTCGCGTAACGCCAGACTATCTTAATCAACAGATGGTATCAGCCAACCACGCGCTCGGTAGACCTCGCTTCAGATTTACCCACTTGAATAGAGAGGGAAGAAAATGGTTTTGTGTCTGGAGGCGTTTATGCTGCTCATGGAGGTCTTGCGTGCGGTCATGCAACATGCAAATTGCCTCCAAATGATCCGCAAACAGATGCCGGAGGTTGACACAGACTGGAAGCGTCCCGCTCACATAGCCTGCAAATTTTGGCCAGGAGAATTGCATGCACAAGTTCATCCCAGTTTATGTCTTGCTGTAAAAAGATAAAAGTCATGAAACGCACATGCTGCAATATAGCACCCGTCTAACGAATCGACAGATGAAGATCGACGAACGCATCACGATGATCACACAGGATCTGTTGAAATGAATCAACAAAGGGAGTCGTCTCCTATCCGTGATCCCCTCACCGGTGTTGTGACCCTGCACGGTGAACCCCAGATTTTTCACTGCAATCATTACAATCGAGTTTTGCAGCTTATTATCGAGGACTGTCATTATATTGCGCGGGAGGCGATTCTGATCCGCTC
>NZ_JBFRXP010000038.1:0-8180 GCF_041146875.1 Acidithiobacillus sp. IBUN Pt1247-S3 | reverse complement strand
GTGGCGGCGTAGCGCCAAGCTCAAGCAGGGAAAATATCGGCCGCTGCGGCCCTTCGCAGGAGCTTAACGGGTTTTATATTCCGTTTTCTGAGGGGACCCCTGGTATGGCCCGCCGCCGCCGGTCTTTGCGTATCATCCTTACTTCGTCTGGTGGCGCGCGCGGGTGGCGCCATGGTATCAGGTTCATCACCCCGGCTGGTGGATGCGCCATCATGCCTTTCTGGCCCATTACCGAATCTGGCGCTCGCGGGTGATTCCCTTGTACAGAGGGCGGCCTTTTTATCACGGGGCCATGCATCCGGTTCTGCGGCCCAGGGGCCAGGTGATGCTACGCAGAGGGCCGCGCCCCTATCACCCCTATGCGGTCCATCCCTTGCGGCGCCAGCGCATCATTCGCCACCGGATCGCTCGCGGCATCCATCCTCATCCGTTCGTTTCTTCGCCGCGAGTGAGACCTGCTGTTCGCCCGGTTCCACAACGAAGGATGCGTTAATTTCGGGTGACAGGGCCAGATCTGGTAATCCGGGTGGCACCAGCGATGGAACGTCCGGCGGCGCTCCTGACCGAATGCGCCGCGCAAGCCGCCGCCACATCAGCGGTGCCAAGCGCAAGGATAACAGCCGCTGAATAAAAAACCCGCCCAAAGGGCGGGATAAGAGGACCTGCGGAAGAATTTCGTATATCAGCCCCAGGTATATTGAACCCCGGTAGACACAGCGAACTGGCTGGTCTGGCTACTGGTGCTTAATTGCGTAAATTACAGATAGTATTTCGAAGCTGAGAGCCATGTGCCTCACGTTTGCGCCATCGAAAGGGGGTTGCCGCGGGGTTGTAGGCGGCCACGAAGTCTTCGATGGCCTGACGCAGCGCCGATATGTTTTTGAAACTGGCACCGCGCAAGGCTTTGCGTGATAAGATACCAAACCAGATTTCGACCTGATTGAGCCAATTGGCGGAGGTCGGAGTGAAGTAAAAATGAACAGATGGATGCAGAGCCAGCCATGCGTCACATTTCTTGTGGGTACAGTAGTTATCCAGAATCACATGTAACTCCTTGTCGGGTGCGGTTTCCGCGACGATGGCGTCCATGAATCCAAGGAAGTCCACGCGGCGCTTGGTTTCTGTGATCCGCGATGTAACTTTGCCAGTCGCCACCTGTAGGGCAACAAACAGATTGAGCGTGCCATGGCGCTTATACGTACTCTTAAAGCCACGAACGATCTTGCCGTTGTCCGTCTCGACATATCCCGTCGTACGCTCCAGCGCCTGGATGCTGGGCTTCTCATCAATGCTGATGACCAAGGCGTTCTCGGGTGGATTCAGATATAACCCCACGATGTCGGCCGCTTTGGTGGCAAATTCCTTGTCGGTGCTGATGCACCAGGACCGCTGACGTTGCAGGCAGATGCCTTCCCTGCGCATTACACGCCATACCGCATGCACCGAACCCTCAACCGCCGTGGCAACAGCAGGACCATCCCACACCGCCTGGCCTGCGGGTGGCGGTTGCTCAAGCGTTGCCAGCACCCGCAACCGGAAATCTTCGCCATACACCTTTCGGGCGCCTGGCCGGGCTTCATCCTCCAATCCTGGCAGACCTTGATCGACAAATCGATCTCGCCACTTGATGACCGTGTTCGGTCGCGTCCGGTAGCTGCTCGCGACATCTTGCACACGCATGCCATCCAGGCATCCAAGAATCATTCTGGCGCGTTCAACCGTTCGCGCGGCTTCCGTCCTGCTCGCTGCGCGACGTTCCAGCTCTGCTCGTACTTCTACCGAGCACGTAATCTTCGGGGCAACTCTTGGCATAGCGCTAAGAGTATTTAATATCGTCTAATTACGCAAGTAAGCACTAGCAGCGATGCAGGGCGGCGATTAGCGGACACGACACATTGCCTTGATGCACATGGCACTCACTGACCAAGTTGGATAAGGCCGCCTCAATTCGATCCAGGTCAGCCAGTTTGGCGCGCACGTCGGCCAGCCGCAGGACGGCAAGTTCGGACGCCTCGCTGCAATGGGTGCCATCCTCCAGCTTCAACAGCTCGCCGATATCGTCGAGGCTGAAGCCCAAGCGCTGGGCCGACTTCACGAATTTCACCCGCGCCACGTCCGAGCTGCCGTAGCGTCGGACGCTGCCGTAGGGGCGATCCGGTTCGACCAGCAAGCACTTGCGCTGATAGAAGCGGATCGTCTCGACATTGACCCCGGCGGCCTTGGCAAAAGCGCCGATGGTTAGGTTCTCCAGATGGCTTTCCATTTCGCTTGACTCCGTACATGACTACGGAAATAAAGTTATCCCATCAAGCGCCATCGCGAAAGGGGAACCTCATGTCGGAGTCGCAAATCAGACGCGGAGCACTCGTCGTCAGTGGGTTGTCCGCCATCCTCGCGTCGACCTGTTGCCTGGGGCCGTTGATCCTGGTTGTCCTGGGCATCAGCGGGGCTTGGATTGGCAATCTAACCTTACTGGAGCCTTACCGGCCGATCTTCATCGGCGCGGCGCTCGTGGCCCTGTTCTTCGCCTGGCGGCGCATCTTCCGGCCGGTGCCCGCATGCAAGCCGGGTGAGGTCTGCGGGATACCACAGGTTCGCGTCACCTACAAGCTGATTTTTTTGGTCGTGGTCGCCCTTGTGTTGGTCGCGCTTGGTTTTCCCTACGTGTTGCCTTTCTTCTATTGATCAGGAGGTTACTATGAAAAAGTTGCTTGCCGCCCTTGCGCTCATCGCCGTCACAGCTCCGGCATGGGCCGCGACACAAACCGTCACGCTGTCGATCCCGGGCATGACCTGCGGCGCCTGCCCAATCACCGTGCGCACCGCGCTTGACCGGGTGCCTGGCGTGGAAAAGGTCGTCATCGACGAAGCGCAAAAGCTCGTCACGGTCAGCTACGACGACAGCAAGACCGATGCCCAAGCTCTGACCAAAGCGACCAAGGACGCGGGCTATCCGTCCAGCGTCAAGCACTGAATCGGGAGCCGTGCCATGAAACCGATTGCGCGTATCGCCGATAAAGCCGGGGTATTGGGCACCCTCGTTTCTGCGATGGGCTGCGCCATGTACTTTCCCGCACTCGCCAGCCTGGGCGCGGCCTGGCTGCGTGGCACCCCTTGGATGCGGCCCTTGGTCTACACGGGGATCGCCTTGATGGCCGTCGTGTCGGTCTGGGATTTGGTATCTCCTGCCAACCGCCGCTGCGGACCAGATAGCTGCGAATTGCCCGCGAAAAACGGCTAACTCACTTGGCCACAACGCATTGAAAGGAATGACTTCATGACACAGTTACAGATCGCCGGCATGACCTGCGACTCCTGCGCGGCCCATGTCAAGGATGCGCTGGAAAACGTCCCCGGCGTGCAATCGGCCGACGTGTCCTATGCCAAGGGCAGCGCCCAGCTATCCATCGCAGACGGAACCGAGCCCAATGCCCTCATTGCGGCTGTCACCGGACTGGGCTATCGCGCGGCGCTCGCCGATGCGTCGAGCGCGCCGCCCAAGGGCACACGGCTTGACCGCTTGCGCGATTGGGGCGGTGGCGACAAGAACAGCCACGACAGCGGCTTGCATATCGCCGTCATCGGCAGCGGCGGGGCCGCGATGGCGGCGGCGCTGAAAGCCGTCGAGCGAGGCGCACGCGTGACGTTGATCGAACGCGGCACCATCGGCGGCACCTGCGTCAATATCGGCTGCGTGCCGTCGAAAATCGTGATCCGCGCTGCCCACATTGCCCACCTGCGCCGGGAAAGTCCGTTCGACGCCGGCCTGCCGCCCGCGCTGCCGGCCGTCCTGCGCGACAAGCTGCTCACGCAGCAGCAGACGCGCGTCGATGAGCTGCGCCACGCCAAGTACGAAAGCATCCTGGACGGCAACCCGGGCATTACCGTGCTGCCCGGCGAAGCCCGCTTCAAGGACGGCCACAGCCTAACCGTGCGACTGAACGATGGCGGCGAGCGTGCCGTCACGTTCGACCGCTGTCTGATCGCCACCGGGGCGAGCGCGGCGGTGCCGCCGGTCCCTGGCCTCAAGGACACGCCCTACTGGACGTCGACCGAGGCATTGGTCAGCGACGCCATCCCCGAACGCCTGGCGGTGATCGGCTCCTCGGTGGTGGCGGTCGAGTTGGCGCAAGCGTTCGCCCGGCTCGGGGCCAAAGTCACGATCCTGGCGCGCAGCACGCTGTTCTTCCGCGAAGATCCTGCCATCGGCGAGGCTGTGACGGCGGCCTTCCGCGCCGAGGGCATCGAGGTGCTGGAGCACACGCAGGCAAGCCGGGTTGCACATGGGGATGGCGAGTTTGTGTTGATGACCAACCAGGGCGAACTGCGCGCCGATCGGCTGCTGGTGGCCACTGGCCGCACCCCCAACACACGCAGCCTTAACCTCGAAGCGGCCGGGGTGGCGGTGAACGAACAGGGGGCCATCAAGATCGACCCCGGCATGCGCACCAGTGCCTCGGACATCTACGCCGCCGGCGACTGCACCAACCAACCGCAGTTCGTTTATGTGGCGGCGGCCGCCGGCACCCGTGCGGCGATCAACATGACCGACGGCGACGCGGCGCTGGACTTGACGGCCATGCCGGCGGTGGCGTTCACCGACCCGCAGGTCGCCACCGTGGGCCTCTCCGAGCAGGAGGCGCACCACGCCGGTATCGAGACCGACAGCCGCACGCTCACGTTGGACAACGTGCCACGCGCCTTGGCTAACTTCGATACGCGCGGCTTCATCAAGCTGGTGATCGAGGAAGGCAGCCGCCGTTTGATCGGCGTGCAGGCGGTCGCCCCGGAAGCGGGCGAACTGATCCAGGCGGCGGCGCTTGCCATCCGCGCGCGCATGACGGCGCAGGAGCTGGCCGACCAGTTGTTCCCCTACCTGACGATGGTCGAAGGCTTGAAGCTCGCGGCGCAGACTTTCAGCAAAGACGTGAAGCAACTGTCCTGCTGCGCGGGGTAGCAGAGGCAAGGAAGGAGGCGGTGGTGGTCGGAAGTCGGGGGCCAAGGAAGGTCGGCGGCTCGCCTTTCAGGCGGGTCGCTATGCCCACGCCCGACAGTTCAAGCGCATGCGGCGCAGCATCAAGCGACAACGCACCATTGTGGGCCGCCTGTGCCGGGAGTTGGAGCGCAAGGCCAACGCCCTGGGCATGGCGGTACGGCAGGCCCTGTCCGACACGCTGGACAAGGCCACCCGTATTCAGGCCCAAAGTGCCCAGCGCAAAAGGATTCCTGGGCAGCCCAAGCTGTATGCCTGGCACGCCCCGAGGTGGAATGCATCAACAAGGGCAAGGCCCGGCAGCCCTATGAGTTCGGGGTCAAGGTGAGTATTGCCAGTACCCACCAGGGCACCTTGATCGTCGGTGCCCGCGCCTTTCCGGGCAACCCCTACGATGGCCACACCCTCCACGAGCAACTCGACCAGACCACGATCCTGATGCAGGACCAGGGGATCCAGCCGGAGCGGGTCTTTGTCGACCTGGGCTACCGGGGCGTCGATGCCGACAATCCCGACGTACGCATCATCCACCGGGGCAAAGCCCGAAGGATCACCCCCCAGGAGAAGCACGCGCTACGCCGCCGACAAGCCATTGAACCCCTCATCGGCCACCTCAAAGCCGATCACCGGATGGTCCGCTGTCCCCTTAAGGGATCCCTGGGCGATTGCCTGCACGCCGTCCTCTGCGCCGCAGGCTACAACATCCGCTGGCTGCTGCGGATGATCGCCCAGAAGGGCATTCCCTTTTTGTCCGCCATTTTTTGCGCCCTACGCTGGCTGTTGGAATGGACCTTCAGCCCCATGGCCGTGGCCATCACCGCGTCGGTGTTCGGCAATGACGCGCCACCCCGAATTGGCCGATGTAGCCTCGCGTAGGCGAAAATGAATACTTCAGGGGCGACTATCAATACTACTGCTGCCACCCATTGAAAAGCTCACACTAGATCCCCAAATTTCGGGGGGTAGTAAACGAGGACCAATTTATCAAGAGGAGACCGATCATGAACCGGGAAAAGACTGTCAGCAATCAACTCGTGCGTGTTGCCGATCCCGTCGAGCAGATCCTTGATACTATGCTTCCTGGGTTTTTCCGCCCCATGCAGGGTAGTGCTATGGCGCTACAACCTAATGTTGCGCATATCGACGTCATCGACCGCAGCAACGAGATTGTGGTCAAAGCGGAGGTAGCCGGGGTCGATAAGGATAAGCTGGACATCCAAATTCATGGTAACCAATTGTATATCAGTGGAACCAAGGAAGAGGACAGTAGCAAGGAAGAAGAAAATTACATCTACCGTGAGCGGCGTTATGGGGAGTTTACTCGTACCATACACTTGCCGGTGGACGTCGATGCTAATCAGGTTAAGGCCGCTTACAAAGATGGTATATTGGAATTGATCCTGCCTAAGGCAGAGTCGGCCAAACGTCGGAAAATTACCGTCGAGTAAATAGGCAATGGAGAGGGGGTTCGATCCTTTTTGAATGCGCGCTCGGCGTGGGCGCACACTTGTAGGTGGAATCTTCCCGTAAGTTGATCGAGATGAGCGAAGCGTAACTCCGTGACGCACATTACGGTGGCTACGGGTCGCATTGAGAATACCCTCTTCTCCCTACTAGTTCGCGCGAATTTCTATACGAAACTTTTGCATTGGTATGCAATCAAAATTTGTGAGAAAAGTATGATAGGAGATTAATTGCGATGAAATCGTTCACAAAGAAACGCCTCATCACCACCTTACTTGCTTCTGGCCTATTATTGGCTGATACCAGTATTGCCTATGCCACTTTGCAGAACACGACTGCTGCGCACACGCCCGTACAGGTCATGGTAAAAGAAGCTCGACTGCCCGGTGGATTCGTACGCATCGAGACCGTTCGTTGGACTGGCGCACCCGGCCGGATACAACAACAGGTAAAACACCTTTCTCCGACGCAGGCTGCCGCCTTATGGAATCACTCAATGCAGCAATTTCAGGCGATACAAACTGCCCTGTCAGAGCAGATGATGCAGGCACAGACGCTGTTGTCTGCCGCATTTTCGCAACCGTTTGGAAGTCTACCTCCCACAATGAATGTGGCAGAGGATACCCTGTTGTTTGCAGTTGCACCTTTCTGGCTCCAAACATCACCGCCTGCGCAAATCTCGCCAGCACAGAGGGGTGCACCGTGGATACCACAAGGAACAATCCCGGTTCGTGACGTTGTCCACCCAGGAGCGCACCCCAAAGTTCCCGTTTGATTTGACCTCCATTTGACGCTCCCAAGAGAGGCGTCTTTTTGCAAATAATTGGGTATGCCTATGAACCATTTTTCAGAAAAACACCTAGACAAAGACTTGAGCGGTTAGAAATGCTAATGCCAATTAATTGGCCAATCTTGACAAAACTATAACTGCCGCTTAAGTGTGCACAAATAATTTTATTTTTTTCAATATAAATTCTTGAAAATAAAGATGGTGATAAAATGAAATTATCTAAAAATAAATCAAACATAAAACAAAACACATATTTTTTAGGAGAACTTCGTGAACAATGGAACTGCTTAACTTACTATGAGAGATTTGAGCAAATAATCTCAATTTTTCTATCTTTTTTATTGATATTGGTTATTCTTGTTACCATTTTCAATTTGAGCAAAGAGGTCTTCATAATAACTTTTAATGCCATTTTAAACAGCATATCTATCGGCCAAATAAGAAACTTTTTTGGTGATATTTTAACCCTACTAATCGCAATGGAATTCAACCATACGATCTTTCACTCTATTAAAAACAAAGGACAGATAGTTCGAGTAAAAACTGTAGTTCTTGTTGCAATCCTTGCAATTTCCCGCCAGTTTATTGTTTTGGACGTGCAACCGACATCTCCATTTCTGCTCATTGCATTTGCCATCTCGATACTCTTTCTGGGTATCGTTTACCATCTTATGGACAAGCGCGATCACCACAGCCACCATACGCTACCAGACAACGAGAAGTTATAGTGGATCCCATTTCCTAGAAACAATAACTAACAAACTGAATTTTTCCGGTCTTCTGGAGAAGATAGGGGCAGCCGCCTCAGAAAACGGAATTTAAAGTACGTTAACAGGCTGCGGAAAAACCCTGCAATAAAATCTGCGAGGCACCTGATTTTCTCGAAAAACGCGGCCTGAAGGCACTTCTAGACGGCTTTTGTGCAGTTTTTCT
>NZ_JBFRXP010000037.1:0-8941 GCF_041146875.1 Acidithiobacillus sp. IBUN Pt1247-S3 | reverse complement strand
GGAGCGCATCCGCAAGGAACAGCGTCCGTTCCTGAGTCGGTTATTGTTTGTTGCCTGCCAGTCTTAGCGTACGATTTTTTCCGTTTCGTGAGCTGACCCCATGTTGCTACAAGTTTCTGATGAGAAAACATTTTTCAAGAGCGGGGAAAGGATCGCTCGCTTGGCTGATGCGGGGAAACTCGTAACGGAAGAGAAGACGATCAGCTTTGAGGATCCTGCAGATCTTCTACAGGTGCTCACAACTGCGAGGCTCGCCCTCATGCGCGTGGTTCTAGAAAAACCGCGCTCCATCACCGATGTTGCTGAATGTCTTGGCCGTGATCGTAGCGCTGTAAAACGGGATGTCACCTTGCTTGCAGAGGCCGGACTTGTTGTTGTGGAAGATAAACCGTTGCCTGGGCATGGCCGTAAAAAGGAAGTGCGATCAGCTGCGGGCACCATCCGGTTGGAGGCTGTTTTAGCGTGACTGGTCATCTTCATTTTGATCGCCACACACAGCGTGATTTTTTTGTGGCCGATATCTTAGATGCTGCGCCCAAGGATGATCTGGCTAGTATGGAACATCCGATTTTTGCGCTGAAGTCTGGAGACAGGTGTGTCCGTGTCTACGAGCGCAAAGGGGTGACAGTTACTATTAAGCCTGGGCATGATGGGTGCGCTACGATTCATGACAAGGATATCTGGATCTACTGCATCAGCCAGCTAGTGTAGTGTTACACACTTGATGCTGTTTATTGATGAGCATGATAAAATAGCTCTATTGTGAAGGATACGATGGAGTCGAGCATTGGGGTCCCCTCAGAAAACGGAATATAAAACCCGTTAAGGGCGCGATGCTCCTGGAATCCAGCGATAGAGCGTCGGCAAGGATACCCCGAGGTGCTCCGCAACCTCTCTGCGTGGCGTGCCGTTATCCAGAAGCTTCCTGGCCGATGCCACCTTGCTCTCCGTCATCAGTCGCTTCCTTCCCGGCATACGCCCGAACTTGCGGGCGGCTTCCAAGCCAGCACGGGTACGCTCAATGGTCAGATCCCGTTCCATCTCGGCCAGACTGGCCATGACGTGAAAGAAAAACCGTCCCGATGGCGTCATAGGCAGCGGCTGCATGAGCACGTTTTAACGCCTCGGATCGGTCAGGCCGGCGCATGGCGATAGCCGTCTTTGGGGTATAGTTCGCTGCATCCACATCAAAGCGAGCGATGCCTATTTCCTTGAGGTAAGAGACGAGCGTCTCGAACTTACGGAACAATCGCACCTGCCGACTGCGTTGCGCGGCCAGTGGCCGTTCGGTGGCACCGTACTGTACTAACACGGCCCAACCGCCGCCCTGACCTACGATGTGTGCTTCCCGGACCGCTCCGGCCTCTGCCAGTCGGGATAGTGTTCCGTGGTCGATGGTTTCAGTTGCCATATCGTTACCTCACGTTCTGCGGGAGTTCCCATCCCGGACATCTGACCATGGTATGCGCAAATTATAATTGCTTGCAATTGTCGCCAAGCTGGTCAATTACAAGACACACTCCTAGCGGATGTAGTAGCGCGCAGCTTTCGCCCTCAGGCTAGGGTTGTTTACTTCGAATCTCCTGCTTGCACATCTATATAAAGTCTAGCAGCTAGATTGCAACAAGCTATCATCTTGTTGTCTTCTTTATTTTGGTGCAAGATAGCTGCTATCTATCAATCGCAGGAGGCCTTATGGCTGCAGTTGTTGCGTTCGTTTCACAGAAAGGTGGGGTTGGGAAAAGCACCTTGTCCCGCGCGCTGGCACGAGAGGCTGCCGCTGGCGGGCTGCGTGTCAAGATGGCCGACTTAGACACCCAGCAAGGCACCTCCGTTGATTGGCATCGGCAACGGCTCAATGCCAACATCGAACCCTTCGTTTCTGTTGAAGCGTTTGCCACGGCTAGACAGGCTCTAGGCGTCGCCAATGACTTTGACATCCTCATCTTGGATGGCCCAGCCCGGACCAGCCAAGCTACGCTAGAAATCGCACGAGCGGCTAATCTGGTTGTACAACCAACTGGCGCATCGCTGGACGATCTGCGGCCGGCCGTGCGAGAGTTTCATGCCCTTGTTAAAGCTGGCATTCCGTCCGTGCGCTTAGCGTTCGCCCTGAACCGCATCGGCACGGCGGCAGAAGAGATCGAAACGCGAGCCTACTTGGCTGAAGCTGGCTATGCCGTCCTGAATGGTTGCTTGCTGGAGCGGCCAGCCTATCGGCAGGCACAGAATGCCGGGCACGCTATTACCGAAACCCGCTATGCGGCTCTCAACGATCGGGCTGATACCCTGATTCAATCCCTCATCGATCGAGTGACGAACAATGGCTGACATATCTAAATTGAAGAGAAAAACCCTCGGTACCCCGCCGTCGATGGAAGAGGCAAGCACTAACCTTAACTCCCCAGAGTCCATTCCGGCGACTGCCCATGTAGTGACGACTAGCTCCGAGTTGATCCAGCGCATAGACGGGCGTTCGGCCCGACGTACCAATCGAACCCTGCAATTTGCTACCCGCGTACGTCCTGAGTGGGATGCCGATCTGCGAGAGCTAGCGCAGCGCGATGGGTTACTCCTTGTCGAGGTGTTGGAGCGCGCCTTGGAACTCTACAAAAGTCAGATAACTAGCCGATAACTTACTGCAAGGTAGCTGCTAGATATATGGGAAACAACAATCAGGACCGTAAAAATCAGCCCGTACCGCTGGGTGACGCTCTGGCAGCGTCTCTAGCCCGTCTTGGCGAAACTGTGCGCGCGCGAACTGAAGAAGACACCGGACAAATGACGTTGTTACCAGGTGACGGCGTATCCGTTGGCCAAGACGCTGACGAGGGTGTTGGGGCATTCGTGAGCGATGCCGTGGGCGCAATCAGTACGATCAACGATTCTGGCATATCGACCGAAGATCTCGCACGCCACGGCCTAGATGATCTGCGCGACATACACCGTCTGCTATCCGAGCGGATGGTGGCCATTCATCATGAGTTGGCACAGGTTGTCCGGTTAGGCAATCGCGAAAGCTCTGAGGCCAGCGCCCTGCATGAGCAGCTGGCCACGCTGCAGGCTCAGCGCGATCAGCTCAATGTTCTCATTGAGGATCAGGTCAAGGCGCGCAGAGCAGAGCCGCATGCCAAGGTTCGAGTGACCCGGACGGAAGCGCCTGGCCAAGGGCGTAGTGGGTTGATCAAGGTTCGCCATCCGAACCGTGATTTCTTTCTGGCGGATCTCTTCGATTATGCCTTGAAGGATGATGGTGCAAGCATGGAAGCACCGATCTTTACCCTGGCAACCAAGCCTGATTTGAGCATTTGGGAATGGCGCAGCAAGGACGGTAACAAATCGGTGAAAGTTACGCCGTCCGTGCTCGGTCGCGCCACGATGCACGACAAGGACGTGCTGATCTATGTCTGCTCACAGATGGTTGAGGGACTCAACCGGGGGCGCGATGATGCGAAAAACCGCACGATCCGGTTTGTTGTCTATGACTTGCTTGTTGCGACGAACCGCGACACTAGCGGGCATGGATATAAGTTGCTGCATGAGACATTCGAGCGTCTACGCGGCACGTCAATTACAACCGACATCAGAACCGGCGGTCAACGTGTTCGGGAGGGATTTGGCATCATCGACCGCTGGAAGATTATCGAAAAATCGCGGGATGATGAGCGTATGATTGCCGTGGAGATCACGTTATCCGAATGGCTCTACAACGCCGTTCACGCGATGGAAGTCCTCACCATCCACCCGAACTATTTCCGTCTACGCCGGCCGTTGGCGCGGCGGCTCTACGAGCTGGCCCGTAAACATTGTGGCCATCAGGCTCAATGGAAGATCAGCCTGGAACTCCTACAAACCAAGTCAGGCAGCAAATCAACCCTCAAGGAGTTCCGACGGATGGTCCGCGCCATTGAAACCGAAAACAGTTTGCCAGAGTACCGGCTAGTCCTTAGCGAGGACGACACCGTCACGTTCCACAGCAAAGACGCCAAGCGGCTGGCCCGTGCCATTGGCCAGACATGAGTGATCAGATGTGCACACGTGACCGGTTCGTGTTTTCACCCACCAGATGGGCCGATCCTGTGGATAGACACGTGTTTTCACCCACCATTCCTGTGGATAGACACGTGTTTTCACCCACCGCACATTCGTGTTTTCACCCACCGGACCACGGCGCAAAGCCAATAACGACGGGGCTTTCCAAAACCGTAACGCGCGCGCGCGTTTTTTAACTTTAATATTTTAACGCTACATAGACCCCTATCCCCTGTGGATAACTTCAGCACGCACGGCTACTGACCACAAACCACGACATTTCACACACCGAAGCATGAAACATAAGGAGCGCCCGCTTGCCGCCTGCGGCGCCGGGCGCATGGCATACAGCGGCGGGCCCCTGCTGGTCCCCCTGTCCTCGGTCGCTGCGCCCCCGCCTTCGGCGGCTCCCCTTCTTGGTCTGGCAAGAGAGAGTGGGGCTGGTGGCTGCTTGACTGTTACGCAGTAATGGTTTACACTTTTTGTTACTGCGTAACTGAGGAGACGAGGGTATGGCAACGAACGCGGAGCGGCAGGCGAGCTACCGAAAACAGCGGACTTTTGCGAATAGCGGGGACGGCGAAGCGAGGTTAAACACGTGGATCTCGAACCAAGCGCGCTTTGCGCTTGAGCGTCTATCGTCTCATTACGGCGTAACGAAAAAGGAAATGCTAGAGCGATTGCTCATCGAGGCTGACGAAACCGAGCAGCGGGCACGCTACGACGACGAAGCGTTCCAGGAATATCTGTTACGCAGTAATAAAAAGCTTCCCAAGAGGCGACCTGTCTGAACATTCCGCCACCGGCCCGGCCTCAGTCGGGCCAGCAAGGGGCCATATTTGCCCTCTGCGCGATTCCAGCCCCTTGAGTGACTAAAAACCATTGCTCGGCACTCAGCGTGCCGTATACGCCCAAAACAGAGCTTTTGCTCAGGCCGCGCAGCGCGGAGTGCCTAAACCGATACGCAGTAACGTGGTGGCAGGGACGTGTAAAGATACAGCGACTTCTGCTTCCTTTTTCTCAGAACCGGGCGCAAAATGATGAACACGTTTAATCTGTTTAGCGCGAGGTTGCTATGATTGGAGTTCGTCTGTCCAGCGACATTGAGAAGCGTCTGGATGCGTTGGCAAAAGCGACAGGCCGCACGAAGACTTATTATGTCCGCGAGGCTATTTTGGAGCATCTAGATGATATGGAAGACACGTATTTGGCCAAAGCCACCTTGGAGCGTGTCCGGCGCGGGTCTGAGCGCGTATTAAGCAGCGAGGAATTCTGGCGTGGTCTGGAGGATTGAGTACGCGGAGTCTGTTCAGAAAGACGTGCGGAAGCTTGATGCACCAGAGCGTAAACGGATCCGAGATTTTATCGAGGTGAAAGTAGCCAATCTGGAGGAGCCCCGCAGCTTGGGTAAACCGCTTGCAGGAGGCATCAGCGGTCTCTGGCGTTACCGAGTAGGAAACTACCGTATTATTGCGAGTATTGAGGATCGTGATATACGCATTCTTGTCGTAAAAATCGCCCACCGGAAAGAGGTTTATCGTCAGTGAGTGGTCATGGCGCGATTGCGCGGGATGTTGTCGTCGGAGTAGCAGCGTCCATCGTTGAGTCCTTTGGTTTGGTTTTTTTGGCCTTCTCGGTTTCCCGTCTGGTGATTTCCGCGTCGCCCGCCTGTTTCCATTGCGCCGCCTTCTCGGGGGTCCCCTCGGCGCTCCTGGCCAAGGCCAGCAATCCGCCCAGGAGGGTTCCCCGGTCCATTTGCAGGAGACCCGCGATCTCCACCAGTATTCCCGTTTGAATGAGCGCGTAGTTCCGTGCTTTGCGTGCGGCTTTTTTTGCGTCTCTGTCTTGCTCCATACGTAGCTTTTTGAGTTGCGCATCGGCGGTCTTGACCTTCTCCAGCGCCACCCGCTTTTGCTCTGCAAGGCGGGCCATGCGTTCTTCGGCAGTTCTTGCCATACGGTCACCCCCATGATTCCCCTATTGCCCACATACTAGATGATGTGCCATGCTCAAACAAGCGAGGCGTCATGCCCTATGCTGCAAAGCAGGCGCGCTTAATCATGTCCTTTCGGACATGAGCGCGGCATGGGAAACCCCTGCACCCCGGAGAGCGTATGGCGATCTATCACCTGCACGTCAGCAGCGGCAGCAAGAGCAGTGGCAAAGGCGCCGGTGGGAAGGCGCGCTATCTGCTGCGGGAAGGGCCGTATGCAAAAGAAGTTCGGCGGATAGCAGACGGAAGCGCCGTGCGGGAGGTGGTCACCGACAAACGCGCAGAGCTCGTCCATGCCGAGTCCGGCAATATGCCATCATGGGCCGCAGCGGACCCGGCCCGCTTCTGGGACGCGAGTGACGCCCATGAACGGGCGAACGGCTGCATCTACAGAGAGGTCGAGGCAGCCCTTCCTGAAGAGTTGTCCCCAGAGCAGCAAATAGCGCTGGCGCGGGCCTTTGCTCAGGAAGTCGCCACGGTGGATGGCGGGGTCACGCCGTACACGCTGGCGATACACCAGCAGGACGCCGCCCACCCCGAGCATCGGCACGTCCATATCCTGCTATCTGACCGCATCATGGACGGCGTGGAGCGTGATGCCGAGACGCTGTTCAGACAGCCCAATGCCAAGGTGCCCGGAGCGCGAAAGACCCGCGAGCGCCTACCGATACCCGCCCACAAGGACGTTGATGACCAGGTGGTGTCCGCATCCACCTGGACCGACCGGGTGCGTCCCTTATGGGAACGACTGGCCAACGACTCGCTGGAGCAGGCGGGCGTGGATGCCCGGATCGACCATCGCACGCTGGAAGCGCAACGCGAAGAATATCTGGATATGGCCGCCACGGTGGAGGAAGAAGATCCGATCTGGGTGCGGCAGTTCGCGGATAAAGCTGACGCCCTCGACCGTCCTCCGGAGCCGAAGAAAGGGCGGGTGCTGACCCATGCCGGGTCAGAGCAGGCCCCGGAGCGGGCGGCAATGGTGGTGGATTTCGAGGCGGCCAAGGCCGAGCGCCAGGCCGTCATTGAAGCCCGGCGGCGCGCCCAGGCCGAGTTGCAGGCAGCGCAGGAAGCAGAGCGGCGGGAATGCATCGAGCATGCGCGGGAGCGCCAGTCTGCCGAAGTCGCCAAGGAGGCCCGCCAGAGTGGGTTGTTGGCATTGGCCGAGCAGTTGCGGACCCAAACCGACCTGGATGTGGGGCAGGCCTACCGCCAAGCCGGATATGAACAGGTCGAGCGCCGCGTTCCCGATGGTCAGGGGGGAGAGTACGGTCGCCGGATCTGGGTTTACCCGCCGAACGATCTGCCGGAAGCGCAGGCGACGGTCAAAGCCGCGCTGCAGGAGCGGCGGGAGGCGAATGACGTCAATGCCGCACAGCGCTCCTGGCGTGGCACGGAACCGTGGGCACCCATGGTAGCGGACGCTGTAGCGGTGCGGGGGAAGAAAAAAACGCCGTGGCGGGAGTGGCGCGAAAAAACGCTGGCAGAGCGCTATGGGGCGGCAACCGCAGAGCGAGCCGTTGAGCAGGATTGGTATATTCGGATGCGTCCTGACCTGGGCGGGCTGAATATCAGGGATAATCAGGGCAGGGAGGTCATCGATACGGGCGAGGTAGTAAAAGCGGAGAATCCACGGGGGATAAACGATATTCCGTTGATGCTGGAGTTGGCGAAAGCCAAGGGCTGGTCTGAGTTGATGATCGAGGGGGCGGACGATTTTCGGTTGGCGGCGGCGTCAGCCGCGTTGCAAGCGGGGTTCAGTGTCTCTGATAAAGTGCTTGAGAAAAGTGCCAGGCAACGGATCGATGCGGAGCGGCAAGCCGCGAACCGGCAGCGTCAGCAGGAACTTTTACGAAAGAAGCAGCCGACCCAAGGCACGGCCCGCAGCAAGGGTCCCGGTGACGACTGGGGACTTGGATGATGATGTGTCCAATAACTCAACTCTGGGACGCTTTGCACCTTGGCTGATGGGAAAGACGTGCTGTGTGTGGGGGTATCCGAAGCTGGGGACATACGGGAAGCCTGAGGGTCAGGCAGACCTGATGATTCTGCGGTAAGGCGATATGCTGTGCTATAATAGCATTATGTATTACGTATAAAAGAGGGTGTCATGCACAAGAAAATGACTATATCCCTGGATGAAAGCGTGTACGACGGGCTGTACCGGACAGTCGGCAGGCGGCACATGAGCCAGTACATCGAGGACTTGCTCCGGCCGCATGTGCTGGATACGGTGCTGGACGAGGGCTATCAGGCGATGGCGGCGGATCAAGAGCGCGAGGCGGAAGCGCTGGTGTGGTGCAACGCCCTTGGGGCGGACATGGCCGATGAAGCGCGGTGAAGTCTGGTGGGTGGAGTTTGATCCGTCCGTCGGGAGCGAGATACGCAAAACCCGGCCCGCCGTCATCGTCAGTAATGACGCGGCCAACCGGAATCTGGCGCGGGTGGTCGTGGTGCCGCTTACCAGCAACACAGGCCGCCAATATCCGGGGGAGGCGTTGGTCACGCTTTCCGGTAAGCCGGGCAAGGCGATGGCGGATCAGATCATGGCTGCGGACAAGAGCCGACTCAAAAGCCCGATGGGGAGTTTGAACAAGGCGGATATGACCGCCGTGGAAACCGCCATTCTGATCCATCTGGGGATGCCCAGGTGAAGAAGATCTGTGTCTAAAAACTCATCTCTGAGATGGTTTGTCCGAAAACCTGCTGCCCGCGGCCCCTGGTAATGCTGGCCGCTCAGGTCGCGGCAGACGTGTCCATCAAACGGTCGGTTACGGGAAGGCCGCTCACTGATTTTTTATACCTATCTCACCATTAACAGGCTGCTGAAAAAGTCCGTGGTATAATTGCCGGAACAGGGCACGGAGGGATTCGATCATGCGTGGAGCCAAGGTAGAGATGGGTGCGATGTTCAGT
>NZ_JBFRXP010000036.1:0-9010 GCF_041146875.1 Acidithiobacillus sp. IBUN Pt1247-S3 | reverse complement strand
TGATCGCCGTGGGAACCTTCCGGCAGTCACGCTATGCAGCCAGAATCGCCCTGCCCGTGCCCACAATGCGCCGCAACGCAAAGGTAATCGCGGAAATTGGGATTTACTCATGAAACGCGCATCATTTTTTTCCATGGTATGCTTGGCAGTTGTTTTATCTGGTTGTTCCAATGTCGAGCAAGGTCCAGAGGGTACGCACAATGTAAAATGGTATGTAGCTCATGCCAAACAGATGCGGAAGGAGCTTTCCTGGTGCGGAAATCAGGCATCCAGGTTAGCGCTTGAGGCGTGTAAAAATGCTAATGCAGCATATAACTATAACGCACTCAAAGCAGCAATGGGCGGTGGCCCACTGACGAGTAAGGGGCCAACCCCTTCACAACCGCTGCGAGCCAGGAGAGCGAAGCGGGGGCGAGTAGTCCCCAGAAGGCAGCGCGGTGTACTGCATCCGCCGAAGCGACCGCGCAAGCTGGGAGTGCAGGCGTGTGCTGTGCCGCTTGGCTGCCGTCAAGCCATTTGGGAGACGAGTGCACCGACGGCGCCCCAACGAGGGCGTGACGGTGCGCCGGTGACCAGGGCGGCTGGGGCCTATTATCTGGTCGGCAGCGCAAGGCCGATCGCGCAAGGACGCGCGAAAAGGCTTGCTGAGCACGCCGAC
Organism: Acidithiobacillus sp. IBUN Pt1247-S3; assembly: GCF_041146875.1. Classification (NCBI taxonomy): domain Bacteria; kingdom Pseudomonadati; phylum Pseudomonadota; class Acidithiobacillia; order Acidithiobacillales; family Acidithiobacillaceae; genus Acidithiobacillus; species Acidithiobacillus sp. IBUN Pt1247-S3. Next base: position 8,352 of record NZ_JBFRXP010000036.1, on the reverse strand, counting down.
TCGCTTTTATTTAACGGCCAGCCGGAGTAATATGTATGGCAAATAATGCCGCGCAAAAAAACCTCTGACGAACACACAAAAACCTGCAGAATAACTGCCTTTTTTAATGAGATGGTGAGCCAACGACTATAGCAGACAAAACACAGCTTCATGCAACAACGCTGCTCAGGGGCAATCAGAAAGACAGACAGATAACGCATACAAAGATGTGCCACGTGGTCTTATGTAAGTTTCCTGATTCGTATATAGGTGGTTGCCATGAAGCGTAACTGCCAGCATCAATCCTGCGTAGGGTATACCCCAACCGGATGTCAGGCACCCCCCAGTAATCGTGTCAGAATAGACTCGAATCCGGGTTTTCTTGACGCTCCCCGTCCCTGGTCATAGAGTCTTTCCTGACACTATCACAGGAGGGTTCCCGTGAAAGGACATCGGATCGGCTATGTCCGCGTCAGCAGCTTCGACCAAAACCCGGATCGGCAACTCGAAAACGTCCCCGTCGACAGACTCTTCACCGACCAGGCCTCCGGTAAGGATACCCGGCGACCCGCACTCGATGCCCTGCTCGCCTTCGTGCGCGAGGGCGATACCGTCCTCGTCCACAGCCTGGACCGCCTCGCCCGCAACCTCGATGACCTGCGCCGCCTGGTACAGACGTTGACGGGGCGCGGTGTGCGCGTCGAGTTCGTCAAAGAAGGCCTCGCCTTTACCGGCGACGACGCCCCCATGGCCCAGCTCCTGCTCTCCGTTATGGGCGCCTTCGCTGAGTTCGAGCGCGCCCTGCTCAAGGAACGACAACGCGAGGGCATCGCCCTGGCCAAGCGGCGCGGCGTCTATCGCGGACGCAAAAAAGCCCTCTCTCCCAAACAGGCCGCCGATCTCCGCAGCCGCGCCGCCGCCGGCGAACCCAAAACCCAGCTCGCCACAGCCTTCGGCATCAGCCGCGAAACCCTCTACCAGTACCTCAAACGCAGCTGAATCACGCACGCATCCGCGTTGTCAGGGCCGCTACCCTGTGGGGGCAGGCCCCGGAAACGCACGACGCGCATGCACCACGTCCACGATCTCAATGCAGGCGGTTGTGACACGGTAGAGCACGATGTAGTTCGGGTGCGCAACGATCTCGCGTAGGCCGGGAATCCGCTCGCTCTGACGATACAAATAGGGATGTTCGGCGGTAGGCAATACAGACTCTTCCAGCAGGCGTTTCATACGCCGTGCCGCTAACGGATTCTCGTTGGCGATGTAGCGAATGATATTCGCCAAGTCATCGCGGGCCGGGGCCCGCCAGGCGATGGGTAACAACTCAGGATTTCTTTTGTGCGGAGGTTTCCGCTTCTGCGATGATCGCGTCCATTTCGGCCATCACCTCATCATGCGGAATACTGGGTCGCTGATCCATCAAGCTCGACGCGACCTTTGTACGCAGCCACGCAGTATAGCTAGCCTCCTGATCCGGGGTATCAAACTCGGAGAGGATGGAAGGTAAACCAGCATTCATTCTGGGTGCTCCTCTGTACCGATCATTACTGCGGGGTTAAGCCCTTACTGGACCAATTACACGCCCCTTAGAGCATATATTAGACGGTTTTTGGGCTTACAGGAAACCCAATTTCCGCGATTTGTTAGCCCCAAGCAGTAATGTCCCCTTTCTCCCATTCTAGAATGTCCCCTTCGACTGGCGGAGGGGGATGAGGATGACGAAGGAGTGCATAACGATGAGTCATCGAGAAGTAGATTGTGTGGGGCTGCTGCAATCGCTGCTCAACAAGCAGCTGCGGCAGCGGGAAGTGGCAGAGCGCCTGGGCCTCAGTGTGCGGCAGGTGAAACGGCTGGTAGCGCGCTACCGCGCAGAAGGGGCTGCCAGCCCTCCCCCAGGGCATCCGCTCCATGCCAAAGCCGATCTTGAGTTCCTTGATCCCGTTCTCGGAATGTTCGTCCCGTTGGCGGTACCAGACCAGCGCATCGGCAGCGCTCCCGGACCGGTTGCTGGCGATGGCGTGATAACGGGGAGGGCCGGCTTCCAGGAGTTCTGCCTGATGCGTGTAACGCACCACAATCAAGCGAAACGCCTGGGTGGTCTTCTCCATACTGTGCAGCGTCTCCGCGACAGCGCAATCGGCGTAGTTGCTTCCAGGCTGCGTCGGGAATGGCCGCAATGGCCTCCAAGGTCGGCGCCGCATCCAACCGCCCCCCAATGGCGAAGGTCTTGCCCGTCGCTTCGTAATAGTTAAACAAGACGTCACGACCACGCAAATTTGACCCATCGTGGGCACCGAGGCATACAATATCACCGGCCAGAAAGTTCGCTCTTCGGGGGTGCCCACGATCAGCAGAATGACCGCCCACGATCAACAGAATGCGTAGTTATGCACTCCTTCGCCATCCTCATCCCCCTCCGCCAGTTGAAGGGGACATTCCTGTTTGGGGCTAAGATCTGGTGGCAACAGGCTTGTCTTATGGGAAGGTTCAACGTTCCTGTGGCGCCCCTCTTTGAAGCTCCGGAACAGCACAAATCGATGATGCTTGGGGTAGAGAAATAATTCGCCGCTGCCATCAGTGTGAGTGATGTCCATATCTCTGCACCAAAAAATAGGAGTATGGAGCGACGGCTAGTGGTCATTGACGACTATATTAGCATTCCCATTATTTTTGGTTAGAAAACTACATTATGTGACCCTATGCTCCAAGGGTTGGCGTCGGGTGCCAGATATGAGTCATCACAACACGCTGAAATATAGTTCATTATGTACATTGGAGCACATAGATATGCCTCCAGGTATACTGTCCGTATCAGCCTCCGAAGCCAAAAGTCAGAGGTTCGAATCTTCTACCGCGCACCAATTAAATCAATAAGTTATGAGAATACCGGCCAAGCGCCGGGTTTTTTGTGCCCAAATTGTGTCCATGGCGTGTCCAAACTGTGTCCGCAGATTTTGCCTGATTGGCTGGACAACTGGATATTGACAGTTGGCCTCTGTGTCCACTTTCAGAATCTCTTCCAAACCTGTGCAAGTCTTCATTTCTGACGAGTTCGCTCCTTTTCATCAGGAATATATTCCAGAAGGTCTCCCACAGCACACTCGAGATAGGCGCTCGGGAAACAATATGCGGATCGCCAAGAGGTTCGAACCTTGCCTAAGAGCGCCGATAGGGCTTTGGTGGGATAGGTGTGGAGGCGATTGCTTGGGCAAGTTCGCTGTCGTAGTCGGGAACCCTTGTTCTCGCCCATTGTTGAATGTGCTGTTCTCGGCGTTGACGGGCAGCGACGGTATGCAAGGAGCGGAATTGCCAGATCGCCACCCAAAAGCAAAGCGTTGCCAATACCGCATCCACTAGCCGCAAGTTGGGAAAGAGGTTGACACGGATGAGCACGATGTCGAACACGACACAAAGAAGTAGAGCAGCAGCGGTCATCCACCAAGCTCTTCTTCGGCCTGGTACGCTGGCTTTGCCGAGCTCCCGCGCTAGAATCGCTCGGCGTTGCGTAACTGGCTGCTTTTCCAGCTCAGGTGAGAGCAGCACGACACCCGAAAGTGGCTCTTGCAAGCCAAGCGCATTGTCTGCCAAGTTGCTGTACCAGACTTGCGTGTTCTGATCTCCCAGCTCATTACGCAGGGCAAGTAGTGCGGAGTTACGGTACAGGAGTTCGCGCGGGAGCATATTGGCTCTCCTATTGGCAGTTGGGTGAGTTCGCTGGGCCACATCATAGCAAACGGGATGCCAAGATTGGCACCCCGTTCACCAGCTACTTTGCCAAAGCTAGCATCAGCTGATTCAGGCGGGCAACGAAGCTGGCGGGGTCTTCGAGCTGCCCACCCTCGGCAAGGATTGCCTGGTCGAGCAAGAGCGCTGACCATTCGCCGAAACGAGTTTCATCTGTTTCTTTTTCGATGCGTCCGAGCATCGGGTGCTGCGGATTGATTTCCAACGTCGGCTTGCTGCTCGGCATTTCGTGCCCGGCCTGCTTGAGCAATTGCTGCATGTACAGAGCCATGTCGCGCTCGCCGAGGACAATGCAAGACGGTGAACTGGTAAGGCGATGCGACACCCGTACAGTTTCGACGCGCTCGCCCAAGGCCTTTTTTACCCGTTCGACCAAGCCTTCGGCGGCTTTTTCCGTCTCTTCCTGTGCCTTTTTTTCGTCTTCCGTCTCAACCTGGCCGAGATCTAGATCACCCTTGGCCGCAGATACCAGGCTTTTGCCGTCAAACTCGTGCAGATGGCTGGTCAGCCACTCATCTACCCGATCGCTGAGCAGCAGCACTTCAATGCCCTTCTTACGCAGAAGTTCCAGTTGCGGACTGTTTTTGGCAGCGAGGAAGGAGTCGGCGGTGATGTAGTAGATTTTGTCCTGCCCCTCTTTCATGCGCGCTACATACTCGGTCAAGCAGACATTTTGCGTGTCGCTATCACTATGGGTGCTGGCAAAACGTAGCAATTTCGCAATCTGCTCGCGGTTGTTGAAATCTTCGCCGGGGCCTTCCTTCAATACTCGCCCAAATTCGTTCCAGAAATTCTGATATTTTTCTGGCTCTTTCTCGGCGATCTCCTCCAACAGTCCGAGAATGCGCTTGGTAGCACCGGAGCGCATTTGTTCGATGGTGCGATTGCCCTGCAGGATTTCCCGCGACACATTCAGGGGCAGGTCGCTGGAGTCGATCACCCCGCGCACAAAACGCAGGTAGCGCGGCATGAGCTGTTCCGCGTCGTCCATAATGAACACGCGCTGCACGTAGAGCTTGATGCCGTGGGTCTGTTTCTGCTCCCAGAGGTCAAAGGGCGCCTTGGCGGGAAGATAGAGCAGAGAGGTGTATTCCAGCCGCCCCTCGACGCGGTTGTGTACCCAGGCCAAAGGCTCGCCAAAGTCGTGGCTGACGTGTTGGTAGAACTCCTTGTACTCCTCGTCACTGATGTCTGCCTTGGGGCGCTGCCACAGGGCCGATGCCTTGTTGACCGTCTCCCACTCCGCGCTTGGCTTGCCGTCCTCGCCAAGTTTGCGCATGCGAATCGGCAGGGGGATGTGATCGGAATATTTGCCGATGATGGAACGTAGGCGCCAGGAGTTGAGCAGGTCCTGACGCTCGTCTTCGCGAATGTGCAGAACAATTTCCGTGCCGCGGGCAGGCAGTTCGATGGTTTCCAGGGTGTAGGCGCCGGTGCCGTCAGACTCCCAACGCACGCCATGCTCTGCTGCCATGCCGGCGCGGCGAGTGCTGAGGCTGACGCGCTCGGCAACGATGAAGGCCGAATAGAAACCAACGCCAAATTGTCCGATGAGTTGCGTATCTTTCGCCTGATCGCCGCTGAGGCGCTGGAAAAATTCGCGCGTGCCAGACTTGGCGATGGTGCCGATGTTGGCGATGACTTCGTCGCGGTTCATGCCGATACCATTGTCGCGAATGGTGATGGTGTGCGCTTCCTGGTCGAACTCTACTTCCACTTGCAGGTCGCTGCCGCCTTCCAGCAAAGCTGGATCGGAAAGCGCCTCAAAACGCAGTTTGTCGCAGGCATCGGAGGCATTGGAAAGAAGTTCGCGGAGGAATATCTCTTTGTTGGAATACAGCGAATGAATCATCAACTGCAGAAGCTGATTGACCTCTGTCTGGAACTGCATCGTTTCTTTTTGGGTAGCCATGCCTTCTCCTGAAATCGTGGTGCACGCCATCGTGACCTTCGCAGGGCGAAGATTGGGTTGCACGCCGAAAAAATCAAGGGCTAGGAGGACATCTCGTTGGAGGCTGATGCACATTGTTGGTGCAATGCTTTGACGCGGTTTCCCCAAGTAGTTGAGTTTCTTGGTGCCCATGTTTTGGCCCGGTTTTTGCTCAGTTGGATCGTCCAATTTGGGGACGGTTTGACTTTACAATCAAATATATAGTCTAAGGAGCGTTTATGACACGAAAGGGAGCCTTCGGGGTAGCGACACTTGCTGCCTCTGCCACATTTTTTGCGAGCCCCTGGGCCGTAGCTGATACGGCGACCCCGTTTAAGGGAGGAGATACCGCCTGGATGCTTACTTCGACCGCTTTGGTTTTGTTGATGACCATTCCCGGTCTGGCCCTGTTTTACGGCGGCATGGTGCGACGCAAGAATATCTTGGCGACTGCGGCCCAGAGCTTTGCCGTAACGGCGTTGATCTCGATACTGTGGATGTTCTTCGGGTATTCTTTGGCCTTTACACCGGGAAACGCCTTCATTGGCGGTACCAGCCGTTTTTTTCTGCAAGGCTTGGGATTGGATAGCGCAAATCCGTTGGCGCCGACCATTCCCGAGTCGGTCTATATGACCTTCCAAATGACCTTTGCCATCATCACCCCGGCGCTCATCGTTGGCGCCTTTGCCGAGCGTATGAAGTTTTCCGCACTCCTATGGTTTACTGGTCTGTGGTCGCTATTGGTCTATGCCCCCATCGCGCATATGGTTTGGGGCCCGGGCGGTTGGTTGGGTGGCGATGGCGTGCTGGATTACGCGGGTGGCACGGTGGTGCACATCAACGCCGGTATCGCCGGCTTGGTTGCAGCTTTGGTAATTGGCCGGCGCGTTGGTTACAAGCACGACAACATGCATCCCGCCAATCTGCTCTTCACCCTGATGGGCGCGGCGCTGCTCTGGGTTGGCTGGTTTGGTTTTAATGCAGGTTCAGCCGTAGCCGCTAGTGACCGCGCCGGCATGGCGATGGCCGTAACGCAGATCGCCACAGCGGCGGCAGCACTGGCTTGGACCTTTGTCGAGTGGTGGGCACGTGGTAAGCCTACGGTGCTCGGCATGAGCTCCGGTGCCGTGGCAGGTTTGGTTGCCATTACGCCAGCCTCGGGTTTTGTCGGTCCCATGGGTAGCTTGTGGATTGGTATTGCTGCAGGCATCGGTTGTTTCTGGGCATCGGTCTACGTGAAAAATTGGCTCAATTATGATGATTCCCTTGATGCCTTCGGCGTGCATGCGGTGGGCGGCATTATTGGCGCATTGTTGACCGGCGTCTTTGCGGTAGCGGCAATTGGCGGCACCGCTGGCGTGCTGGAAGGTAATCTGCATCAGCTTTGGGTTCAGGCGACGGGCGTTGGCATCACTATCGGCTACGACGCCATCGTCAGTTGGATTCTTCTCAAGATCATCGACTGGATTATCGGCCTGCGCGTAAGTGAAGACGCTGAGCGCGAAGGCCTGGACGTGAGCCAGCATGGCGAGCAGATCTATATGTAAAGATGTCTCGGATCCGGCATGGCCTCGGGTAAGACTGGGGCCATGATTAGAGTAGGAATGCACCTTTTTAGGGATATACGCTCTACTTTGGTGCGTCCAGCATGGTAAATCGCCCGATTTTCCTAAGTTTTTCTCGCATGATTTTTGCTTTTAACGTTTTGCAATATCACAAACATCGTATTTGGAGCGTATACAATGAAACGAAACCCCTCTTCCGTAAAAAAATCTTTTTCCTATTTCGCCGTGGTCCTTGCGGGCTTGTCTGCCAGTGAGGAGCTGCAGGCGGCGCCACTCAGTCTCCCGGCACCCTTGCACGTTGATGCGGGTCCGCTCGGAAAACTCAACGTGCAGGGAGTGGCGAGCGCCTATGGTATGTGGCAAGACAATGCCTTTGCCGGGTCGGGTACGCCAGCCAATAAAACTGCCTCTGCGGATATCAGTAACGGTCTGGTGATGGTTTCCAAGACCGACGGCATGTTACAGTTTGCGGTGCAAGCGGGGGCGTACAACGTGATTACCCTGGGGGCGCCCTTCGCGTCTACCGGAACCTTCACCCAAAATACCTTTGGCGCCTTGCCAACGGCCTATGTAGAATTTGCGCCAACGGATAATTTCAACATCCAGGTCGGCAAGTTGTTCACCCTGATTGGTGCCGAATATACCTTCTCCTACCAGAACTGGAACATCAATCGCGGTTTGTTGTGGGGGCAGGAAAACGCCGTCAATAAAGGCGTACAGCTAAACTACACGGCCGGTCCGGTCACCGCTAATCTCTCTTGGAACGATGGTTTTTATTCCAATCGTTTCAACTGGGTGACGGGGATGTTGAACTGGGCAATCGACAGCAAAAACAGCGTATTTGTGCAGGCCGGTGGCAATCTCGGGCATACCGACTACGTGCACGAGAGTCTTGCGACAGCGCCGCTGCAGAACAACGAGACCATTGCCGTTGCCGGTTATACCTATACTGGCGAAAAATTAGTGGTAACACCGTATCTGCAATACACCACTGTCCCGGCCAGCGCCATTCAGGCGCTGGGGGCAGGCACCCCGAGTTCGACAGTTAATTTTATAACTCATTGATATTGCGAATAGCGATTTTAAAACGCTCCACTACAACAGAGTCAGTTGCTGAGACGCGGCTGGTTT
>NZ_JBFRXP010000035.1:0-9856 GCF_041146875.1 Acidithiobacillus sp. IBUN Pt1247-S3 | reverse complement strand
CAACACCATTTAACTCCGGTGCGATATGAAACGCTTCTAAAAAGGGCGGAGAGCGACCCTTCGTTTGCCAAACGCACAGAAGAAGATTTGCACAAAATAGGCTAGGCTAGAGAGCTTTAGGTTCTGCGAATGAAGCACAACACCCGCGTGTAAATCTTTGATCTTTTGTGCCATCACTTCGGCGGGTGTGCGGAATCCTAGAGATTTCCGGGGCCGGTTGTTGAGTTCTTCCACAACCTGGGTCAAGTATCGTTGCGAGTATTCCGCTAAGTCCGTTCCCTTGGGGAAATTCTAGCACAGCAGGCCATTGATATTCTTGTTCGTGGGGCGTTGCCACGGGCTGCGTAGGTCTGCGAAAAATGCACCAATTCCGACCCGCTATCCAAAACCTGGTGCAGAGCCATTTCTTTCGCTTGGCAATCCCCCGCCATCGCGTCTTGCGATAGCCAAATTGACATTTCAGCACGCGAAAAGTGCGCTCGTCCCGAGCTCGTTGTGGCTCATCCGTGTTGAGGATAAGGGAACCAGCATCGAGGGTGAGTTCTGGTAACTTTCGACAACCAATTTTGGCAGCCTTATAGCCGTAGTTTCTTCGCGGTTATCCATCGGCAACGTTATTCTTGCGGATATGTCTAGCGTTGTGGGATTTTCATGCGACGACTGCGCTAACGAAAGCTGCACAGAAGCTACTAATTTCGAGCGCTGGCGCAGCTATCAAACAGTACAAAGCTTTATCAATCAGCCGTAAGGAATTCCCGCTAATACAATCGCTCCCATGATCAACAGGTAGCTAAACCCAGGCGAGGCCGAGGATGCATCCTTCCCCGCACGACGGAAACGCGGGTACACGTGCAGCCACCGCTCTGCATAAGCGGAAACTGGCAATCGTCGAATGTCAATGGTATCCCTCTTGTTCAGATGTAACGCCTCCCGCCAGCGCTGGCGCCAAGCCGACCGTTCCAAGGGATCATAGCTGATATACGCGATTTGCCCATGCGGAACCCCCCAGTCAAACAATAGCTGCCGAAACGCCAGAATATCTTCGGGTGCTTCTACCGATTTTCCCAGAAAGTACCCCGGTGCATCCCGCCACGCCTGCCGGAGATAACCATCCAAAACACCGCCAACACCATCAGCATCCTTCTGCACACTCTGCCAAAAACCGGGCAACAATTGCCGGTAGATCTTGCGATCGACCTCTCTGAAGATCTTGGCGGGGAGCGCAATTTCCAATTCCCCACCGAAGTCCGGTAGTTTGCAGGGACGATGCCGCAGACCCATCTGCCCCATCAGGGCGTATATTTCCTGTGCCTTGGCAGCCATCGCGCGGAGCTGATCGCAAGAATATTCGCCTTCCTCCGCCAAACTCTCCCAAACCTCCTTTCCCCTCTTTTTCTGCAGCACCATTCCCTGCAACAACATTTTCCAGGCGTTATCTATTCGGCTCTCCAGCGCTACAAGTTCATTTGTTTTTTTCGTGGCGCGAGCCTCTCTCGTGCCCAAGATTTCGCCCGGAATCTGCACGCGATTTTTGTGCTGTTTCCGTATTCGCTCCAACAAGCCATTGATGCCACTACTTGCCATCACTCTGTACAACGTCCCCTGGTGCCGTTCGGGCAGGTATGCTTGCCAATCTCGTGCACTCACGCTGGGAATCTGACCCCGCACATACAGCGCCAGAAGAAGGTCCAGATTGTGGACATAGTGATTCAGACTGATCTCCGGCGTCGAGTGCCCCAACAAGCTCGTTACGGCGTAGAGTTGCTTGCGGGTGTGGTGTGCAGAGCCAAAGAGTCGCTCCGCAAACTCTCGCGCGGCCTGCTGTTCCGACAGCCAAGCTGGAGGGACCGCTGCCATGGATAGCTGTGACAACGAGAGTCGCCAGAGCAGATGATTCGCAAAACTATGGCGCAGGTGATGGAAATGCATTTTTTCCTCGCCTGTCACTTGCCGCATAGCCTGATGAATACGGGACATGGCGGTTTCTTGCGAGATCGGGTTGTGACCAATTTCCGGTAGCACAAAAAGATAATCGTTTGCGTGCGCACCCATTTCTTTCCTTTCCTGCGCCCACTCAGAAAGGTAGTGCAGCTCCTTCGCCGTAAGCAACGCGTAAAGCGGAATCGCCCGCGTCGCATTTCGGCTTTTGAGGGACCTCTCAGCAAAAGGGCGGATGAGAAGTACGGCCTTACCAAACAGGTGGCAGTCCATGAGGCGCAGACGCAGCACTTCCATACGCCGCAAGCCGCAGCGAAATCCCAGGATCGCAATGAGGATCAGCACTGTCGGGAGCTGGGCGTGATGTTCTATGTGCTGCCCTTGCGCAATCACTCGTTTTACTTCGGTAAATTCTTCTTCGCTGATGATGCGCGCATCGGGGACCACATCGATTGCCAGCCCACCCAGATCCTGCTCAGAAATAGGACTTGCACCGTGCGCCTCCACTAAAAATTGATGCCATTCGCGGATGGCTCGTACCGCAAAAACTCGTTGATTTTCCGTCTCCATCAAATCCAGGAGATCCCCATAGAGTTGTCGCCAGGAGAGTTCGCCAAATTTTTCGATATCTGCGGGGTTGTCTACCAGTTGCAGCATCAGCGCCGCAAGTCGACTGACATAGCGACGAATGGTGCGCATTGCCAAATGATGGCGATAGGCAGAACCATTCTTCAGCAGGTGTTTCGCCCAAGCATAGAACCTCTGGCTCAGGACATCGGTGGCAGCGCTATCCGGGTTTTCCGCCAGCGCCTTGAGGGCCTGGCTACGATTATCCGTACGAAGAATCCTTCGCAGAGACTGCAACCAGAGTACGGTTTGAACCGACTCGTTGACCTCAGCCATTGCCAAGGTTGGCGAATCGTCTTCGTTTTCTTCCGACAGGGAGGGCTTTGTTACCGTGTTCCCAGTGTACCCGTACAAGCGGCTCCAGCATTCTGGATATATGGCGTGTGCCGTCAAAGTGCCGGCACCATAGGCCCCCAGAAATTGCGGGAGTTCTACCAATAGCGCTTGGGGGATCGCAGTGATTAGCAATCGGGCGCGAAGATATTTGCCACGATCCTTGGGGAGAGTGTGCAGGTAGGCATCCATGGCCCGCAATACGTCCCTCTTCGTGCTCTCTTCCTGGCTATGCAGACTGGGGATATGCCATAGGAACAAGGTCTCTGAAAGGGGATCCAGAAACCATCGGCGCAGGCGTTTGCCGCCCCTACCCATCGGGATTTCCAGATCCAGAAAACTCCAGCCAGGACGGGGAAAATGTTGCAATGGCACCCCCGTACGTAACAGGGTATGCAACTCTCGTAACGCTGCGACCTCGCCAAGTCCGCCATACAACAGGGCGGCGAGCAAAATGCGGCCTTCGCTGATGCGTTCGTCTACCTCCGTTCCTCTCTGGAAATCCTCCCAAAACAAGTTCCGTGCGCGTTGCACGTATCGATAGCCTGCCAACCCGTCTGGCGTAAAAGGGGTGGGTTCCCGGTCTAGCAATCTCGGCACAGTAGGCGGACACCACTGCCATAGCTCTTGCGCAGTACCTAGCCGAATGAGTAAATTCAGGAATTGGAGAAATTTCGCCTGACCCCGTAAGCGGGACTTCAGTGCCTTTTCCTGCAGCTTTTCACCCGAGACCCTGGCTTGGTCCTTTTCCATTGGCTCAAAAAAATGCAGCACCCGGTCAGACAGGCGTTGTGTCAACGATTCTCGCTCATTTTCACCCACCGAGAGGGAGGGTCCGTCTCCTTGCAGATTCTGCAGGAAAAGCCCATAGGCTCGTGCAGTTCCGGTGTTTGCCATTGAATCTGCTATTTCTGTCTCGCGCACCAACCATGACGAATAGCGTTTGATTTCGGATTCCTGGAACAACCGACTCCCCCGTTTTACCCCAGGGGTGGCCTGAATCGTTTCCCAAATTTCGCGGACACGCGCGCTATAGGGACGTTCGCTTCCCTCAATCACGGCCGCTCAACCCTCCTTGCGCAAATCTTTTGGCGATGGCAAGGGAACAAAAGCCAAGCCCAGGTCTTCCAAGAGCTTTGTCAAGTAAGGCTGCAGTTGCCGCGCGTATTCAAGGGCCGACTGGCTCGAATACCGGCTCCAAGGAGACTCCCCCGCAAACCAGTGACCCATAAAAGCGTCCACCACCTCCACCGGACAACCTTGCTCCAGCAAGTAGGAGCGACAGAACCGCCTGTGACTATTTACGGGCAGGGCGGCGTGAAAGCATTTTTCTAGACATGGCTGGAGCACCTTAGGACACAGAGGCTGTGCCGTGCGTTTTCCCAACAGAAAATTCCCCCATTCCATATTCTCAACCTTGCGCGCGGGTCCCGTATCGCGGACGCTCCAAGCAAAAGTTTGCTGCGCCCGAAGCTGTGATACGAGCGGCTCAGGCATCCAGAGCAAACGTACATGGGCCCGATCCAGCGTCGTTTTGTCAGCGTACGCGATAAAGCCTTCGCGGACATCCACCAGAGACTCCTGCGGAAAAGGTGCACAAGTCGCCCGCGCCGCCGTGGCATAGGAAAAAAATAACCACGTGTAGAGCGTGTAAGTATTGTAATGATCACGCCAAAGCTGATGGAGATCTTGGTTCGTTGCAGACCGCGCCTGCCACTTCGCCAGGAATCTACCCAGAGTCTTTCGCACAATGGCTACCGCCTTTCGCACGGCTGCGACCGTTGGGCGATACACCGCTCCAACACAATAGTGGGTGGGATTCGAGGCAGCGATCGTAGTGGGGGTGTTACGCCCTACGCCCCGCAATATTTCGGAGACTACTGACTGATACCGTTGCGCTAGAGCCTCTGCCGCAAGAGTGGTGTAAAAGCGCCGCACACTGCTTAGGCGATGTTGCTTGCCTACCAGCAGATCCGCCTCGGCTAGATCACCGCTGCTCGCCAGCCGCCGCCAGAGATACTCTTCGATCTTGGTCAGGCTGAGGTACCCACTGGGATCCACTTTCCGCAAATATTTGCGCAGTTCCCTCTCGTACACCGCCGCTGCACGCAGAAAAGTGCGGTCTCCCTTATTGGGGGATCGCTGGCGGATTTGCAGCAAATATTGACTCCCTTCCGCTATGTCTGGCAAGTGGATCGTAGACTCCCCCACATCCTCGCATGCAGGAATCTGGACCTGCGCAACATTACGATGGCTGGGAGGATCGACACGGATAATCCAACTGGAGCAAACTGGCCCTATTTGCAGGCTGAGCATCCGTAAGCCCAGATTTTGTCCCGGCACCATAATCTGGATTTTCCGAGCCACATTCAAAGCACAACCCGTCCAAAGCAGGATGCTGAGTAGCGCGATGGCTTCCGCAAGTACGGACGGCTTTTCATCTGGCCGTCGTAACTCTGCAGCAAAGTCCCGCTCCATATCTGTTAGCAAGGAACGCAAGGTGCTGTCGGTAAGAAGATCATACTCCCAAGGGAATAGTTGATTCTGTAAGGCCTCCGCGTGCATTTTCCCGCGCAATGCCAAAGAGTGCAGAGACGGTGGGCCACCCCCCTGTAAGGCACAATCCAATTCAATTTGGAGATACTCTTCTCCAATATTTTCTTCGCTATCCAGATCAAACTCTGCTTCATAGCGCTTAGCTCCGGCCTCTCCTTCTCCTTGGCTGTTGGCGGCTTCCCCTCCCCTCTTCCAGCGAGTCTTTTTCTTCGCAGGGTCATCATCCGCTTTGCCAATCTCCTCCGCCCTGAGCTGTACCAGCGGAAGATAGCCATGGAGGACTTGGCGATGACGTGCCGTACCCGGATCACGGCTTCTGGTACCATGTTTTCTGAGCTCATACGCTTCGGCCAAGTCATAGCAAAAGCTTTGCAGATGTACACGAACTTTTGATCGCTCGAGTCGGCGCAGCAGATCAAATAATACTTCGTCGTTTTCCGCAAATTCTTCTTCCCCTTCCACAGCGACAATTTGCTCTGCGTGTTGTCGTTGATTTTTTTGATACAATTGCAGTGCCTGCCAGAAATCATACATTTGTCCCGCAAAGATCTCGGGGGGCCGCTCAGGCCGTAAAATATCTGCCACGATCTCCCCTCCAGATAGGGAAATCTCTCGTAGTGCAAGACCGCAGCGATAGGTTCCCGCGATCAGCTCCACATAGGGAGCCTTTTCCGCATACCGATAATCATAGGTATACTCTTGGTGTTTTCTGATTTTCTGCAAATGCGCTACCAAGACATGCCCTTGGAGCAAACGAAATTCCTGCAATTGTGCTGGTTCCGTGTCAGTCCAGAGTAACGCATAGAGCGGATGACTTGTCGTACACACATGCACCAAAGGATTCTTTAGGGCTTTTTCCTGGGTATATCCTGAGGGTGGCAGAATTGCTGACTGCGTGTGAATCCACTCCAAAAGCGCTGGCCACTTTCTTACCGGATCCAGATACGGCTGCCAGTCTTCGAGTTCCATCAGAATCGATAGAACCTCTTGCAAATTAGCGCAGACTTTTTCGATCTCGGTGAGATGGCCGTATACACCCAGGTCGCGAAACATCTCTAGCATATTCCCGGTAGATACCGATGAGTCAGCCTCCAGCGCCCGATAAAACCGCTGGAACTCGACACACTCCGCCGGCGCAGCCGCTCGTCGGCGATTACGCTTTTTTTCTGGAGACGTAGTGGAGTCTGCCACCTATCAGCGCCTATGCGAAGGAAGTACAAGGTATGGTTGGATGCTCATTTATCACCTTTATTTTCACCTGTTGGAAAAGCCCGCATCTTCCAGTTTTCAAGTCTTCGCTGATGTGCAGGGGTTCGCGCAGCGTTATGTGCAAGACTGGAACACTTGGCTGGCTGCCACCCCATCCACTCGTCCAGATCTATTCGGTCGCATCTTGCGCAAATGGCAGGCTACGCGGCCGAACTCAATGCGCAGATTGAAAGATCAGGCCTCGCACGCCCCGCCGTTCCTGGATGACCTCCTTATGAGCGCCGGTGAGCCAATAGCGACCCTTGAAGATCTGGATGTGCGGGCAATTCGCGATCGCAGCACAGATCAAGAGAAGGCTCTCTGTGATCTTTGGCGTATCTTTGAGCAACTTCCTACGACGGGGACCGCATCGTGTGTTGGCATTACCAAAGCTGTTCTCCTTCTTACGGACGGGAAACTTGGTCCCGCCTTTGATTCGCAAGTTCGAAAGAAACTGCGAGTCGGACAGCCCGCTAGCTGCACGGCATGGATCTCGGCTCTTGAGGCGATTGCGGATGACATTGCTTCCTTCGAGGATACACATCATATCCCTCTAACTAAAGCAGTTCCGGATGCATTCGCTTCTCTAGCATATGGCCGGCTGTACGATATGGCGCTTGGTCCGAGATAGCATATGACGCCCAATCGCAGCGTTGGACACCTCAGTAGGCTGGTTCTTGCTTTGACGTGAGTTCGCATTATTGCTAACATTGAGCCATGATGTTTTCTGTCGAGTATTTCCATGAGCGCATCTAAAGCCATCAATCTCTCTGACCATACTCACGAAATCAAGCTCGCCCGGAAGCGATTGAAGGAGATTCAAAATGGTTGATCTGAAATTCCAACCTGTGCACCACGACCACAAGGCGTTCCTCGAAAAGGCTTCCAAACGCGGTGGCTTCACCGAGGCCTATGACGCCCTTGAGGTGGAGTATGCCCTCGCACATGAAATGCTGGCCGCTCGCTCCCGCGCCGGCCTTACCCAGGAAACCGTGGCCGCCCGTATGGGTACGACTAAGAGCGCTATCTCACGCCTGGAGGCAGCCGGAAAACATGCGCCTTCCGTAGCCTCGCTGAAAAGATACGCTGCCGCGGTTGGCTGCACGCTCAAGATTGAGCTTGTTCCCGCCGCACCTAAGCGACGCAGAGGTGCCCAACCCAACGGTCAACCGGACGCTGCGCGATAAAGCCGCGCAGCGCCGGTCACTTTGGACGTTGGGCATCACCTAGAGTCTTCCTATGACTACTGATATATTCATCGCGAATACAGACACGGACATTGAATCCTGTTTTCCTGCTTTCAGTGCCCTTCGCCCCCACATTGAGCAGAAAAATTTCCTTGCTCAGGTTCGACGTCAACAGGCTCAGTCATACCAAATACTCGCGCTCCGCCATGAAGGCACAGTAAAAAGCGCCGCTGGTTTTCGTTTTGCTGAGTTTTTGGCGTGGGGGAAAGTGCTCTATATCGATGATTTAACAACCCTACCAGGAGAAACCTCAAAAGGCTTTGCTGGCTCCTTGCTCGATTGGCTAATAAACCACGCAAAGGCCCACCAATGTCAGGGGGTTCACCTAGATACTGGCTATACACGCCATGCGGCCCATCGCCTGTATCTGCGCAAGGGGTTCCTGTTTAAAAGTCATCACCTTTCAATGGAGCTTTGACGCCATGCCCAATCTATCATCCAGCAGACCGTCAATAGCTGCGCTTTTTTTCGCCCGCTGAATTCGTACGTTAGATTTTTCTGGAGGACACGTTGAAGCTTAAGCAATATCAAGTGGATGCCTTCACTGACAAGGTCTTCGGCGGCAACCCTGCCGCAGTGGTTCCATTGTCATCGTGGCCTGATGATTCGCTTCTCCAAGCAATTGCGGAGGAAAACAACCTCTCTGAAACCGCATTCTTCGTTTCATCGGAAAAAGGCTACAAACTACGGTGGTTCACCCCGGTCAAGGAAGTTGACCTTTGTGGTCATGCAACCCTGGCAACAGCTCATGTTATTTTTGAAATACTTGGCTACACAAAACAAGTCATTACCTTTGAAACCCGTAGCGGTGAACTGTTCGTAGAGAAAAAGGGAAGGCAATTGGAAATGAACTTCCCGGCACGTCCGCCAAAACCCTGTGATCTCTCCGAAATCTTGGTTCAAGGTCTCGGCCAGCGCCCTATTGAGGTGTTGGCCGCCGATGACTACCTGGCCATATTCGACAGTGAAGCAACCGTTCGAGCCATCAAGCCCGACCATGCCTTACTTGCCCAACTTGATTTGCGCGGTGTCATAGTCAGCGCGCCAGGTGCTGATGCTGATTTTGTTAGCCGTTTCTTCGCACCCAAGTACGGCGTCCCCGAAGACCCCGTCACGGGTTCCGCTCACTGCGAGCTTGCGCCGTATTGGGCCAATAGGCTTGGCAAAAACGCTTTGAGCGCAAAACAAGTTTCCAAGCGTGGCGGCAACATCGCTTGCGAGGTAAAAGCTGACCGTGTGTTTCTCTCAGGGGTTGCGGTCACATTTATGGAGGCTGAACTCGCCCCTTCTAAAAACCTAACGATTAAGGTTAGATCGTGACCGCGAAGCGAGCCACGATCTGAACCGGTTGTTGGACGCGCCTGATTTTCTGAACGATTCCCTCGGGAAATATCTTTTCGTTGCTCCTGGCGCATTCGGGCTATCGGCGCCCATAAGTCCATTCGATACCCATAGACACGGCCATTGCGGCAGTCCGATCCGCCTCCTGGCAGTTTTTACCGCTGAAAACCGCGGTTTTTCCTGTTTTTTGGCTAAGCATGGCCGTGGCGCCGAACGGCGCGCCGCAGCACGGGCACGTAAACGGCGGGCGCGGCTTCGTCCAACACTGCGCTCCAGCCGACGTGCCTACGGTACGCGGCGCACCATCGGAGCGTAGTTGGCCGAACTTCGGGAGACCGTCGCTGCGCTCCGTTGGGTATCTGAAATTCGACGTGGGCGGCGTGCGAGCATCGTAAATATGATGTAGGTACACTAGGTGGGTGGGCACTCTGCTACTCGAATGGGATGATGTCAAGGCGGAGCCTCTTCCCCTAAATCCGCGATTGCTGCTAAGAGATAGATAGATAAGGCCCCGATCTGCAAGCCTTTCTGGTAGAATAAGCTTATCGAGAGCTTCACCCAGAAGG
>NZ_JBFRXP010000034.1:0-10681 GCF_041146875.1 Acidithiobacillus sp. IBUN Pt1247-S3 | reverse complement strand
GGGGCATTGCCTACTCTCCGAGCTGCTCTTTGCAACTGGCAGTACTAACCTTTTGTAAAGTATCCATGCTTTTCGACGACCGTCAAGCAGCAGTTTTCGCGTTATTTGACCCTACTATCGGGCCGCGTTAGCATTCACCGATGATCATGAGCTTTGCGGACAAGCAAACCGCCGCAGTCTTCGCTGGCCTGAAAGTGCGCCGCTTTGGAGCGGAACTATTGCGGATGGCGCAGCGGAAACTGGCACAGTTGCATCGCGCCGGCCGGATCGAAGATCTGGCTGTACCGCCAGGCAACCGCCTGGAGAAGCTCTCCGGCGATCGGAACGGCCAATGGAGCATGCGCATCAATGATCAGTGGCGGATTTGCTTCGTATGGCGCGACAGCAACGCCTGGGACGTGGAGATCGTGGATTATCACTGATGGATGGAGGTATATCGTGAGCATTCGTGTGGAAGAGATCGAAAAGATGGATTTTTCCGACGTGGCGAATCTGCGCGCAGGTCGGTCTGCCCCCATTCACCCCGGCGAGATCTTGCTGGAAGACTTTCTGAAGCCGATGGGCATCACCCAGTACCGTCTAGCCAAGGAAATCGGCGTCCCGCAGCGCCGTATCGGGGAGATCGTGATGGGAAAGCGGGCCGTTACCCCGGATACCGGGCTGCGGCTGTCCCGGTTTTTCGGAATGAGCGACGGTTTCTGGGTGGGCCTGCAAACCGATTACGATCTCGCCGTGACGCGCCACGCCATGCAGGCAGTTCTTAATAAGATTCAACGATACGACGTTCATGCGGCGTAACGACCAGGATCCGCTGGTAACGACTCCGGCAGGTTGAGTTTGCCACGCTCTGTGGCAGGTGGGCTGAAAGGCTATATTGCAGTGGTAGCGGTCATTGGAGATGGTTGAGCTCTTACGGTATCCTCAGTGCGGGCCTGAGCACGAGTTTTTTCAACGCATCAGTAGCAACCCCAGAAACATGGAGGAAAAGTTCCACGTGCCGACACCGTTTTCCGATTGGAGACGCGAACTGCTCCATTCTCGTGGACTTGACCAGCCGGATGGCCGCCCTCTTTATCGCTACCGTCTTTCTACGGCCAAGTTTGACTCTCTGGAAAGCCTTCTTCGTGGTCAGATCGGCAGCATGTCCAACTTGGCTGGCCTAGATTTAGTCGCTGCTCATTTGCCTGGATTTCCTGCGTTATTCGTTCTTTATGCCGCAGATTGGTGGCGACGCCGCTATAATGGTGGGCATTGGTCAGGGGATTCCATATTAAGAGACCTCGGCGTAAATCCATCTGAATGGACTACAGTCCAGCGACGTGAATGTGTACAGCGAGGCCTTAAAGATTGGGGTTTAGGTCTCTGGGAGAGCGGAGGGCTCCGATTCCTCGGGAGTATAGCGGTTCAAGGTGGATTACCTTTGCGGCTTCTTGCACAAGCTCGCGGCAAGATTGGCCAGATTTTGAGCCGAATCTTGCAACTTGCCATGGGTAGCAATGTCACTCAGTTGGATCTGCAAACATGGATGGAAAGCCTACAGGGAGACCTACCGCAGAGTTATAGACACCCCGCTATTGTCACTTTACTGGCCGATGTCGCCAGAACTGTGCTTAATCTGCAAACCGAAGCCACGCTGGATGCTGCCAGCGCGGGTGCTGTTAACCAACTTAATCGAAGCATACCCAACTGGCGCGAACGATTTCCTCTGCCGGTGGAGGACGATCAAGCACGAGGTATGATTGAACAACTGATTCAAGACGCTGCGCGGGTTCGAATCGAATGTCAGATCACCTGCCTGACACTGGTGCGGCACCTCGAGCAGGATGCGGATGGAATGTGGAAAATCAGGTCTATTTTAACTTTACCGGAAACACTTAAATCTGAGCAGATTTCCAGATTGTTGTGACAAACCGGTATAAATTAGCTTTGCGCAGTAGACGCCGCTTGGTACAATCTTGAGCATCGTCACAGTCGCATTCGCTTCGTCACACCGGCCCAACGTCACCGGGGCGAAGATCATGCGCTGCTGGCGAAATGTCATGCCCTCTATGAGGTGGCCAAGGCAAGAAATCCTGCGCGCTGGTCAGATAGCACACGCAATTGGACACTGATCGGTGCGGTAGATCTGAACCCACAACGACAGGATAAAAAGGCGGCTTTAAAAATGGAGGACGCGACAACCTTGATTTTTTAGGCTGCGCAATATGTTGGGTTTAATGCACATTTATAAATGTGTCAAACCCCTCGTCCGCCATCCGCGCGCGATGCTGATTGCCGGAGCTGTCCAAAAGGTGTATAAACACCTATGCACTAAACACTGAATTGGAGGCATCATGAACACGGTTCGCTGGAACATCGCCGTGTCGCCGGACGTGGATCAGTCCGTGCGCATGTTCATCGCCGCGCAGGGCGGCGGCCGCAAGGGCGACCTGTCGCGCTTCATCGAGGAGGCCGTGCGCGCCTACCTGCTGGAGCGGGCTGTCGATCAGGCCAAGACCGCTTCCGCCGGCATGAGCGAAACGGAGCTGAACGACCTCATTGACGAGGCGGTGCAATGGGCACGTAAGCACTGATGCGCGTCATCCTCGATACCAACGTGCTACTCGGCGCGCTGATTTCGCCGTACGGCTCGCCGGACATGATCTACCGCGCCTGGCGCGCGGCGCGCTTCGATCTAGTGACATCGGCGGCGCAGCTCGACGAACTGCGGCGCGTGAGCCGCTACCCGAAGCTCAAGGCCATTCTGCCCGCCCACCGCGTCGGCACGATGGTCAACAACATGCAGCGTGCTGTCGTGCTGGACGCTTTGCCTCGTCTGCCGGAAGGCGTCGAAGCAATTGACCCGAATGACACCTTCCTCTTGGCAATGGCCGTGGCGAGCGAAGCCGACTACCTGGTGACCGGCGACCGTCGCGCCGGCCTGTTGCAACGCGGCAGCATCGGCCACGCTCGCATCGTGACCCCAGCTACGTTCTGCGCCGAGGCGCTTTGACGCCATGCCGGTCCGCCGCTTTCGTCAGCGGTGAAGGACGGCACCAGACCCATTTCTGCCCTTCGCCCAGAACTCGCTGACGACAAGTTCTGCGTGGAATGCGATCAAATCAAAATATAAATATCGGGATGGGATGCTGGAGACTTTTGGTCTCGGAAAGGCGCTGTCACACCCCCTTTATGAGGAATGGCAACTGTTGGCTGGTGGCATGGGGATCAGCAGATCTCAGACACGATCCGAGCATTCATGTCCGAACATGTACATGGACAGAAAACACATTCCTGATAAAGTCCATGATGTGTGCATACCCCGTGCAATGGGAAAGCGGCAGTGGTCAGTGCATGCCGCTACACAGATGAGCGATCAATGGGGGAGATCGGATGCGTGCAGGATGTCGGTCACAGCTCTGGGTTTTGGGGTTGGCTACCTTTCTAGGCGCTTTTCCGGCCTTTTCCCAAGCCCATGAGACTTGCAAAACTGGGGTGATTCGTCAGTTCGACGGGGACTTTGGGCCTTGGCCAGGACCGCAAAACTTGCAGATCCGGCAGCGGATGGTGACCAACCACCACATACGGGTTTGCACGGCCCACGCCTATCTGGAGCTATAGTCAAGAGTAGTGTATGAGCGATTCCTAACATGATTTAGGCGGCGTCCTGTATGAGCTTAAAGCTCAAACCGAGGAAGCTGCTGCGGGACACGCAGTTCTTCGTGCGAGTCGTCCGTTGCCGAACGGTGGCAAAGGTCGATTCGATGGCGTTGCTGCTACGGATATGCCGCCAATGCTCTGCTGGAAAGTCATAGAAGGTCAGCAGGACGTCGAAGCCGATCAGCTCAAGCCGGTCGTCGATGTAGTGGCGCGCCTACGCGCGAAACGGGTCACAACCTGATGGTCAGCAGGCCGACGGGTTATGAGGTTCTGCTCACCCAAGGTGCGGAGCAGGATCTGGAATCCATCCGCAACTACACCTCTGAGTTCGATGGTGTGGCCAACGCCAACCACGTGCTCGACCGATTGATGGAGGTAGTGGATGGGATGGCCCAGTTCCCTGAACGCGGCAGTTACCCCAAGGAACTCGTTGCGCTGGGCATCAAGGAATACCGGCAGATGGCTTTCACGCCCTATCGGGTGATCTATCGCGTACTGGACAGCCGGGTCATTATCTACCTGATCGTCGATAGCCGACGGGCTATGCAGTCCGTGCTTGCACGTCGGCTTCTGGGCGCTTGACCTAAGGCATTGCGCCCTCGATAGGGCGCGGGGCGATTTCTGGCTGGCGTTGACAGAAAGACCAGACCCGTTGCAGACCGATCTTGGTGCCAAAGCGAAGGCTTTACGCTCAAAAAACGCGCGGCGATTGGTCAACAGGGCGCTCCCGCTTGGCCCTCACCCAGCACAGGGCCCCAGATAGCGCGAGTGGAATGCCGTGGGGGGTGTCGTGAACGATCTGCCATCGACCTGGCCTGTGGCCTGCACGGTGCCGTGTGCGGAGCGCCCATCCGGAGCGACGGCAACGTTGGCGTGCGCGTCCAGCGTCAAATGGGTTTCC
Organism: Acidithiobacillus sp. IBUN Pt1247-S3; assembly: GCF_041146875.1. NCBI lineage: Bacteria > Pseudomonadati > Pseudomonadota > Acidithiobacillia > Acidithiobacillales > Acidithiobacillaceae > Acidithiobacillus > Acidithiobacillus sp. IBUN Pt1247-S3. Next base: position 6,141 of record NZ_JBFRXP010000034.1, on the reverse strand, counting down.
CGGGTCGGCCCTGCTTGCGTGCAGATGGTTTCCAGCCGGTGGGCGCCGCCAATGCTTGAACTGGTCTCCTTCCACGGGGCGCAGTGCAGACCTTGCTGCTGCATCAAAATGGCGGCAACGCCACTACCGGGGTTGCAAACCTTTTGCTGCAGCATCTGCGGGCCTGCTGGCGTGCTGACCTGTGCGGTGGTTTCCCATTCCCCAGGCTGCAGCAGGGACTGAGCCCCAGGCCGCATAGCCTGGATTTGCGGGGCGGTTTTTCCGGCGGGCGGCAGCGTGGCGGAGCATACGGCAGCGATCCAGTGACCGTGCTGGGTAAAGGTTTCGTTGAGCATGGGCGCGTTGGACCAGGTCATACTGCCGCTCCCGGTCATGGTGGCGTGGCGCAGGTCGCCGGGGCCTCGTGTGAACACCATGGTGATGTTTTGGGTCATCTGGCCTTGGGGCAGTTGCATGGCGGTATGCACCCGTACCGTGGAACGCTGATCGGAGTTATCTACGACATGAGAGCTCGTTACCGGGCCTGCTCCTGCACCGGGGAGCATCCCTACGCTCTGACCAGATTGCCCTTCCGCGTTCCAGCATTCCTGCTGGGTGCGCCGAGAATGTTGCTGCATCGGCCCGGTAACGTCGGTGACGATCTCCCACAGCCCCGGCGCCACGAAGGGCTTGGTGGGTGGGCTGGCCACGGCACAGGGGGCGTTGGTCATGATGACGACAAGGGCGAAGTATGGGATTTTTAGGCGCATTGGGGCGATCCTCGGGGCAGGTCGGCAGGAAGTGGGTGGCGGCGGATGGCCAAGGAATTGCAGACGTCAATTTACCACTAATTACCACTAACCCGTGCCAGTCGCGCGATCCCCGCTAGCCCCCACCCCCATCTTTGCGCATAATGTGGCGCTTTGGATTGGCGCGGGCCTAGCGGCCCCAGTAAAGGGATGTTTCATGCGTGAAGTGAATGAGATGCGCGCCTTGGGCGCCGATCTCCAGGCCGAAAGGACGGCCTGAGGGGGTATCTTTGACCTCGAAGAAAAGCGCGGTCGTCTCGAAGAAGTAGGCCGGGAGCTGGAAGACCCAGGGGTCTGGAACAACGCCGAAACGACCACAAAGCTGGGAGTGCAGGCGTGTGCAGTGCCGCATGGTTACCGTAAAGAGATGTAATGGCCTCCCCGGCTCGAGCTAATGGCGCCACCGCAAACGGTCTGAAAAGGGCTCTCGAACCGGGTTGAGAATGAGCGATTTTGGGTCTTTTCACAACCTGCGTTTTGGGTGGGTTTTGGGGCATTCCAGGGAGCACCGTGGCGGTACAGGAAACCCACCGAGTAAGCCTGCGTCGAGGAGTAGAAAAATGATGCCAGACTGGCTCAATCAATTTCCCGAACTTCGCGGTCTGACCCAGACGAACAGTGGTACTGCGTTATTAGCTGCAGCCAAACAGGTTGGTTTTCCCGCTGGCAGCCAGATTTTCCACGCCGGCTCGCTGTGTGAGCAGTATCTTCTCGTGCAGGATGGGCGGATCCGTGTGCAGCAAGTGTCTATCAGTGGAAGAGAAATCTTGTTATATCGAATTGGGGCTGGGGAGTCCTGCATCCTCACTACGGCCTGTCTGTTCAATGGCCACGCCTATCCCGCGATGGGGATTAGTGAGACCTCGGTGCGCGCCATCGTTTTTCCACAAGACCCATTCCAAAAAGGGATTGCCGACTGCCCAATTTTTCGCAGCTTTGTTTTTCGCGCCTACGGTGATCGTTTGACGGAGCTCTTTAGCCTCGTGGAAGAAGTAGTTTTTACTCGTCTCGATATTCGCTTGGCACGATTATTACTGCACGCTGATGTCGAGAACGGGATGATCAACAGTACCCACCACGCGATCGCCGCAGAACTCGGCTCCGCCCGCGAAGTCGTCAGCCGTACATTGCGGATTTTTGAGGAACGCGGTTGGATTCAGCGCCAACATCGTCAAATTCTCCTACTTGACCTTGCTGCGCTGCGCCGTCTAGCAAATAGCTCTTGAGTTTGGTGATTTTGTCACCGACATCTCTCTCACCCTCTGACAATATCATGACTCTTTTCCCGAGGATTCAGGAGTACTGTCATGAGCATACAATCATTGTACAACGAGGGTGGATTGGACCGTGGACTACGCATATTGCTGGGCGCATTCGTCATCAGCCTGGTCTTTTGGGGCCCGAGTAGCGCTTGGGGCTGGTTAGGAGTCGTCCCCTTGGTCACCGGCTTGGTTGGTTGGTGTCCCGCCTACTCCATTTTCGGGATACGTACCTGCAAAGTGCGCTGACCCTACACACCAACGCGCTGGCCATAATGGGCAATGAAGCGCACCGTCTCGCCGCGGTGAATCAGCAGGGTATCCTTCCAACCATGTTCCGTGGGCGGCGGTGAAACACCGTCGCGTGACAAAATATGGAAGTGCGAAAAACAGGTTGAGGGTCAAGCAGTATTTTTCCTCATGCTGAACTAATTTTTCTCTGATACACTCGCAGGGATCGGTATCAACGCGCGTTCATCCCTGAGGGTGTTGGAGAGAAAATAGCGATGCCCAACAGCAATGAAGAAACATCATTAAACGAGATGTTTGATGGAATATGCCAAAGGGCGTGTACCTATCTCATCTCCGTGATTATCCCCTGCCACAACGAATCGGAAAATATCGAACCGTTGTATCATCGCGTACAAACGGTTCTGGAAGGCATGCAACAAGCGTGGGAAATCATCTTTATCAATGATGGCAGTAGTGATGATACATTACTACGCTTACTCGCCCTGCGCGAAAAAGACAAGCGCGTTACGGTAATCAATCTATCGCGAAATTTTGGCAAGGAAGCAGCGCTCACCTCCGGTTTAGACCACGCCAATGGTGATGTCGCAGTCCCTCTCGATGCAGACTTGCAGGATCCGCCAGAGCTCATTCCTGAGCTATTTGCGAAATTTCTGGAAGGGTATGATGTAATCAATGCCATTCGTAACAAACGCCTTGGCGAATCCTACACCAAAAGACTAAGTTCTTATTTGTATTATCGCTTGCTAGACAAAATCAGCAACGTTCCAATACCACACGACACTGGTGACTATCGAATGCTCTCGCGGCGCGTGTTGGAAGCCCTAAAACGCATGCCAGAACGCCGCCGCTACATGAAAGGGCTTTTCGCCTGGACGGGTTATCGGACAACCTCGATCCATTATCAGCGCGAGCCCCGACATGCCGGACAGACGGGCTGGACCTACTGGAAGTTATGGCATTTTGCCGTTGAGGGAATCACCTCTTTCAGTCACGTCCCCTTGCAGCTCGCGTCGTATCTGGGCCTCACCATCGCATTAACTTCTTTTATAGCGGCTGCGTACCTTGTGATTGATACGCTTATCTATGGAAACTCGGTCAAAGGTTATCCATCGCTCATGGTCACCGTGCTCTTTCTCGGTGGGGTTCAACTCATGGCCTTAGGCATTATTGGCGAGTATATTTCCAGAATATACGAGGAAAGTAAAAACCGCCCAATCTATCTGGTGCAAGATATTTGGTCCAGTAAGATAGTTACATTACAAGATGAGTAGAATTGTAATCAAAATGAAAAAAAATAAAATATCCTCTATCGCTAACGCCTTATTCGTTTTCGTCGGCTCCTTTCTGTTTTTCTCCTGGGGAACCGGAAATACCAGCCTGTGGGACATTGACGAGCCAATTTACGCGCAAGCACTCAAAGAAATGATGGCAACGGGAAACCTGATCGTTCCCCTATTCAACGGCCATCTGCTACCCGATAAGCCCATCTTGAATTATCTATTGATGTGGGCAGGAGTAAAAATATTTGGCTTAAACTCTTTCGGACTGCGCATCGGTTCTGCTATCGTAGGTGCGCTACTCATTCTTTTGTTGCTTGTAATGGTAAAAAAACTATACAATCAACGTGTTGCTATAATTTCCGTATTGATAACCGCCACCATCCTGCATAGCACCATTATTTTCCGCAGCGCTACACCCGATCCCTTGCTCATACTCACGGTAACGGCATCCCTGACCTTCTTTCTCTACGGGTATCTTCACGAAGAGAAAAGGTACAAGTATTTACTCCTTATGTATCTCGCCTTTGCTTTTGCGACACTAGATAAGGGGCCAATTGGCTTTTTGTTACCTGGGCTCATCATCGTCGTCTTTCTCATTAGCCAAAATGATCTGAAATTTTTACTGCGCGACAGCAGACTCAAATTTGGCGTTCCACTATTTCTGCTGATCACCCTGCCCTGGTATGTTGCGGTGGGAATAGAAACGCATGGCGCCTGGGATCAAATATTTTTCATCCAGCAAAATATCGGGCGCTTCGACTCCAGCATGCAAGGGCACAAAGGTCCCTGGTTTTACTATATCATCAGCATTTTCCTGGGCATGCTACCCTGGTCTATCTTTTTCCCACACCTGCTTGTCTGGCTCAAGAAAAATAACTTCTTCCTATCGGAAAAAATATCAAAAAAGACCCTTTTCATGATGATATGGGCAGTGGTGTGGGCAGTTTTTTTCAGCTTCTCGGCGACCAAGCTTCCGAGCTATGTTTGGGAATCTTACCCACCACTCGCGATTCTCTTGGCTTTGTATTTTGATAACAGACTCAGATCAGGGCTTGAGAACCGAAAAATTTTGGATCTTTTTTCCGCTGGCTTACTACTGGTTATCGGCTTGGCATTATGCCTGTTCGGCGGTTGGATCCTACCCCAGAGAGAACCAGAAATTCCGAATCTCGTGGCCACAGGTTTACCTTACCTCATTGGCGGAATCGTGGCGGTATTTTTCCTGCTTCGCGGCAAAATTTTGCCCGCCATGATCAGCATCGCAATTTCGGCGGTCGCTTTGAGCGTACTTCTCGTTTTCGTGTTAACGCCGCAGTTCAACCAATTAAAGCCTGCACAGATGATGGGTAAGAAAATCTCCGAAATCCAGCAAGGGAATCCCTACCGATTAGTGGCATGGAATTGGTTCCAGCCAGATTTTCTTTTCTACGCCGCGCGCGGCAACATGACTGTGCATCGCGTTGCGCATGCAAGTGATGTCAATCGCTTCACCGGAGTTGAGCCGTTGTACGTCGTCTGCCCTGAGACAGACGTTAAAGATCTAGTGTTGGCGCTGCAGCCCCCATACCAGGCAGACCTGCTCATGACCCGGTTCGAAATTTATGATCACGAAAAGATCTCTCTCCTACGCATTACCGGCTCGTCATAGCCTGGAACCGCCGCGTCCACCCCGATCTGCAGACCCTCGTTTCCTCATCCTTCCCTAACTTTGCTCTGTTATGCTGGACCGCAACTGGCAAGCTGAGGTGTCGCTGGAGGGGGCATGCGCATATTACTCGTGGAGGATGATCGGATGCTGGCCGACGCGCTCGTGCTGGCCCTGCGTGATGGCGGTCATGCGGTGGACTGGGTAAGTGACGGACGTACCGCGCGCAGCACCATGCAGCGTAGCGAGCATGAGGTGCTGTTGTTGGACCTCGGTCTGCCAGACGACGATGGCGTTCAGCTGCTGCAGGATTTGCGTGCCCAGGGTCATACCCTGCCGGTACTCATTCTCAGTGCCCGTGATGCCCTGGAGGAGCGCCTGCGCGGGCTGGATGCCGGAGCCGACGATTACCTCATCAAACCCTTTTCCGCCCGCGAACTACTCGCCCGCTTACGCGCCGTACAGCGCCGCCAGGGTGGACAAGCTGGGCCTTTACTCAGCAATGGTCTGATCAGCCTCGACCCAAGCACGCGTGAAGTCTGGCGCGAGGGCGAGAAAGCGCAACGCCTTTCGGCACGCGAATTTTCCCTGCTCAGTGCCCTGTTGCAACGGCCCGGCCGTATCCTCAGTCGCGAGGAGCTGGAAACCCGCATCTATGGCTGGGGTGAGGAGGTGGAGAGCAACAGCATCGACTTTCTCATTCACAGTCTGCGGAAAAAACTCGGAGCCGACGCTATCAAAAATCTTCGCGGCGCCGGTTGGCTGGTAGAGAAGTGCTAATGCGCGATCCTGCTCCTTCATTACAAAGACGCCTGTTCTCCCGAGTTCGACAGTTCAACGGCAAAAATCGTCAAATTCGTAATGCCACCCCAGCATTCATAGGGGTTTCAGCGCCTATTTTCGAAAACGTCTGTGGT
>NZ_JBFRXP010000033.1:0-11426 GCF_041146875.1 Acidithiobacillus sp. IBUN Pt1247-S3 | reverse complement strand
CCAAGGCCAAATTCCAGGAATATCTGAAGCAGGTCGAGCAAGGGAACGTGGAATACCTCTACAACCCCGAACTCGCGACGAACCAGAACATCAATATGAAGCACGCCTGATTTTCACCACCTGCATGAGAAAAAGCCCCGCCTGTTTGGCGGGGCTTTTCTTTTTCAAGGGTGCGCGCGGCGTTATTCTATCCCTCCATGCAAAGCTTCAATGGCCGCAGACACAGAAAAGGACTCCCGCACCAGGGCGGTTTCCGGTATGCTCTACCGCTGAATCGTCAACCGATCCGTATATCTGCTTACGACAGGAGGAGTACCGTGGATAATCAGGCTCTCAATGCCCGCTGTGTCGAGCTCTTTCAAAACGCCAACGTCAAGCTGCGCATGTGGAACGCGCGCATGTTCTGGCAGGTAGGCGATCTCTTCAACGCCCCGATGGACCAACTAAAGCAGCCTAAAGTTGATCTCTGTGAGTTGGAAGTGATGCTCTCCACCGCCGCCCTGACCGGCTCTCAGTGCGCCGCCGACCTCGATAAGAAAGAGCCAGGCCGTGCGGGCTTCATTCAGCGCCAAGTACGCGAGGGAATGCGCCCCCTGCTGCGGCCCGCCAGCCACTGAGCGGATCGCACCGAGCGGGGCACCTGCAACCCCGCTCAATCCAAGAGCTTCATTACCGCGCGTGCGCAGATGAGGTCATTTGGGGTGACACCGCCGAGCGCATGGGTGCTGTAGCGTACTAAGCAGGTATTGTAGGAAACCTGCAGGTCCGGGTGGTGATTCTCGCGATGCGCAATCCAGGCTAGCGCGTTTACAAAGGCCATAGTTTCGTAAAAATTGCGAAACTGAAAGCGCCGCTCCAAGCCCTGGTCCTGCAAGATCCATTCGGGCAAATCACGCAAGGCAGCAACAATCTCTGCTTCTGTCGATAACGCTACACCACCTTCACATGCGCGACAGGTACCGGGTCGTAGATCACTAGGCATTTCGCCTCTCCAAGACAAAAACTGTTATCATCCAGTGTAGTTGAGTCCTTGGAGTCTTGTCGTGGCAAAGAAGCCCCCTGCCCCTCTATGTACCCCCGATGGCAGCGAGCAGGTGCTGCTGCATTCTTGTTGTGCGCCTTGTGCCGGGCCGGTCATGGCCGACATTCAGCAAGCAGGAATTGACATTACTATTCTCTTCTACAATCCCAATATCCATCCCCAAGCAGAATATGAGCTGCGCAAGGAAGAGAACATTCGCTATGCCGAAAAGCTTGGCCTGTCCTTCATCGACCTCGATTATGACAAAGACAACTGGTTTGAGCGGGCGAAGGGGCTGGAATGGGAGCCGGAACGTGGCGAACGCTGCACAGCCTGTTTCGACATGCGTTTTGAGCGCTCGGCTCTATATGCGGTGGAACATGGCTTCACCGTCTTTACCAGCACCCTGGGTATCTCCCGCTGGAAAGACATGGCGCAAATCAACGGCTGTGGCCAACGTGCCGCCGCTCGTTATCCCGAACTGCAATACTGGGACTACAACTGGCGCAAGGGCGGTGGCAGCCAACGCATGATCGAGATTGCCAAGGACGAGCAGTTTTATCAGCAGGAATACTGCGGCTGCGTCTATTCCCTGCGCGACAGCAATCTGCACCGCATTGCCCAGGGGCGCGAGAAAATTGTTCGCGGGGTCAAATTCTACGGGCGCGACGACTGAGCCATGGGCATCCACAGGCGGTAACGATCGCCAGGGCCCTGGAGTTCCAGCAGGGGGTAGCGCGCGCGGATGCCATTACGCTTGCACCAAGACGATAGGGCGCTGTACCCCTTCCAACTGGCAATGGCGCTATTGGCTTGCAAATCCACTGCGGCGACGCGCTGTTCTGGCCACTGGCCGAGTTGCCACCCGCGGGGAACTGAGCTTGGCACCGTCGACAATAAGGCTCCTAATCGCGCCTCTACTCGATTGTTTTTGCCCTGCATGCCACTCTCTTTTTCGATCAGCGTCAGGGTGGAACCCTTTCGCCAATCGGCCGGCAGCTCCTTGAGCCACTTCTCGCGCTGGTGATCAAGCCCGGCATAGCTGCCGTCATATTCGCGGTAAACATAATGCAAGGCCGGGCTGGTGATTTCCTGCACCGAAGCCCGCGAAAACACGCCCAGCCACCATAGCGTAAAGAGCAAAAAGACCAGGAAGACCAAAAAGGGGCCACCCCAACCACGCCGCCAATCCCGCTTTGGGCGGGCTCTCTCGACACTATCCATCACGGCAATCCTTGCCACAGCCGTGGCCAATCGAAATAGGGGCCGGGATCCCATTTTCTCCCCGGGGCAATGTCCGAATGGCCGGCAATGGCGCGCCGGTCGAGTTGCGGAAAATGGCTCCAAAGATCAGGAATTAACCCCTGTAGCGCCGCATATTGCGCCTCAGCGAAGGGTTGCGTCGCGCTGCCTTCGATCTCGATACCGACACTGAAATCATTGCAACGCTCTCTTCCCTGCCAAACCGATACGCCGGCATGCCAGGCGCGGCGATCCACGGGCACATGCTGCCAGATCCGCCCGTCGCGTTCGATGAAAAAATGCGCGGAAACGCGCAGCTCGCGTAGTTGTTCGTAGTAGGGGTGCATAGCGAAATCCAGTTTGCCCTGAAAGAAGCGCGGCACCTCGCCGCTACCAAATTCCTCCGGTGGCAGACTGATGGCGTGCAACACGAGCAAGTCGACACTAATACCCGCCGGGCGTTCGTCCTGATACGGGGATGGGGCGCACTGCGCGCGCCGCAGCCAAGCCCCCTCCCAGAGCAAAGTCATGGCGCCTCTTCCGGCGGCAGATCGGCATGCGCGGCAAGCCAAGGGTCAAGGGCCGAGAGCAGCGCTTCTACTTGCATTGGCCGCTGGTAGCGGCCATCGCGAAAGACAAAGAGCGCTGGCAGATGAAAGACCTCAAATTCCTGTGCCAGCCCCATCTCGATTCCCGCATCCGCCTCCCAAACCCGGAGATCATCTCGACGCCTCTCCCATTCTCCTAGCAGACGACGCCAAATCTTGCAGCTATGGCAACCGGCCGAGCTAAAAAAGAGGACGATCCAGCCCCGCTCTTGCGCCATGCGCTGCCAGAAGCCCAATTCCGAAACTCTATCCACGCTCAATTCACCGGCAAGAAAAATGGATGGTCACCCACGAGATCATTCATGCGACCAGTATAGCATCCATGCCCTGGCCGGTCAGAGTTGTTCGGTGAGGGTGTTAGCGTTTCTCTGCTTTGGTGAGTTCCTCATGTTTGGGACGATTATTGTGGAGGCTTAGATCGGCGAGAAAGCGCTGATAGCGGCGGATCATGGTGCTCACCACTGTCTAACCTCGGACGCTCGCCCCGCCGCCAAGATTTGCCGCAGAACACCCAAGAAGGCCTGGGTAGCGGGATTGGCGTCGCGCCGGTAGAGCAGGGAAAAGCGTTGAATGATGGCCGGCTCCAGATCGCGGGCGATCAACCCGTCATTGCGCCCCTGGGCAAAACGGGAACTGAAGCCCAGGCCCAGCCCGGCCCGCACGGCCTCCCGCACGGCCGCCAGACCGCTCATTTCGTAGTGCAGGGGCAGGTGTAATCCAGCCCCGCGGGTGGCCTGGAGCACGGCATCGCGGACCCCGGAGCCGGCCTCCCGCCAGACTAAGTCTACGTCAGTCAAGTCCGTCAGGGGGAGGGGAACGTCCTCCGCCGCCCAGGGGTGGTCCGGCGGTAGGAGCAAGACGATCTCCGTTTCTAACAGGGTTTCTTGGAGCCAAAACTCTCCCGTTGGGGGCGCCAGCCCGTCTTCCACAAAAATCAGATCAAAGCCCTCGCGCAGTTGGCGGGCCTGTCGGCTGTTCACCGCGCTCACTTGCAAGTGGATGGCCGGGTGCTCGCGGTGGAATTGGCCCAGTACTTGGGGCAATAAGATCTCTGCGTTGCTCTGGCTGGCGGCAATGTGCAGGGTGCCATGGAGCAGTTGGGCACTCCCCTCGCAAAGGCTTTCCGCCTCGGCGAGGGTGCTTTCCAAGCGTTCGCCCAGGCGCCACAAGGCGACCCCCATGGGTGTCGGCACAATACCGCGCTGCCCACGATGGTACAGGGGTTCACCCACACGTTCCTGTAATTGTTTGAGTCGGTGGGAGATGGCGGGCTGGGTGAGAAAGAGTTTTTCGGCAGCCAGGTGCAGGTTGCCGCTGCGCGCGGCCTGGGCCCAGATCAGAAGGAGGGCGGGATCGAGTCGGTGGTTGGCCATGGGGTTCCAGAAATGAAAATAAATAATTTCAGAAGTAATTATAAAGCATTGGATTTAATATCTGCAAAAACATAACCTGCGTCCAAGACCACAGTATCGAGGCATCTCCCATGGGTTTTCTCACGGCCGTTCCCAACCAGGATCCCCGCCAGATCGTCCGCCACTTCACCCCAAACTGGTTTGCCGCCAACATGGGCACGGGCATCTTGGCGCTGATGTTAGCGCTCTTTCCCTACGGGCATTGGGGGCAGAAGCTCCTGGCCCAGGGGCTGTGGGGCATCAACTGTGCCTTTTTTGTGCTCTTCAGCCTGCTCTTTCTGGGCCGGGCGCTGTTTTACCCCAACAGCTTTCGCCGCCTCTTTGAGCACCCGGTACAGTCCCTGTTTCTTGGGGCCATCCCCATGGGTTTGGCCACCATCATCAATGGTTTTCTGATCATCTGGCCCACCAATGCCGGCACAGTCGCCTGGGCCTTGGGCCTGTGGTGGGTGGATGTGTTGCTCGCAGTCACCTCCGTCTTGCTGGTCCCCTTTTTCATGTTTACCCGCCATGCCCACAGCATGGAGCGGATGACCGCCGCTTGGCTCTTGCCCATTGTGCCGCCAGAGGTGACGGCCGCCAGTGGTGGGCTGGTGGCGCCCCATGTGGGCATCGCCATGGCGCAGACCATCGTCTACCTGAGTTATATCTTGTGGGGTATTTCGGTCCTGCTGGCCATGGGCGTGCTGGCCATCCTCCTGCTGCGCCTTACCCTGCACAAACTGCCCCATCAGGACATGGCGGTTTCTGCCTGGCTGCCCCTGGGGCCACTAGGGACCGGGGCCATGGCCATGATTACCCTGGGCAACGCCGACCCGGCCATTTTTGCTGGGAGTCTCGCGGATATGGCACATTTTGCAGAACTGGCGGGGGTGATGGTCGCGCTGTTGCTTTGGGGCTTTGGCCTGTGGTGGATGCTGATGGCGATCTTTTTCACCCTGCGCTACCTGCGTGAGGGGCTGCCCTTCAACATGGGCTGGTGGGGCTTCACCTTCCCCCTGGGGGTCTTCAATTCCGCGACCTATTTGCTGGCGGATAAGACCGGGTTCTGGCTCTTCCTGCCCCTAGGTGCCGCGTTCACCGTTCTACTGGCGTTTTTCTGGGTGCTGGTCACCCGCAAGAGCTTTGCCGGGATGTGGTCTGGGCAATTGTTTCGCGCCCCTTGTCTTTCTGAAGAAACGGGTCTGCCGCAAACGTGCGGGGATACCCCCGCTGGGCGCCCTGATCTGATCAGCACCCTGCGCCAATAAAGGTCAGCCGGTACCGTCCCGGTTTTTTGCGGGGCCCCGACGGCTCGGGGGGCGCTCGGCCCAAAACCTACCCTATTGAAGGAGGTATATCATGAAAAAAAGCGCTTTGTCCGTGATCGTATTGGCGGCTTTGGCGAGTCTCCCAGCCGTCGCCCAAGCCGAAAGCCTGGAGCAGTATTTTCTTGCAGGAAAAGTTAGCGGCGATATTCGTTCCTACTACTTCAACCAATTTTTTGCGGGCTCCAGTGTGCCCAATCGCTATGCCTATTCCCTGGGCGGCATGATCAAGGCGCAGACCGCTCCCCTTGCCGGAGTCAGCGCGGCGGTAGCCTTTTATACGGCCAATGCCTTGGGGGCCAATGATCTCATCGCCCCCGATTATGTCCGGCTGGACCCTTTGCTCATGGGACCGAAGGAATCCCTGAATGTGCTTGGACAGGCTTACCTACAATACCAAGATCGTTGGGCAAAACTACAAGTGGGCAACATTCTTCTCAACACGCCCTGGATGAATGGTGCCGACGCCTTCATGATTCCCAACACCTATCAGGGGGTGAGTATCACCGTACACCCTCTGCCCTATGTATCCCTCATGGGAATTCGCCAATTTCGCTACAAAAATCGCATACAGAGTGACTATCATCGAGAGACCTTGCTCAATGAGAATCCGGATTACAGCTATCTGCCAGACAATAGCAATGGCACCTTGGCGTTTGGCGCGCAGGCCCACTACGATGGGGTCTCCGCCAACGCCTGGTTCTATCGCTTTTACGATCTTGCCAATCTGCTGTATGCTACGGCCGGCTACAAGACCCCGGTATTGCTTGGTCACTTTCAACCCTTCGCAGACTTTCAGTATGCGCGTGAGTGGGCAGACGGTAATGCCTTGGCTGGCCCTATAAATGCCAACGTATATGGCGGCATGCTGGGCTTAAAAGCACGCTACGCTGGTGTGCACGGTCAGATTTTCGCTGCTTATGATCATATAACGCAACGCAGGATTACCCTTCCCACTGGCAAGGTCCTGGACAACGGTGGCTTCATATCACCCTATTCGCAGCAATACAGTGCCGACCCACTATATACGAGCATCATGGACTATGGCTTGATCAGTTCCGCCTCGGGTGGTCATGCCTGGAAATTTGGTTTGGTAGTTTTTCCGATCCATAACCTGCGCATCAAATACTCCTATAGTCTTTATCACACAGGGCCTTTTTTGCCGAATGTTGCGGCAAACTACATTGATGTGACCTATACGCCAGGTTGTTTTTGGAAGGGTTTGTCTCTGCGTAATCGTCTAGCCATAGATCATAGCAATCCCTTTGCCGATTACAAGGGCACATTCATTGATGACCGGTTGATGTTGCAATATAGCTTTTAAGCTTACAAAAACTCCTCCTCCGCGTGGCAGCGCGATGGCTTTGACCGATTAACATCGGTCTTTTTTTTGCCATTTTTCCATGAGATTTTTCACTCACTCGACGCTTCCTGCGCAGAAATTATTTTCGATTATTTTCATAGTTAGGTAATAGCATTGGAATAACATCATGGGTTATCAGAAGATCTTTTTCACGGAGCGCATAGGGCGTCCGTTTATTTTCCAATAAAGGAGTGTTCCCGATGAAGCGTAAAATCAGCAAGAAATCCTTGTTATTGACGGTTGCTGTTCTGGTAGTGCTCGTCCCCTTGCTTGCTCGGGCGGACATCACCGTAACAGCTCCGCAAGATCTGCCAGACCCTCTATTTACGCACCCCACCCCCATGGCTTGGCACCCGCGAGGGGAAAATCGTGGCAAAAAGACCGCCAATGATTGCATGGTAAAGGCCCCGTCACAGCAAAAATCTCAGGCGCCTGTAGTTGCTGACAACGATGCGCAAACCGGTGCTTTACCCAAGAAGCCGCAGTAAGATATCTTCTCTGCCAAATATTGGCGAGCCCTAAGGGAGATATTAGGCATGGAAACCAGCATTCGGAATCAGGTCGCGGGTACGGTATTGGAGATTGTGGAAGACAAGGTCATGAGCGAAGTGATCATTCAGACGGCTGCGGGCAAGATGACTTCCGTCATTACCACGCGCAGTGTCCGGGACATGGGGCTCAAAGTTGGCGATGACGTCTCGGCCATTATCAAGGCGACCAACGTTTCCATCGGGAAATCGGCCTAGGGAGCGAGCGGAAGGCCTTTCTGCAGCCTTCCGCGTCTCTAGCATACGGCTTCGCGCTGGACCGTAGGAGAAGTCGCAGCAAGGAGAGCCGAGGCACGCCGATTTATCTAAGTAGGCTTCGATGTAAAGCCCGCGAGCGCCCTCCGAAAACCCCGATACCCGAGGGAACTCAGCTATCTCGCTGCTGCAACGCACGTTCCAGCTCGCGCCAATAGGGCAGATGGGATTCCAGCAGGGCATAAAAGCGGGCGTTGTGCTGACGCTCGAGCAGATGAGCGCATTCATGCGCCACCACATATTCAATACAATCCAGGGGCTCTTCGATCAATGCCAAACGAAACCAGAGCCGTCTTGCCGTGGTGTTACAAGTCCCCCAGCGGGTACGCATACGCCGTATGCCCCAATCGGCAACCTGGACTCCCAATTTCTTTTCCCAGCGGCTGATCAAATCGGGTAAGAGCCTTTGCAGTTCACGTCGCTGCCAACGCTGCACTAGCAATTCTTCCGCGCTACGGGGGGTGCCCTCCGGTAGATGCAGCAAGAGCAAGTCGCTTTGCAATTCCACCCGCGCTCGACCGACAACCGCTTTGTGCTGCACCCGATACGCTTTGCCCAGATGAAAAAAGAGCGCCTCGGCTCTCCGCAGGCTGGATTGCTGAACTTGCCGTCGCCGTTCTTGAATCCAGGCGAAACGCTCCTCGACCGCACGGCGGATGAAAAATTCCGGAAGATACCAAGGGCAGGCGATCCAGACATCGCCGTCGGCATCCAGGCGAATGCACAGGGTTTTGCGTCGCTGCCGCTGGTAATAACAAGAAAGCCCGGCCACCTGAAGTAGTCGAGCTTTCTGCTGCCGTTTATCTGGCATTCGGACGTGCTTACAGTTGTGGATGGAAGCCGCTGGGCGCCTGAATCCGGTTCAACGCCGACACATACGCCTTGGTACTGGCGACCACAATGTCGGTGTCGGAACCGAGGCCGTTGACCACCCGCCCGTCTGCGGCCTGTAAGCGCACCGTCACCTCACCTTGGGCATCGGTACCAGTAGTAATCGCGTTTACCGAGTAGAGCAAAAGCTGTGCACCGCTTCTCACAATTTCCTCGATAGCCTGGAAGGCCGCATCCACCGGTCCGCCGCGGGTAACGGCCGCGGTCTTGGCAACGCCGTCCACCCACAGCTCCACCTTGGCCTCGGGATGCGTTCCCATTTCCGAACACACACGCAAATAGCCAAGCCGGTAGCGGTCCTGACTACCCTGCTGCGCGTCCTCGTTGACCAGGGCCTGCAAGTCTTCGTCAAAGATTTCCGCCTTGCGGTCAGCCAAATCTTTGAAGCGGGCGAAGACCTGATTCAAAGCCTCACCATCGAGCTTGATCCCCAGGCTCTCCAAACGCGCGCGCACCGCCGCACGGCCCGACAATTTGCCCAAGGTCATACGATTTGCCGACCAACCCACGTCTTCCGCACGCATGATTTCGTAGGTCTCGCGATGCTTCAAGACCCCGTCCTGATGAATACCCGACTCATGGGCGAAGGCATTGGCGCCAACAATCGCCTTGTTGGGCTGCACCGGAAAACCGGTAATTGTCGACACCAGCTTGCTGGTCGCCACAATCTGCTGCGTATCGATGCGGGTGTCACAGGCGAAGACGTCGCTGCGAGTACGCACCGCCATGACGATTTCCTCCAATGCCGCATTCCCGGCGCGCTCGCCCAGGCCATTGATGGTACATTCCACTTGACGCGCTCCATGCATGACTGCCGACAAGGAATTAGCCACCGCCAAGCCAAGATCATTATGACAATGCACCGAAAAGATCGCTTGGTCGCTGTTGGGGATGCGTTCCCGCAAATTGCCAATCAACCGCCCAAAGCGATCGGGTAAATTGTAGCCGACAGTATCGGGAATGTTGATGGTGCGCGCGCCAGCCGCAATAGCGGCCTCAATCACTTGGCAGAGGAAATCTTCTTCGGAGCGTCCGGCATCCTCCGGCGAGAACTCGACGTCATCACAGAGGCTGCGCGCCAGTTTTACCGCCGCTATCGCGCGCTCCAAAACCTCGTCCGGGCGCATGCGCAACTTCGCCTGCATATGGATGGGGCTGGTGGCGATAAAGGTGTGGATGCGCCCGGCTGCGGCTGGCTGCAGGGCTTCTCCAACACGGCGAATATCCTCCTCGCGCGCCCGAGCGAGCCCACAGATGCGACATTCCCGAATGGTTTCGGCGATTGCGCGCACGGCGGCAAAATCACCGGGACTCGCTGCCGGGAAACCCGCCTCGATCACATCAACGCGAAGGCGCTCCAGTGATTTGGCAATGCGGATTTTCTCATCGCGGGTCATGGCAGCGCCTGGGGATTGCTCACCGTCGCGCAAGGTCGTATCAAAAATGATCAATTGTTGGTGCATAGTAAGCCCTTCCTGTTGCAGGAATCTCTCGTTGGGGTTGGGAAAAGCAAGACCGAGAAGGTCGGAAGGAATCGTTTTAGCCCCAGCGGGGCAGCAGACGCAGCGACGCGAAACCTGCGGAAAGGGTCGCGAGAGGAGAGAATCGGGGCTGCGGAGTGTTCATGGGCGCAAGGATAGACAAAAACCGGCATTGGTGCAAATGTATGGGCACACCAACCAATTTTCAGGGAGTTTTCATGCGCCTCTTGCTCGCCATCCTCATCCCTTGGCTGCAATTTTTTACCATCGGCCGTCCCTTCGCAGGGATCATCTGTCTACTATTGCAGATCACTCTGATCGGCTGGGTTCCTGCTGCCATCTGGTCGGTCTATGCCCTCAGTCAGTATGAAACTGACAAAAAAATCCGGCGGTTGACGGGTAACTAAGGCCCACACAAGGATTGAGGAGGAGAGGCTCGACACCTATTGGCCCAAAAGATTGCGCTCCACGACTACCTCAGAGTAGGCATCGCCCATAGCCACACAACGGGTCTGCCTACCCCAAAAGCCGTCCTTGCTACGGTTTACCTGGTGGTAAAAATCCAGGGTGAGATCTGGCCGGGTAGTGATGTCTGCGGTGTAGAGCAGATTCATCAAAGACGCCGCAACCCCAACCATGAGATAGTCCACCGGATGGTCCGCCGTTCCAAATTGCCGCAGATGCCCGAGAGACTCATAGGGGAACCAGGCCCGTAGGATGAGGCGTTCATTGGGCACAATCTCGTGAATCCGCCAGAGTCCCCAGCCCAGGGCATTGATACAGGCAACGATCCCGGATAACCAATCCTCACGGCAGTGCAGTTGCGGAACGATCAACTGATACCAGGGATCCGAGCGCATGATGCCACCCATGGTATTGAAACCACAGATATGCCCTGCCTCGATGAGGAGCGTGCTGGCAAGCTCCCGCCCTTGCAGATGTCCGAAGCGGTTCTTGTAGTAGAAAAGCGAAGGATACTCATACCACAGCATTTCCCCGAGATAGCGATGGGTACGCATGGCATCCGCGAGGTGTTCCTCGAAGCGGAAAGAAATGAGATTGTAGTAATCGGCATAATGACGGGTGAGATAGACGCCAAAGGCGGGGATAAGACCTTCCTCGTTGCCGTACAACGGTAACGTTCCCACCGCTGCAATAATGGCGTCTTCGTCAATGTGCAGGCCGATGCTGCGCGGGGGTACCGCCTCCTGGTTCGGCAAAGATGGTGGTGCCGCAGACGAGAGCACAGCCAGCACGGAAGTCTCCACAGGGCGCAACACGAAATCTGTGTACTCGCC
>NZ_JBFRXP010000032.1:0-12583 GCF_041146875.1 Acidithiobacillus sp. IBUN Pt1247-S3 | reverse complement strand
TTCGAAGATTGATGTGGCAGTTTGCTTTTCCATATTTTGAGTATACAACAACTATTGAAATATATGCAATGCTTTTTGACTCGTCCAGTTAGACTATACCCTAACTGGATGTCAGGATAGCCCATTCGTAGGCGTCAGAATAGAGCCAACTTTTCAATTTCTTGACGGATGCCGCGCAAGGTCATAGATTTCTGCCTGACACTCACAGATCAGGAGGCATCTTGCAGGGGCATCGCATCGGATACGTCCGCGTCAGCAGCTTCGACCAGAACCCAGAGCGGCAGCTCGAACACGTCCAGGTGGACAAGGTGTTCACCGACAAGGCGTCGGGCAAGGACACCCAGCGCCCGCAGCTCGACGCGCTGCTCGGGTTCGTGCGCGAGAGTGACACGGTGGTGGTGCACAGCATGGACCGCCTGGCGCGCAACCTGGACGATCTGCGCCGCCTGGTGCAGCGCCTCACTCAGCGCGGCGTGCGCATCGAGTTCGTCAAAGAACACTTGACCTTCACCGGCGAGGACTCACCGATGGCAAACCTGATGTTGTCGGTGATGGGCGCGTTCGCCGAGTTCGAGCGCGCCCTAATCCGCGAGCGGCAGCGCGAGGGCATCGCGCTCGCTAAACAGCGCGGGGCCTACCGGGGCCGCAAGAAGGCGCTCGCGCCGGAGCGGGTGGCCGAGTTGCGGCGTCGCGCTGCGGCCGGCGAGAAGAAGGCACAGCTTGCCCGCGAGTTCGGTATCAGCCGCGAAACCCTGTACCAGTATCTGAGAACGGATGACTGACCATGCCGCGCCGCAATTTACTGACACCCGCCGAACGCACCGGCCTGCTCGCCTTCCCGACCACCGACGATGAACTCATCCGGCATTACACCTTTGCCGAACCCGACCTGTCGGTGATTCGCCAGCGGCGCGGCAGCCACAACCGGCTCGGCTTCGCGGTGCAGTTGTGCTACCTGCGTTATCCCGGCTTTGCCCTGCCGACGGATGCAGAGCCGCCCGCCTCCCTGCTGAACATCGTCGGTCGCCAGTTGCGCATCGAGCCGAACATCTGGCCGCAGTATGCGCAGCGGCCGGAAACGCGGCGCGAGCACCTGTTGGAGTTGCAGGCGTGGCTGAAGCTGACACCGTTCGCTGTCGCTGACTACCGGCACTTCGTGCACCAGCTCGCCGATCTCGCCCAGCAGACCGACCGGGGTATCGTGCTGGCCGAAGCGCTGGTCGAGTTGCTGCGGCAGCAACGCATCATCCTTCCGACCGTCGATGTCATCGAGCGCTTGTGCAGCGAGGCGCTGACACGTGGCACGCGCCAAGTCTATGAAGCGCTCACCGCGCCGCTCGGTGATTTCCACCGCCGCGCAGTCAATGGCCTGCTGGCGATCCGCGAGGGCACCAAGGGCAGCGGGCTGATCTGGCTACGCCAGCCGCCCGGCCCGCCGAAGCCCAAGCATGTGCTGGCCCACCTGGAACGGCTGAAAACCATTCGCGACCTGGCGCTGCCGGGCAGCCTGGAACACGCTATTCACCAGAACCGTCTGCTGAAGCTCGCTCGCGAAGGCGGACAGATGACAGCCCAGCACCTGCGCGACCTGGAGCCAAACCGTCGCTATGCAACCTTGGTCGCGGTGATCCTCGACACCCGCGCTACGCTGATCGACGAAATCATCGACCTGCACGACCGTTTCATGGGTTCGCTGTTCAGCAAGGCCAAGCGTAACCATGCTGACCGCTTCCAGCAGTCTGGCAAGGCGATCAACGACAAGGTGCGGCTGTACTCGCGCATCGGTCGCGCCCTACTGGAAGCCAAGCAGTCGGGCGGCGATCCTTTCGTCGCCATCGAGGCGATCATCCCCTGGGATGCGTTCAGCGAAAGTATTACCGAAGCGGAAACGCTCGCCCGGCCGGAAGACTTCGATTTCCTGGCCCTGGTCGGCGACGGCTTCACCCAGCTCCGACGCTACACGCCGACCCTGCTGGATGCGCTGACCATGAAGGCCGCGCCGGCCGCGCGCGAACTGCTGGCCGGCGTCGAAGTGCTCAAGGGGATGAACGACCGTCAGGCGCGCAAGGTGCCGGACGACGCACCCATGTCCTTCGTGCGCAAGCGCTGGGAAAACCTGGTGCGCACGGAGGATGGGCTGGATCGGCGCTTCTATGAGCTGTGCGTGCTGTCCGAGCTGAAGAACTCACTGCGCTCCGGCGACATCTGGGTGCAGGGATCGCGCCAGTTCAAGGATTTCGAGGACTACCTCTTGCCGCCGCCGCGATTCGCGGCGCAGCGTGACCAGCGGGAATTGGGTCTGGCTGTCGATACCGACTGCGACCGATTTCTGGATGCTCGGCTTGCGGTGCTGCAAGAGCAACTGGCGACAGTCGAGCGGCTGGCCGCTGCCAACGAACTGCCCGATGCGGCCATCACCAGCACCGGGCGAATCAAGATTACGCCGCTGGACAATGCCGTGCCGGATGAGGCCGAGGCGCTGATGCAGCAGGCGTACAGCCTGCTGCCGCATCTGAAGATCACCGAACTGCTGCTGGAAGTCGATGGCTGGACCGGCTTCAGCCGCCACTTCAAGCACCTCAAGAGCGGCACGGCAACCGAAGACCAGCATTTGCTGCTGACGACCATTCTCGCCGATGCCATCAATCTGGGCCTATCAAAGATGGCCGAGTCCTGCCCCGGGGTGACCTACGCCAAGCTGACGTGGTTGCAGGCGTGGCACATCCGCGACGAAACCTATTCGGCGGGCCTGACCGAGCTGGTCAACGTCCAGTTCCGCCAACCTTTCGCCGCCTACTGGGGCGATGGCACTACGTCGTCATCGGACGGACAGAACTTCAAGGCCGGCGGCCGTGGCCAAGCTGCCGGCCAAGTGAATCTGAAGTATGGTCAGGAACCGGGCGTGCAGTTCTACACCCACATCTCCGACCAGTACGCGCCGTTCCACACCAAGGTCATCAACGCCACAGTGCGCGACGCCACCCACGTCCTGGACGGGCTGCTGTATCACGAATCCGACCTGCGCATCGAGGAGCACTACACCGACACGGCGGGCTTCACCGACCATCTGTTCGCCCTCATGCACCTCTTGGGCTTCCGCTTCGCTCCGCGCATCCGCGACCTGGCCGACAAGCGCCTGTATATCCACGGCGACGCCAAACAGTACCCGACGCTCGCCGGTTTGATCGGTGGCAACGTCAACGTGAAGCACATTCGCGCCCATTGGGACGAGATTCTGCGGCTGGCCGCCTCGATCAAGCAGGGCACGGTGACGGCCTCGCTGATGCTCAGAAAGCTCGGCAGCTACCCGCGCCAGAATGGCCTGGCGGTGGCCTTGCGCGAGCTGGGGCGCATCGAGCGCACGCTGTTTGCACTCGACTGGATGCAAAACGTCGAACTGCGCCGCCGCGTGCAGATTGGCTTGAACAAGGGCGAAGCGAAGAACGCGCTGGCCCGCGCCGTGTTCCTGAACCGGCTCGGTGAAATTCGTGACCGCAGTTTCGAGAACCAGCGCTACCGTGCCAGCGGCCTCAATCTGGTGGTGGTGGCAATCATCCTTTGGAACACGGTCTATCTGGAACGGGCAGTCCAGGCGCTGCGCGACTCGGGCAAAGACATCGACGAGCGGCTGCTACCGCACCTTTCGCCGCTGGGCTGGGAGCACATCAACCTGACCGGAGACTACATTTGGCGGCAGAACAAGCAAGTTGAGCAAGGCAAGTTCCGGCCGCTACGAATGCCTGGCGAGGCTTAGCGTACGATTTTTTCCGTTTCGTGAGCTGACCCCTCCTTGACCTTTTCGTGGATGAACTTCCACCTTGGCACTTTGATGCCGTTCGGTTCAAGCGAGGACTCCCTGCTTCTGGATCTCCCCGCTGCCCGTCCTGTAGGGGGAGGCATCCATTACATCTTTACGGCAGCCATGCGGCACAGCACGCGCCTACACTCCCAGCTACGCGGTCGTTTCGGCGGATGCAGTTCGCCGCGTTGCCTACTGGGGACTACTCGCCCCCGCTTCGCTCTCCTGGCTCGCAGCGACGGGTTGTCCTTTGTGGATGAGAAAGGAGCTTACATCATCCACAAGGTGCGCTATGGATAAACCAACAGATGAGCCCCGTTGGTAAAAGCCCGATGTGTTACGACAACTATTCGATATCCCTGGTGTTGGCAAGATACCGCATCATACCGCCTCGCTGGGCGGAGAGGCGGCTGAAACGCTCCCTTTTGTTGCTGCAATGGACGCAGCGCACGGCCTGTACCGCCTGGACTCTGGCTGGGGGGATGATTTCCCCGCAGTCCAGGCAATAACGGTTCCCCGCATCGTCCTCGTCGGCGGATTCTGTGCGGGATCCAGCCCGCTGGGCCATCAACAAGGCCATCTCCTGCTCCTGCATCTGGCCGGCTATATCGGCTTCATCTGCCATGCCTCACCCCTCCTGCACAGCCAGAACAACGGATAGCGCCTCAACAAACTGCTCGGGCGTTGGAGTGCCATCCAACGGCTGCCCGGCCAGACGAAACAGGCGGGCCAACATAGCCTGGGGTACCGGGAATGCCAGCGAATGGACGCCGGTAGCGGCAGCCGACGCTGGTGCCGCGCCAGAAGCCGCAGCAGCGGGCACAGGAGACCCTGTGGCGGGCCTGGCGGACTCTGGAGCACCAGCAACAGTCACGAGGGCTTGGGGGGCAACGGCGGGGGGCTGAACACCGTCATCCACCCCTTCATCGGTCAGTGGGTCCTCGCCTTCACCGCCATCCTCGTCATCATCTTCCCCATCATAAGAGCCATCGTCCATCTGTAGACCCACCAGGTCTTCTGGACTATGCACGACAATATATTCTTCCGGTTCCTTCAAAACATTCTCTCCTGCCCCTGCGTCAGGGGTCACCACACCATCGGGGACCAGGCGCACGCCATCCCCATCCACTGCACCACTTTCAGTTGCAGGCTCAGGGCGTTGTGACGCCTGCCGAGCCTGTTCATAACGTGCCTCTTCCTCATCAACCAGGGCCCGCGTGAGCATCACACCCGGGCTCAGGCGAGAGCGGATGGTCTCCAGGACCTTGCGCTTGGCATCATCCTTGAGCCAGCCACACATCCGGCTGAGGTCTGTTCTCCCGATGCTTTCCACTGGCACTCCCAGAATCCCGGCTACTTCCTGCGCTTCCGGACTGACCATGGACAGCATCTGATGCACCCACGCACGGGACCGCCCCAGGCGCCGGGCCAGTTCCTCCATGCTGGGCTTGGGGTCCATACAGGATCGCAGCCGATCCAGCGCTCGTGCCGTATCCATGGGCGGCATGTCCGCCCGGGCCAGGTTCTCCACCAACTGCATTTCCAGCCGGTCGGCATCATCGACCGGCTCCAGGATGACCGCCGGAATCCGGGACAGGTCATACCCCGCACGCTGGCACGCGGCCCCGGACTCATGGGCCATGCACGATGCCCGCCAGCGGCGCTCGCCGGCGATGATGCGGTACTTGCCGGACTCCACCCGGCGCACCGAAATGGGCTGCAGCACGCCATGCTGCATGATACTGTCCCGCAGCGATTCCAGGCTATTGTCTGCCTCGCTATCGCCCACAAAGGACTTGCGAGGCTGCTCCGGGTCTGCCTCGATGTCCGACAGAGACAGATAGAGCGCGGCGTTGGCGGGTTCCGATGCAGGCGGGGCAGATTTCCGAGCGGGGTCGTCTCCTGGGAATACCTCTCCCTGCGCTTCCAGTTCAGCAAATGCTTTCTCAATTTCGTCCAACATCGTCCGGGACGAATCAATTTTCGCCATTTTCTGCCTCCTTGTCTTTTTGCAGATTCAAAATCTCCTGACAAATACCGGCCCACGCTGCCGCGGCGGGGTCTGTCCTTTCCGCTTGCCACACCGTCAAACCACGTTTCAGTGCGTTAGGCACCTGCTGCCGCAGCGTCAACTGTGTGGATAAGACATACTTGCCTAACCCAGATGCCAGAAGGACATCGACAACCGCCTGCTGATTCGTCGAATTGAGCACGCGCTTGTTAATAACCATGGCCGGCACGAGGTCCTTTATCCGATCATTCACGCCCTTCCAAATCCGCAGCAAAGAAGACACCCCCTGCATTGCCAGAAGGTCTGGCTCCACCGGAGCAACCATCACACCCCCCAGGTAGAGCGGCGAGAACTGCTGCACACCGGCGGCTGGCGGCGTATCAAAGACCAGCACATCGAAGTCTTCGCGCATCAATCGCTTCATGGCATTGATGCCAGCTATCAAACCCTGCTCCTGAATGAATCCGACGGCTTCCTGGCCGGGCAAAAGCTTGAGGCTACCAAACCGGGTATCCGCAAAAGCGATGGGTTTTTGCCTGTCCCACAAATCCGTAACGCAATACCCCTCATTCGTGGCCTTGCCCGTCAGAATGAACGTGGCATTCCGCTGCACATCCAGATCCACCAACAGCGTCTTTTTCCCCGTAGCGGCAGCATAGGCCGCGATATGAACCGCCAGGGCCGTCTTTCCTACGCCACCTTTCTGGTTCGTCACCGTGATCACTTTTGGCATACAGCCCCCTCGTCCCTTCTGCGCACTCGCTCATACAAGGGCGGATAAACCTCCCACGCATACCAAAACAGCATGGAATACAACACCGAATCCATCGGCACCCCTTGCTGATCCCCTATCTTCATCAGGTCTGACGCCAACCGCCGCGGCAACGGCACGGCAACCTGTGCCCACTCCAAATCGCTCACCTGATCCGGGTCTGGACTGGACCGCCAGCGCAAGCCCCGCTCCCATGGCCGGGCCTTCACAAAATCCTGGGCGCATTGTCCAAGCATCGCTCGATGGCTCAGGCCCTGCACAAAGGCCAGGGCCTGACAATACAGGTGCATCCGCAACGGAATGACCGTGCGCAACAGCCCGTAGGGCTTGCCATTGCGGAGTACCTGATTCACGGCATCAAGGATTGGTCAATCTGACCACCGTTACCACAACCGTGATGGATGGATGGCCGAATTCGCGTTCCTCGCATAAACGCAGTTTCTTACCTTATGATTCCCGTCCAGATAGGCTTTGAGCAGCTTTCTCTTGTCCGCCGTATGGTAAACAGGTTTACACGACGCAAGTTCCTGCCGTAACGCTGACTTGTGCGTCTCGTAATATTTTTCAGAATGCAAAGGCTCCTGACCACATCCGGCCAGCGCCAACACGGCTACCGCCAACAACACCTTCGATCTACTCACGGCATGACACTCCTGTTCAGTGAAAGGGCGCCGACTATCGCCGCCCAGTGTAATGGTATAGATCAGAATCGGGTCAGGCCATTTTTTGACGCCGGAAAAATGGATCAGCATCAAGGCGCGCAGACGCGGGCGCCACCGGATTGACAAGCGACAAGCTACGCTTTACAGTCGTCTGGTGATCAAAACCTTCCGACACAAAGGGCTTGAAGGATTTTTCCGCACCGGAAGCAAGGCGGGAATCCAGCCATCACATGCGAACAAATTGCGCATCCTGCTGACCGCGCTGGATGCGGCGGAAGCGCCGGAACATCTGTCCGCACCAGGTTGGCGACTGCACGGGCTCACCGGCAACTTCGAGGGATTCTGGTCTGTTACCGTAAACGGAAACTGGCGACTCATTTTTCGGTTTGACGACACCCATGTTACACAAGTGGATTATCTGGATTATCACTGAGAGGCTGAAATCAATGAGCGACATGCACAATCCCGCGCACCCCGGCGAGGTGCTGCGTGACTATTTGCCAGAGGGTCTGAGCGTTACCAATGCCGCCAAGGCGCTCAACGTCACTAGACAAGCATTGTCCGCGCTCCTGAACGGTCGCGCCGGCATCAGCGCAGACATGGCCGTGCGTCTGGAAGCGGCACTGGGGGTCGATGCCGGGTTTTGGCTGCGAATGCAGGCCACTTATGATCTTTGGGCAGCCAGGCAACGCGGGACCGCCAAGGGCGTCAAGAAGATCGCGGCCTGATCCCCGGGTCAGGCGACCGGCTCCCTGCCAGCCTTCCAGTTTCTGTATTCCCTGGCCTTCTTTCTGATTTCTGGCGTCACCGGGAAATCTTGAAGCAACGTGGCCTGTTCCTCATAGATGGCCTGCAGGCCATTGGTCTCTAACCGCTCCTGCGCTCTTGTCCAGGCGACATAGAGGAGCTTGTAGCTTTCCTGATTCACCCCGTATGCGGTTTCGACATCGCCGCTTTTCCCCAGGTATTCGTACTTCGTCACCAGATGCGTCTTCGTCCAGTCTTCTCCCAGACGGACACAGGGCCACTCCAGACCCTTGGCTTTGTGCAGCGTGCTGATGGTGACAAAGCCTGAGTGCCGGGACCTGGCCGTTCCCTCGCGCAGCGCATGAATGGCCTCATCCAGCGCGGTAACGCCGTCACCGCCGCGTTCATCATTCACTAGAGATTCCACTATCTTCACATAGGGGCGATAGCTTCCCCCCTCTTTCGTCTCGGAATAATCGACAAGATCATGCCAATGATGGAACAGAGACAACTCCGGATGCCCGTATGCGGGGCGCCCTTCATACAAGGATCGCAGAGCGGAAAGCAGTTTTGCCGCGGCCTCGCCGCCCCCTTCGATGTACGGCATCTTGCCGCGCCTGATATACCGCAAGGCGGAGAAGATCACGCCGGCATTGCTGCGGCACAAAATGGCATCGGGATGGTGATCGTGTTTTTTGCTGTCGCTGTGAAAGCCAGGATTTGGATTCCGGCCCCGTAGTTCCCGATCCTCCCCCGCAGCGTCCAGAAACAGGCGGGATGGTGCCGCGATGTTCTCGCCGAACCGAAAGGATTCCGTCAAGGCCGCCTGCCGGAAATCACCAAACAGGTTCATGGCATCCACGGCGCCACGCCAGCCATAGATGCTCTGGTGCCGATCCCCAACGAGGATGATTTGCGCGCCGGCATCACGCATCTTTTTTAACGCGCTGATCATGACCGGATTCGCGTCCTGCGCTTCGTCAAAAAGCACGGCATCAAACCCGGAGAAGTCCCCGTACATGGCCCACAATTTCAGGTACACGTCATCAGTCGAAGGGTAATCGCCGCGCAAATCGGACATGCGCCGCCACACTTCGGTAGCGGCTTCGGCAACGGTTCGGGCAAAGGCCCGCCCCACATCCGCTCCGCCACCCAACGCCTTGATGATGCTCACGACGCTGCCAGGAGCATGGGCAGATGAAATAGTCAATGCGTCCGAATAGCAAAAGTTCCTGACTGTATCCAGAATGCTGGAAACCGCCGCGCCACCCGCCAGACCAAATTCCCGCAAGTCATCAATCCGCTTTGCATGATTGGCGATCACGGCATCCCGCAGTTTCTTACCACAGCGTGTGCGGCCACGAAAGGCGTTGCCCAGCACGGATCCGTTAAATGGGGCGTTGTAAGCGAGCGCATGGGCAGTGGACGTTTTCACCGCATCGGGAAACTTCCCCGCAGCCTCTTTTGCCATGGTGCTGTTGAAGGCGAAATAATGGATGGTCCGGTTGGGGCGTTTTGCCAATAATGCCTTGGCCACCAGAACCTGTGTGGAGGTTTTGCCTGCCCCGGCAAACGCGCTGACCGAAACCGAAGCCCCAAGCGAGGCCAATGAAACGATTTCCGCCTGTTCGTCTGTTGGATTAAAGTTTGCCACCACGACCACCCATACCCGTCAATTCGTGCATGGGTATAGATCAGGATCGGGTCAGGCATACGCTACACCACCAGGCCACCGATCCGCATCCACTTTATTTCCAGGCGCTCCAGTGCGGCGCCTGGATCAATATCCAGCAATGATTTTTTGCCTTTCATCCCCCGCGTACACGGGGCATACGAAACGGCGGACAAATAGTGCCAATGGCAAACCCAACAGCTTCCATCAGCTACCTCTTTTCAGCCAATACTGACTCCCAGGAATCACCCACCATGGCCGCGCTTTCTGCAGAATGTGCGTCTCTGGCACAGGCCCGTAGTAGGCCGAATCGAACGCATAATTACCAGGCGCATACAGCCAGACTTGCCCATCTTTCAGGTGGTAGGTGCCAAAGGGATAGTGCATGATCGCGTGCTTCTGACCAGGTGTGCGCCAGTCCACATGCGAGTTCGGCAGATAGTGCCCGTCCACCCACACACCCGCCCGCTTGAGCACCACCGTCTGGCCAGGCAGGGCAGAGATGTGCTTGATCCACGGCTGTCCAGCCGGGAACCAGTGATACTTCAGGCCCTCAGCCACCGCCGGGTGATGGTCCGGGCCGGGGATCTCCACTTCCACCAGTTCACCATCGTGCAGCGGGAACGGATTGCCTTCCAGCTTATAGAGGCCCAGCGGCTCACAGGTCGATGCGTTCAGGGCCAAATGATCCCACCGCACGATCGCCAGTATCCCCAGGTACAAGGCGGCCAGCCCTGTGAAGATGCCAAACATGCCCCACAGGGACCACTTAACGATGCTTTTCAAGGTGCTTCTCCCGACGCTTGCGCTCACGCACCTGAATACCCGCCAACAGCATGGCTACCGGCTTGTCCAGCCACCGGATCGGCGCTTCCACCAGCAAAAGTGCCCGCAGCAACCGTGTCGCGGCATGATGCGGGGCAGGCCGCTCGAAATATCTCAAGAGCCATTGGTCGGCTCGCCGGACCAGCCTCTGCGCTTTTTCCCGAAAAGGCGAACCCATTCCATGTGCGGATTTTCCGGGTTCTTCCGGCAACAAATCTCCCATAACGCCTCCGATTCCAACGAATCCAATACCCCAATGGGTAGTCCTGCATCCAGGTGGCGAGGGCAGGGGGTGCCTTGGCCTGGATGCTCGGTCATCGCCGGGTATAGATCCGAATCGGGTCAAACTTATTGATTCACCGCCCGCACCACCGGCAACCCAAAGAACGCACCCCAGGCCCGTGCAGAAGCCGCCTGAATGGCCGGGATGTCGGTCCCATCGGCCCACCAGTCGTTCGCTGGGGCCAGCAGGACCTGCAGGTGGTGCCCGATGAAGCCCAGGGCTGGCCACATCAGCAGTTGCTCGTAGCAGATGAGATAGCCCGCCTGTTTGCCGTTGACCGTCGCCAGTTCCGGTTTTCCGAAGACGCGCATGGGAAAGCTGGCCCGTGGCCGCCACGGATGCCACATGGAGAACGGCACGGGTATCCGGTCTGGCAGGATGGTCTCGTGCCCGTCCTGCATCTGTACCAGCGCATCTTCATAGCCGCCATCCCGGAGGGGAATGTCCGCACCAATGAGGGCGACCTTGCCCTTGTGGGTGGCCGTATAGTGCAAGACCGGCTGCCAGATGGCACGGGTGCCCGGCAGCCAGGGTCCGGCGATGGATTCTGGAGTGAGCACTACCCGTGAGCCGTGGCGAAAGTCGCGCAGGACTATCGGCGCCATTTGCATACTGGCCTCGACATAGGACAGTCCCGTGAGTTCGCCGTAGCGGGTATCAATGGCTGTCCAGTGAGCGGGGAGGGCAGGCACCCTGGGCACACCAAACAGCAGTCCAACGAAAAGGCCCAGGGTAGCTCCAGCAAACCAGAGCGCCGGGAACGCTGGCATATCGGCTACTGATCCTGCCCACCCTACCGCCATGCCCGTCATGATCACGGTAAACCAGCCTCCAGGTAACGCGCCAATCCACGGACTGGTCCAGCCGATCAGGCCCAACGGTGGCAGGATGGTCGAGACGGCGGACAGGAGCACCGTGATAGCCATGGCCGCCCCCGCCTTTCGCCACCACGCAGAACCGGACAACCACCGGAACAGTGGACGGTACAACAGATAGGGCAGGGCAAACACCAGCGATGATCCGGTCCAGAAGGTAATCCCAAGACCAACCCCGGCAGTCGGGAAAAAGTCGTCCGTACCGTGGATCAGCCCATACGTCGTCGCCAGATGGTAGCCCAGCATCGACAGGAAGGGTGCCGCCCAATGCCGCCGGTTCCAGAACGGCAGGGCCACCAGAACCAACGGGGCCAGCCCGATCAGGTGCGGCCAGGCGAGAGCGCCAATAACCGCGCCGGCGGTAAAGGCTGCCGTAAGATCAACGGTCTTGCGCATCGTCTTTTCCACGGCGAGCAACATTTCGTGCCCATTGTATAAAGTGCCACAATATCGTGATCAGCAAATATATGCCGAATGTGACCGCGGACAGAAGAAAATAGTCGTAAACTCGGGGAGCAATCACCGAATAAAGAATTCTTTTCGGGACAGCATTGACCGCCAAATAGCCAAGTGCGGAAAATACCCAAATAACAGTCAACACATCACGAAAGATGATTGTTGCCTGTATTGCTTTCTTGCGAATTGTTGGATATACGAAGCGCCGAAATCCTCTCCAAAAATCCTGAAACCAGACCACGTCCATCTACCACCCCCGACCCCCGACAAACTCTCGATTGCATGGGTATAGATCAGAATCGGGTCAAGGCACGGTATCGCTGATTGTCGTGGTTTTCACTTTTTCTTTCCTCTCGTGGTTCTTCTTCTGATCAACAAGCGGGCATAGGTTGGTTTATAGGTCTTGCCAACCTTGATCGCGGTGCGTCGGTTCAAATCGTTCCTTGATATTTATATTTTTCAGAATGATATTCATGCCAGA
>NZ_JBFRXP010000031.1:0-12988 GCF_041146875.1 Acidithiobacillus sp. IBUN Pt1247-S3 | reverse complement strand
GGCGAGTACACAGATTTCGTGTTGCGCCCTGTGGAGACTTCCGTGCTGGCTGTGCTCTCGTCTGCGGCACCACCATCTTTGCCGAACCAGGAGGCGGTACCACCGCGCAGCATCGGCCTGCACATTGACGAAGACGCCATTATTGCGGCGGTGGGAACGTTACCGTTGTACGGCAACGAGGAAGGTCTTATCCCCGCCTTTGGCGTCTATCTCACCCGTCATTACGCCGATTACTACAATCTCATTTCTTTCCGCTTCGAAGAGCACCTCGCGGATGCCATGCGTACCCATCGCTATCTCGGGGAAATGCTGTGGTATGAGTATCCTTCGCTGTTCTATTACAAGGACCGGTTCGGACACCTGCAAGGGCGGGAGCTTGCCAGCACGCTCCTCATCGAGGCAGGGCATATCTGCGGTTTCAATACCATGGGTGGCATCATGCGCTCGGATCCCTGGTATCAGTTGATCGTTCCGCAACTGCAGTGCCGTGAGGATTGGTTATCCGGGATCGTTGCCTGTATCAATGCCCTGGGCTGGGGACTCTGGCGTATTCACGAGATTGTGCCCAATGAACGCCTCATCCTTCGGGCCTGGTTCCCCTATGAGTCTCTTGGGCATTTGCGTCAATTTGGAACGGCGGACCATCCGGTGGATTATCTCATGGTTGGGGTTGCGGCGTCTTTGATGAATCTGCTCTACACCGCAGACATCACTACCCGGCCAGATCTCACCCTGGATTTTTACCACCAGGTAAACCGTAGCAAGGACGGCTTTTGGGGCAGGCAAACCCGGTGTGTGGCAATGGGCGATGCCTATTCCGAAGTGATCGTCGAACGCAATATTATTTAGCAAAGGCCGGTAAACCTCTGTAAGCCCCTATTCTAACAACGCGCAGTCATGCAGCAACGGCAGCCGGGGACGTCTTGGACAATCACCTAGGTTGTATGCTGACGTTTGCCGGGGTGATCTTTGCCGCAGCCCCATTCATAAAAAAACCAGGGCATACCGACGAAGAGATACCAGTAATAGGTAAAGAGGCGCCAGCCGAGGAGGCTGAAGGCAATGTCGGCCTGGGGCAGACTGCCGCCGAAGAGCAGACCATATGCCGCGCCAACGCTGCCCGCG
Organism: Acidithiobacillus sp. IBUN Pt1247-S3; assembly: GCF_041146875.1. NCBI lineage: Bacteria > Pseudomonadati > Pseudomonadota > Acidithiobacillia > Acidithiobacillales > Acidithiobacillaceae > Acidithiobacillus > Acidithiobacillus sp. IBUN Pt1247-S3. Next base: position 11,863 of record NZ_JBFRXP010000031.1, on the reverse strand, counting down.
CCCCCCGGTAGGAAACTCAGTTGCGAGGTGAGGTTGAGCAGAGTTTGGCTGACGATGATATAGGGCACGCTGATCTGGCCGCCCACGTACCGCATCAAGGCCCAGAGAACCAGATAGCGCGGCGTCCAGTAACCGGCGGCGCTCAGAAAGATGATTGCCCGCTGCCGCCAGCTGATTTCGCGCAGAAGTTCCAGCGCTCTGAAAAAACGGGAAAAAAATAGAGCGATGCGGCTCCGGTAGCGTTGATACCAGGAGAAACGCAGAAAGTGCTTATTGATACTGCGGACGATACGGCGGCGCTCGAAATGCCAGATGACAAAGAGGAGGACTGCGGTGACGAAGCTGATCAATGCCAACCAGAAAATGACGCGGACGTCGGGCAGGCGATTGTCAAAGAGCGCGAGGTAGAACAGGGAGAAGAGAAAGATGGAGATCATGAACAGCAGATCGGTAATGGCGATGGCGAGCAAGACCGCTGCGGCGGTGCCGATGTTCAGCCCGCGGCGATGGAGAAAGACCAGATAGGCCGCCCCCATGCCGGAAGCCGCCGGTGTGGCCGCCCCAGCAAATTCTGCAGACATGACCAAGGGTAGGGCACTGCGCAAGGGAATCCGTAACCCGACTCCGGCACAGATAAAATGTAGGCGCAGGCCTTCCGCAAGCCAGCTGAACAACATCAGACACGTCAGGCCCAGAAGGAGCAGTGGGCTGATCTCGCTGATCAGATGAATGGCCTGACCATTCAGAAAATAAAAGATCGGGACGAACGAGATAGCGAGAGCGAGGAACAAAACCAGCCAAAAGCGGAGATTGATTTCCATGTCAAACGATGCGCTTGTACACGCAGATATTTTCGATATCCAGATCGCAGACGGAATCGAAGAGGCTGGTTGACACCCGGTCATACACTTGCAGGCCGTAGCGTCGGTAGGGCCGCTCTGGGCGATGTCCGGGCCAGGAAAAGAGCTCTCCGTAATAGTGCGAAATCCCACGGTCACGCAGTAATGTCTCAAAGCGCTGCCAGAGATGCAGTCCAAGAAAGTGCCCACGCTCCGGGCTTCGCACGTTGAAGTGCATGTGCGCCGCGTGGACGGGACGCAGAGGCCGCTCGCCATAACTACGAAACAAAAGCCAGTGCAAAAACTGCAAAGTTTGCGGATGGTCACGGTAGTTTCCAGTAGCCGCACGCGCGAGCATCTTCAACGTAGCCTGCGCAGCCACGCGAAATACCGAAGCATCAAACCCCGGTGGCGCACCGAGGAGATACCCGACGATTTGATGATCTTGTTCGGCGACGAAGCCCCAGTCCTGTGCATATTCCAGATATGGCTCCACAACGAGAGATGCGAAAAGCTCCTCGTCGCTGCACAGCGGTGCAACCGGTTGTCCCAAACATCCGGTATCACAGCAGATTTGTCGTACTGCCGCAGCGTCGCTCGCCCGCAGAGGACGAATCTGGTAGGCATGACTCGCATGCCCGGAAGATACGAATTGCATGGAGGGCGGCGGACCCTCGCGTAATTGGCTTGCCATCCTCTCCCCTCTAAGTAATAGCAGAGTTAACAGCCGTATTTTCTAGAAACTGGTTACTTGGGCAATGTGTAGATTGCTAGGCAGATTCTGCCCCATTTGATTTTTCCTATCTAAAGTAATCAGACGACCAAATCGTAGCCTTGTAATCCATCATTCTCAATCCGAGACTGAAGTTTTTCCAGCGCACATATTTGCAAACATCGCGCGCGCTCTCTAGAGCAGCCTAACAGGCCGCCCAACTCATCCAAGGTGGCTACAGGATTATCGTTAAGACCGAAACGCAACTGTAAGGTAAGTCTCTCCACGCCACTAATCTGATCCAACCAAAATTGCAATCGTTTTGCGAGCTCATGGTTCGCGCAGGCGTCTTCAGGACCTGTACCCACAGAGTCGCCGATTGACATCCAAAAATCCGACTCATCGTCAATCGCTCCAGAAGACTCACGATGTACCTCCGAAACATTTAGCTCCAGAAGATATCTGACCTCATCTTTTGGCAAGCCGCTACGCTCAGAAATATTGTCACAGTTCACTTCACAAAACGATTCCTGTTCTAACTCTCTCTTCGTTTTTTGAATCTTGTAGATTTTTCGCATGACATGTATGGGTATTCTAACATTTCTAACTTGGCACATTAACGCCCATTCAATAGACTGACGGATCCAATATCCAGCGTAGGTAGAAAAACGAAATCCTTTCTCCGGATCAAATTTTTCTACAGCTCTAATAAGCCCAATGTTACCCTCAGAAATCAGGTCAGCAAAAGACAACCCGCGATTTAGATATCGACGCGCCAAATGGACCACCAAGCGTAAGTTCGCTTCGATCATTTGTTGACGCGCAGACAGGTCGCCACATTGCACTCGCCGCCCTAGGGAGACCTCTTCATCCGGGGTTAAAAGATCTCGTTTGCCGACATCTTGCAGATAAGCGGAAGAAAGATCACAGTCCATAATGTCATCACTTTTAATTTTCATGTTTACCTCGGGAATAGCGGATGGTGCGGCCTGATATCGTAATAACAGGATGCAGGGCAAAATCTAGAAACTTATTTTCCAAATCCTTTGCGATTTTTTTTCTGTTTGGGACGGAAAACTACTCGGACGATATTTTGAACGAAATACAAAAATATCGTTACCGCGACTTCCAGGTCCAAAGCTTGTAGTAACATTTGATAATTGAGAGATTTTAATTCTCAAGTATCTCTCTACTGTTTCCGTGGAAAGTTCATAAACCTCGCTGATGGCAGAACAAATCCAGGCAACTCTTTTGTAGTCGCTAGCCAATACACAATCTAATTGCTTCAAAACTGCCACATGCAACACGATCAGTAGTGCATCATCGGATCGGCCATCGGGGAGGTATTGAAGAAGGACGTATGAATGAGGCTGACCGGGACCAACAAGATACCTTATTCTGGGCAGGTCATCCGCCCAGGAGTCACCAACAGCAGTAGTGTTCATTCGCCCTACTCCTTTTGCATTGCCAGCCATCTATGCGTATCACCAAGCATGTTGCTACGCCCCGTGAACTATACTACTGTACATCTGGAAGTACTGTATAACCGATTTTATAGATAACGTTACCGGAAAAATCAATGATTGATGCAGAACAGTTACTTACGTTTCTCGAAGTGGCGGAGAAAGGAAGCGTTACGGATGCGGCCAAAAAAATGCATCGCGGTCAATCCGCCATCTCGGAGCGGCTGAAACACCTCTCAGAGTATGTGGGGGAACCCTTATATGAGCGCGACGGAAACGGGATTTCCCTTACGCGCTTCGGTGAGCTATTGTTGGGGGAAATCAAGCAATTGAAACAGAATCTGGCGAATATCGACGGGATGGTATCACGTAGGAAGTCGCTATTGGATGGAGATCTATTTATTTTTTCCACCAATCTGATAACCAATTACTTTCTTCTACCATATATTGTTAAGTTTAAGATAGAATATCCTGGAATCAATTTACATATAAAAAATGGGGAAAACTACATATCTGATTTTTCTCCGAATGTTGTTGATGTATTGTTCTACGAAACAGAAATGTCATTGCCCGCGCTTCCCACATATTTTGAATCCAGCCCATGGAAGGACGACGGATTAGTTTTTATAGCGGCGAGAAATCATTCTCTCGCAGATCAACCGGTTATCGATGTAAGCATGCTAAAAGAGGAGACCATCATTTGGCGGGACTCACACACAGCAGTCCGCAAAGCAACTGAAAAACAATTCACTAATTCCAAAATTATACCCAAACACACGATTGAGGTAGAAGATATAGAATCAGTTGGTTTTATGGTCCAATCTGGCCTTGGGGTCGGCTTCGTCAGTGAGAGAGTTGCAAAACATCGGCAAGACTGGAATGTCGTTTCTATTCCCATAGTTAATCACGATATTATATATACGCACTATATGTCCGCGCCAAAAAAAATACGCAGGTCTCCTGCATTGCAAGGATTTATCGATATTTTGGAGTCTGATGTTGCGGAATTCGAGCACTAGATTACATGTTAATTTATATGCTGCCAAATTGCAGTAGAGAGAACTATGAGCATTAAGCGGATTCTTGGTGTACCTATGCTGACGAGATTGCGCGGCACTTGATATTGTAATATTTCCCAATGAATCTCTTCAGATTTATACGCGTCGAAAAATTGGCTCCGTCCTATTTTTCCTTGGTTATGGCTACGGGGATCGATTCCATTACGTCGTATCTTCTAGGATTTAGCACTGCTGCGGATATTTTTCTAGCGATAAATATTATTTTTTATCTTGTTCTTGTCTTTTTTTATGTGTGGCGCGCGATCTATTTCACAAGCGAAACGAAATCAGATATTCTAAATCAGAAGAAAAACTTTGGGTATTTTTCCTTCATCGCTGGTACTGTGGTTTTGGGAACTCAGCTTGAGTTAGTGTGGAACGATGTTATCATCGGAGTTGTGTTATGGATAGTAGCTGTTGTTTCATTGATAGTCATCGGATACGGTATCTCTTTTATAACCATTAAACGAGTACAAAAACCCGCGTCCCTATTTTCTAGAATAACCGGTGCATGGTTATTGGCCACAGTGGCAACGCAGTCTGTTTCCATACTTTGTATAGTGATCAGTCATAAGTTTTTTATGCACGAGACTAGTATTTTGATATTTCTCTCTCTATTAACTTGGCTTCTAGGGGGAGCGTTCTACATCTGGATTATTTCAATCATCGGTTATCGACTTGTTTTTATATCGATTTCACCTTTAGATCTCAGTCCCACGTATTGGGTGAATATGGGAGCAGCCGCTATTTCCGCTGTAGCGGGGTCAACACTTGTTCAAGATGGCAACCATACCTCTATTATAGTTGTCTTAATTCCTTTTATAAAGGCGATTATTTTGTTAGATTGGACCGTCGCGACTTGGTGGATTCCGCTTCTGGGTTTGCTCGGCGTGTGGAAGCATCTGGTACATAAGATTCCTATCCGTTATGAGGTGGGCTATTGGGCAATGGTTTTTCCTATTGGAATGTATAGCCTATCGTGCGTTAAAATCGCGGAAGTTTTTCATATATTTTTTTTAGGATTAGCTGCATATAATTTCTATTCTATTTCATTATTATGCTGGGTGTTTACAGCTTATGGTATGTGCAAAACAGTATGTGTCCGACTCCTGGCGGATTTAAGGCCTCGCAATCATTCTTAGCCACCGAGCGGACGGGCCGGTGGTCTATAAAGCCGTTAAGCAATCGCATGGGAAGGTCTAACCTCCATAAGTGCCTATTGGCAACAGACATCAACTCGTCCGCCGCGAGTCTAGAGAGCGAAGCCATGGCGGGCAGTCCCCTGAAGGTAACACGACGAGTTGCGACCACCGAAGCCACGGCGAAGCGGGGAGTGCATGCGAGTATCCTTTGTCAGGCTCTCTATCGGCCCCTTTTGGAGTAGAGTCAGAATGCCTGAGGGGGCCCCGAACAGAAACTGCGCCAGATGATTGTGGACAGCACGGTACAGAGCAAGGCCATCGCCCACCCACCGATAGTCGATTCTGGCAGTTTCCTGCAGCAAGCCGGTTACGGCTGCCAAGGAGACCGGGATTACCATGAAACAGACCTTTGCCAAGGAAGGTTGCCGACTTGGCTTTCGGCGGGGCGCTATGCCCAAGTCCGACGGTTCAGGCGCATGCCGCGCAATATCAAGCGACAACGCACCGTTGTTGGCGTGTATGCCGGGAGTCGGAGCACAACCCGCCCACATCCAGGTCCAAAATGACCAGTGCAAAAGAACCCCTGGGCGCTTTCCTGCACCCCGTCCTCTGCGCCGCTGGCTGTTGGAGTGGCCGTGCAAACCCATGACCGTGACCATCACCGCGTCGGCGTTCGGGAATGACGCGCCACCTCGAGCTAGTCGCCATAGCCTCGCCTAGGCACTAAATGAACACTTCAGGAGCGACTACCGAGAATGAAAAGGTGGGTTGGTTAGACGTACATGTGGATCATCTTTATCAATGGGCTACCGACCAATAAAACTCTCCCTGCCCCCCAACAGAGTGCCGCCAGAATCATGTTAAAAATGGCTGACCCACGAAATTCGATATCGCTCACTAGGCCATCGTACTCTTCGCAGAATGCGGAAAAATACTGGTGCGCGCCATACCTGAAGTCTTGCGTCTAGACGCGATGAACAGAACGTGACTCTGGCGACGCACCACCCACCGCAATCAACAAGGTGTGAGCGCATAGCGAAAGTCAGTCTCTAACCCCAGCGCCAAGTCTGACCAATCGCTGGGCCTCATGCTGCCAATCGGCCACGGTCCGGAGCGAAAAATTTACCAGGAAGCCCATAATTATCATGATGATATTTGCCGTTTGCATATCCATAAAGGCCCCAGAATTGCTCTTAAAAATCAGCGCGGCATTCTTAGTCCCGTTAGCTAGCAATTCCAAGGTAAATAACGAGGAAGAAAAAATTATGAGCGTAGTGAGACAGACGTTAACTGCCAGATTCCAGGTACTATGCGCAATGCGCTTTCCCACCAATACTGAGTCAGAGTAATAAATAATCGACATCAAGGACATTTCCAAAGACAGCTCGGAGACGTTACCAGTATAGATATGGATAATGCTGAAAAAGAAATAGATCAGCACAGGTATACTGAGAATGCTGATTTCAGCAAATGCCGTCACCAAGATATGCAAGGCTTTCTGGTAGGGCATGGACAAATAATATTCTCCTGTTACAAAAAGGGGCAAGAATCGATACAGACCCAGACGTACGCTTTGCAGCGTAATATTATCAGAGCAACGGGGGCTTGACCGTGGCAGGTACGCCGAGCCTTTGGCTAAGCAAGTGGAAAAACTGTTTTGCAAGCACCTTATTGCCGAAGAGTCCTACTCCCATGGTTATCTTGGTGATGTCAGCAGCCGTTGCATTGAGAACGACGCTGATCTTGCGCTGATCGTCACCAATCCCATACAAAGTGATCTGGTCTGCACTATCCTGATGATACCCATGATAAGCAATGCCCATCTGCTGAAATACTTGCAGAACTCTCGTCCTAACCGTGTTCATAGGTTTAGGATAATAAGCATGATAATCCGCAAATACTCCCGCCTCGGTGGCAGCAACGCCGCCAGCTCCCACGCCAGCGCCAGCCACGGCAGCACACCCGCTTAGGGCAACGCCCACCGTAGCAAATACCACTGGCATCAAGATCATGCCGCGACACAGGGATCTCTTGTGACGAAATCTATTCATCGACTAACTCCTAATCAAGGCAAATCATTACCCAAACTTTGCATAGCTTTTTTGGCGTTGTAGCCCAGAGCCTTGGCGCCAGCCTTGCCAGCATTTTGGCAGGAAGTGAGTTTGCTGCGATCGACACTGTTGGCACACCACTGACGCTCCTCCCGCATTTTGCTCTGGTGATGCAGATACCAACTCACTGTATGCCCGCCATCCGGTCCATCCTTAACTGAGGAACATCCCGCAAGACCCTCTATCATAAAACACCCGAAGATGGCTGCCCTTATCCATGATTTCTTCATTTCTCTCCTGCAATCCGTCGCAATAATTTATGTGTTAGATGTGCCAGGAGTACCCTACGACAATTTGCAGGCGACTCCTTGAGATTTGGCACATCAGAAATTGTAGGCCAAACCGACAAGTCCTCTGAGAACGTTGAGGCGTGTGCGAACATCCACAGGTCCATAATGCTTTCCTGCCATATAGCGATCATAGTCCATGCCTACAAATGCGCTTAGATCGGGCAAAAAGCGATAGCTGATTTTCCCACCGACTTGCAGAACGCTGGCGCTCAGCGCGCGGCCTGATGTTACCGATAGGTTAGAGACGTGAAAGCGGTTTGTCTCGGAAATACCCACGAGATAGCCTGCATGCGCGGAGAGCGTCACGTCTCGTAATGGTTCAGCAGCGACAAAAAGACCGCCACCAATCGCGTTATTGTTATAGCTTTCTTCTGCTGTATAGGGGCCATGATCATAATCCAGGTTGAACTGCGCGTATTGATACCCAAGATAGGGGCCAATTACCAGACCACGTTCCAGGTTAAACCCCTTACCTAGCCGGGCATTAAAAGCGAGTGAGTGTCCACCTGAGCTTGTCACTTGGCTGATAGTGGGGCTAAACCCATAGTTGAACCCGAGATGGAGAAGCACGTTATCACGGGTCAGCCCAGAAAGAACAACACCAACGCCACCTGAAGCATTTCCTCCATGTACTAGATTCTTGGTGCGAAATGACTGAGCAAGTGCCTGTGTATTTATAGGATTGAATGATTCTGGGCTGCCAATAGCCTGCCCATATATGCCTATGTAGTTATCACCGCGAATTAAATCACTTGCCCATGCCGCGGCAGGAAATATTAATAAAAAGGCGATAGACAATAATACCGCTGTACTATTGCGCATAATGACCTCCTTCTTGCTAAAATGTCCGAGTAAACGTGTTAGCAATGCGGAACGGAATCGACCTTTTGAAAGCGCGTCAAGGCCTTCAGTTTGCCCCATGAGTTCTGCGCTGTTCTTGGTAGCATACGGACCAATTTGCCACTGCCTTTAGTGGGGGTGTGAACGATCAATGATAACTATTCGCTGCCACTGGCTTCTCGAACCGCCTGATTAGCCGTCCGTTGAGCTGAATTTGCCTGATTCAGAGCCTGATTTTGCTCGTTCTGGAGAGAATCGGCCTTCGCCAATGCTTTATTAGCGGTAAGCTGAGCTGAGCGGGCGTTGTTTTGTGCGGATTGGGCAGTCGTACTTGGACCGCCTCCACAGCCCGCGAGAGCCAGTGCCGCAAGCATACTCACCACAACCAAAATAGGTTTAATAGATTTTTTCATATTCATGGGAAGTCTCCTTTTATTGCCAGTACTCACTAAGCATATTTCATGCCAAATTATTATAAACAATAAGTTAGATGAATGGCTTTAGTTGATTCTCGATATTAGTTATGAATCCTGTAGACAAGTGGCTAATATCTGTAGAATTCCGCTTTGTGAAAAGAATACCGTAAATAATTTGTTTTTCTAAGCATATGAAATTAATCATTTTTATGACAAATCCCGTCACGTGTTTTTTGTCGTTTATTAGCGACAGATTTGTTTTCATACGTCCGATTCATATTAATATTACAGAAGATTGTGAGGCATATTTGATTTGGCGGGAATCGGTGACATCAGCTCCACGAAACTGCTTCACGATATTGTTTATAATTGTATAACCAACTATTCTCAGGTTCACCTGATGGGTGTACAAGCAACCGACGATTTTCCACCTTCGCCGAGGCCCCGAAACCCTCACCCCCTTGGGAGAGTTGCCACTGATTGGACAGGTCAAAAGTGACTGAGCTTTATCGGCATAATCCCGTCTTTGCTCAGGCCCTGGGTTTGCGGGCGATGCCCCCAGCACCGCCACAAAGATCTGTGTCTGGCGGATCTCCCCGGTACTCGGATAGATGACCGGCACGGTAAGGCCCGCATGGTCCACGAAGAGCTTCTCCCCGGCGACATGGGTCTGGCGCATGCTGTGTTTGAGACGCTCTCCCCAGCGCCGGTACAGGTGCAGAACTGCGCATATTGATACACCGGTTGCCCGGCATGCCCCGCGACGTATTCCTCCCAGAGCAACTGCAGGGTCATGCCCTTGCGCCGCAGCTCCGTATGCATCTGGGCAAAATCCGGCAAGGCCTTGCCCGATGCCACTGCGGGTTTCTGTTCGGGAAAAGCCGTCCTTCCAGAGCCGCCTCGCCCTGATCCGCAGGCAGCGGCCAGGACACAGCGGCCTGTTCCGCCCGCTGCAGATATTTGCCGACAGCCCCTTTGGAGAGCCCACAGGCGCGGGCAATTTGCCGCTGGCTCAGGCCAACCGCGTGTAAACGAATTACCTCCATGATTGCTTTCATCGTCATCCTCGGTGTCGGCATCCTCAATCTCCCGTAAAAAGAGCGCAGGATGCTCGCTAAGCCAATGAATGACCAAAAAGTTCTAAAATCGCCAAGGGAAAAACACGACACCATTCTGGCATCGTGGGCACCCATTCGGAAAAACCACAAAGCTGCCCACGATGGTCCACAATACGCAAGCATTCCCCTGTCCCATCCGTACTGGGCAGATGAGTAGGCGCCGCAATACCGAGTCAGAGTGGATCATCCGCAGACCTTCCAGAGAACGGCCGCCGCCGGTCAGCGTCAAGACCAGGGGCAATATCTGCTGGACTGCCGAATAGGCATGACCGCTGCCCGGCAGCGGCATCTCCCGCTCCACCCAGCAGGAAACTGATACCGTAAAAACCCGCCGTAAAGAGTGTCAGCTCTGTCTGCGCGGCCAGCGCCTCGTCCATCGCCCCCAATTGGAACGGAACCACACTTTACTTTATGGCACCTTTCTCATCCGCCCCTCCCGCAAGTAACCTTCCGGGTGATGCTTTTCGTTGAGTCTATTCTAACCGCAATAGTCCTAGACCAGTTCCGTATTTGCCTAGTTCGTAAGGCAATCGCGGAGTTAGCTAAAAGAGCTGGCCCCCTACCTAGGAATAAGAGAGGGGCCAAAATGATCTGCCTGCCGTGTGCCGATCCATAAGACGATCATGGCGGGCCTCAGTGGTCCAGCTTTTTGCGCCACTGACCCTGTTCCATCATGGGCGCGAAGAATTGGTAGTAGGGGCCACGATCCAAGTGGGCGAGCACGCCATCGTTGTGAATTTGGCGTAGTTCATAATCCAACATGGCGTGGGCTATCCCCATATGGGCGTGTTCGGGAGATTCCCACTCCATGTGCACCAGATATTGGGTGGGCCGTTGTCCGGGAATGGGCGGCGTGTGGGGGACCTTGCTCCCGCGATTAGTATTATATTCTGGAGGGTTCGCCCCCAGGGTCGCCTTGAGCATCCCCTTGGGATCCAGCTGAAAGGAACCAATGGCCGATACCCCAAACTGTTTCAGAATCATCCAGCCGATCATGCCTGGGACGTTTTCTTTCATCCACGATAGGGTGGCCGCCGCACCCGCCTCAAATTGCTCTTCGTGGCCCTCCATGATCCAGTGGTCGCCAAGGGCGATACTGCGTTTGGCGGCCAGGGCGACCTTGGGAACCTCTTTTTGCTGCGCAAAAGCGCTGCCCAAGGCTGTGGGAACGTCGGTCATACCCACCAGCGCGGGCAAATCGGAGCGGATGATCTCGTAGTAGGGTTCCCAAGGCCCTTCAATAACCATGTCGAGGCATTGACCGCACAGCTCAAAAATCTCTTTGAAGTTGTCGTGATGCATTTCTTCGTGGGATTGCACGTCCTTCCATACCGTATATTGAAACATGGAAATGGGATTGAGTGTTTCGTGCATGTCCACTGCCCCACCCCCATACCGCCCGGCCATGGGATGGATGCCCGTTTGCAGTAATTGCTCAAAACCTAAGAATCCCGGGTGAGATGCGGTAGTAATACAGACTTTCGGGCCAACTTTCATCATGGTGGCGTAGCTTTCCGGTCGATTGGCTACCTTGGATTGGTTGATCGCGATAATTGGATTTTTGCTCACAAATACCTCCATATTTTCAGATTTGAGGAATAACTTCCTAAATTTTGACATTGTTGAATAAGACAAGTTCACTCTTAATATTGGATAATGGTGTAGTTAGATGTCTAACGGTTTATTTTCTTGTAATTTAGAGCTCCACCTGATATACATTAATCGATATCCTTTTTTACCTTTTTTGCAAAATGTGGGTCAGTCTGGGTCTTACGCAGCAATGCGGCATATTGTAATGGCGTCAAATTATTTTGCAGAACTACGCTTTTTATCTCTCCCTCATACCGGGTAAGCGCCCTTCTTTTCTCTGTACC
>NZ_JBFRXP010000030.1:0-14171 GCF_041146875.1 Acidithiobacillus sp. IBUN Pt1247-S3 | reverse complement strand
ACCTTGCTGGAGGCCTGGGCTTCTCAGAAATCCTTTCAGCCCAAAGACCCCGAGGATCGGCAGGGCGACGGCTCTGATTTCCGTGGACAGAAGCGAAACAAGGGTATTTGCAAAAAGTGGTTGAATGACTCATGTCAGGCCAGCCTGGGAGGACATCCCTTATGTGCATTCACTGGTTGACAAGCGTGGTCTCCATGCGCTACCGTTTTGTGCAATATACGGTTGGAGAACGGCATGGCAGAGGAAAACGGCTACGGGTTAGCCCTGGCGGCGGAATGCTGGAAGAACGCTGAGGATCTTTGGGGGGACTTCAAGCATGTGGACTTCGGCAAGATCATCCTGCCATTCACCTTGTTGCGGCGCCTGGAGTGCGTTCTGGATCCCAGCCGATCCGAAGTCGTAGAAACCTACGAAGAGCATAAGGGCGGCGACCTCGACATCGACCTGCTTCTGCGTCAAATCAGCGGCTATCCTTTCTATAACACTTCCGAGTACACCCTGAACACCCTGGGCGGGACCAGGACGCGCCAGAATCTTCAGGATTACGTCGCACGCTTCTCCCGCAACGCGCGAGTCATCTTCGAGCAGTTCGATTTCTCCAACACCATCTCCCGCATGGACCGGGCCGGATTGCTGTTCAAGATCTGCAAGAACTTCGCCGCCATCGACCTCCACCCGGACAACGTGCCGGATCGCGTCATGAGCAATCTCTACGAGCACCTGATTCGGCGCTTTGGCGCCGAGGTCAACGAAGGCGCCGAGGACTTCATGACGCCGCGCGATGTGGTTCACCTGGCGACCACGTTGTTGCTGGACCCGGACGATGCCCTGTTTGAGGAAAATCCGGGGTTGATTCGCACCCTCTATGACCCGGCCTGTGGTACTGGCGGCTTCCTTTCTGATGCCATGAACCATGTCGCGGAGTATGGCAATCGTTTCAAGGTGCCCCCGGTGCTGGTCCCGCATGGGCAGGAGTTGGAGCCTGAGACCCATGCGGTATGCCTGACCGGCATGCTGTTGCGGACTCTGGAGTCCGATCCTGGCCGGGATCTGTCCAAAAACATCAAGCTGGGCAGCACGCTCTCCAATGACCAGTTTGCCGGAGAGCGTTTTCACTATGGGCTGGCGAATCCGCCCTTTGGCAAGAAGTGGGAGAAGGACGCCGCCGCCGTTGAGGATGAACACTTCAACCGGGGCTTCAAGGGCCGTTTCGGACCAGGGTTGCCCCGCATCAATGATGGCTCGATGCTGTTCCTGCTCCATTTGGCGAGCAAGCTGGAAGTACCGGAGAAAGGTGGCGGCCGGGCCGCTATCGTTCTGTCCGGCTCGCCGCTGTTCAACGGCGGCGCGGGGTCCGGGGAGTCGGAAATTCGCCGCTGGCTGCTGGAGAACGATCTGGTCGATGCCATTATTGCCCTGCCCACCGAAATCTTCTTCCGTACCGGCATTGGTACTTACCTTTGGATTCTATCGAACAAGAAACCCCAAAATCGCCGGAAAATGGTGCAACTGATCAACGCGGGCGATCTGTGGGTATCCATCAAGAATGAGGGGAACAAACGGCGGAAGATCAGCGACGAGCAAATCCTGGAGATCGCGAATCTCTATGCGGCCGCCGAATCGGCGGACATCAGTCGCATGGTGGATTACCGCACCTTCGGCTACCGGCGCATCCGGGTCTTGCGTCCCTTGCGGATGAAACTGCGGATCGACGCACAGGGTATGGAGAAGCTCCGAGAAGAAAAAGCCTGGAACAAACTGACGAAAACGCAGCAAGAGGCTTGGGAGCCGGTTTTGCGCGACTATGAGGACAGCACACAACCCTTTGCCTGGGCAGAGATCGTTGCGGAGGAAGCGTCGCGCAAAACCCCAGACGTTGGGAGGGTGAACAAAACGCTCATCAAGGCATTCATCAAGGCATTTGGGATCAAAGACCCGGACGGAGAACCCGTGGTGGACCGGGATGGCGAGGTCGTTGCGGACTCCGATCTCACGGACTACGAGAACGTGCCGTTGACTCGGGACATCGAGGACTACTTCGCCAAAGAGGTCAGACCCCACGTCCCCGATGCCTGGATTGACGAAACCTACCGGGATGATGGTCGCCAAGGAGACGGAAAGGTTGGTCGCGTTGGTTACGAGATCAACTTCAACCGTTTCTTCTACAAGTACATGCCACCGAGGTCGCTGGAAGAAATTGATCAAGACCTACGGGAGGTGGAATCCGAGATCGCCGCGTTACTGGGCGAGATTGCAGAATGAAACACCAACAACCATCGCGATATAGGGACTCGGGCGCGGAGTGGCTAGACGAGGTGACGGCATGACCGAACACCCCACGCCCGCATCATCCGACGCATTGTTGTGCGATGTCCGCACTCTGATTGAGGAGGCGCGTGCCCATGTCGCACGGGCGGCCAATTCCGCGCTCACATTGACTTACTGGCGGATCGGGCGGCGTATTGGCGCTGACATTCTTGGTGGCGAGCGCGCGGCCTACGGCGGTAGGATTATCGTAGCACTGGCGCGACAATTAGAAGCCGACTATGGACAGGGATTTGGTGAGAAGAACCTGCGCCGCATGGTGCAGTTTGCCGAGATTTTCCCGGATGAGACCATTGTCGTATCGCTGATACGAGAATTGACCTGGACCCATTTCATCGCCCTGCTGCCCATCCAGGACCCGCTCGCCCGTGGGTTCTACGCCGAAATGTGCCGGGTGGAAAGGTGGAGCGTGCGCGCCCTACGGCAGAAGATCGGCGGCATGCTGTTCGAGCGCACGGCGCTGTCGAAGAACAGCGAAGAGATGATTCGACAGGAACTTGCCACATTGCGGGACGGGCGCATGACGCCGGATCTCGTCTTCCGCGATCCCTATCTGCTCGACTTCCTTGGCCTTGCTGGCGCCTATAGCGAAAAGGACTTGGAGGCGGCGATCCTGCGCGAGATGGAATCGGTGCTGCTGGAACTGGGCAGCGGCTTTTGCTTCGTGACCCGGCAGAAGCGCATGACGGTCGGTAAGGACGATTTCTATCTCGACCTGCTGTTCTACCATCGCCATCTGCGGCGATTGGTGGCGGTTGAACTCAAACTGGAGTCCTTTCAACCTGCGCACACCGGCCAGATGGAGCTTTACCTGCGCTGGCTCGACAAGCACGAGCGGGCACCCAGCGAGGAAGCGCCTATCGGACTCATCCTCTGTGCCAGCGCTGACGCTGAACAGGTCGAACTGCTGCAACTGGAAGGCAAGTCCATCCGGGTTGCCGAGTACCTGGTTGAACTGCCGCCAGCCGATGTGCTGCGCGAACGGTTGCATCGGGCTATCGACCATGCGCGCGAGCGGGCGGTCATGCTGTCCGCGCCGGAGGGTCATGGATGAGTCACTACAAGCCCTATCCGGCCTACAAGGATTCCGGCGTTGAGTGGATCGGTAAGGTGCCGGAGCACTGGGATGTGAAGCCTATCAAGGTCATTGCGTCATGCAATGATGACAGCCTGCCGGATTCGCTCTCGCCAGATACCCCGATTCGGTACGTCGATATCTCCGCCGTCAGCCACGACGAAGGGATCGCCGAGGCTGCGCCGATGCAATTTGGTGACGCGCCTTCTCGGGCACGGCGTAAGGCGATGGTTGGCGATGTGGTGATCTCGACGGTTAGGACGTACCTGAAGGCGGTCGCGTCCGTGGATGAGGCGCATGCCGATTGTGTATATTCCACCGGTTTTGCCGTCCTGCGCCCACGCCGAGACCATCTGAGACCTGAATTTCTCAAATGGCTTGCGCTCAATGAACTGCTTATTCAGGCCGTCGAATCACATTCTGAGGGCCTGAGTTACCCAGCCATCAATGCATCGGAACTGATAAACCTCAAGACCGTGGTCCCCGGATCAACTGAGCAAGCCAGGATTGCATCAATTCTCAACCGCGAAACCGCCCGCATCGACGCCCTCATTGAGCGGAAAACCCGCTTCATCGAACTGCTGAAGGAGAAGCGTCAAGCCCTGATCACCCACGCCGTCACGAAGGGACTTGACCAGAGCGTGAAGATGAAGGATTCGGGCGTGGAGTGGATCGGGGAGGTGCCGGAGCATTGGGAGGTGAAACGACTGAGGCATGTCGCCCGCTTCACCAATAGCAACGTGGACAAGAGGAGTTATGAAGGCCAGCAGGCCGTCAAGCTCTGCAATTACACCGACGTTTATTACAACGAGTTCATCACTGCATCGCTGCCGTTCATGGATGCCACGGCCAGCGACGCCGAGATCAAGGCGTTCGAGTTGAAGAAGGGCGATGTTCTCATCACGAAGGATTCCGAAGACCCATCGGACATCGGCATCCCGGCACTTGTTGCGGACGATCTGCCAGGCGTGATCTGCGGTTACCACCTGACCGTGATCAGAACCCATGGGCCAGATGATTCCGGATTTGTGCACCGCTCCATCCAGTCGCATCCGACCAAAGCGCATTTCTTTGTCGAGTCGCCGGGCATTACCCGGTATGGCCTGAGTCAGGACGCCATCGGAGACATTACGGTTTGTTGGCCGACAGCCAGCGAACGTGTGCAGATCGCCGCATGGATCGACCGCGAAACCTCCCGCATCGACGCGCTGATCGCCAAGAGCCAGCGCAGCATCGACCTCATCAAAGAACGTCGCTCTGCCCTCATTACCTCTGCAGTTACCGGCAAAATTGACTTGCGCGTGGATATCCAATGAATTGGATTAGCACTTCTTTTGATGCATTTACCGGGATTGGCACACTGGCATTGGCATTTTTTACATACAAGAGTGTGGATCAATCAAAAAATATGGCCGCCGCCGCCAAGGAAAGCATCGACCTGACCAGGAAGATAGAAAAAACCAGGATAAAACCCTATTGCACTATTACCCAGCTTTCTGAAAATTCTGATAAGGCTCGCTTCAGAACCTGCCCAGCAGCTTATTTTGTTAATGATTATTATGGGCCAAAAATGTCCTGCATTGTCAAAAATTGTGGGCCTGGACCCGCTCATGCTGTGAGTATTATTTTGGGTGGAGATGATAAAAAGTTATGGACAAGAAGAATTCTTGTTGCAGATCTTTTGGCCACGGGAGATCAGATTGAGTTCAAGAGGCAATTTGCCGAAACAGACCTGCCTTCATCCGAATTTAGAGAGTTTCCGCGCACAAATACACAGGGCAGAAGAGAGGGGCAACCGGAGTATTTGTGCAGCAACATCAAGTACGCCGCCCTTGAATACAGTGACTCCGAAAAAGACAAGTTCCACGCGATCCGGCATTTCGTACAGCGAATGACTCTATCCCATCCAGTACAACTTGAGGAACCAACGGATGCTGAAAAATTCTCCACTGAAATGGTAGAGATGATCTTTTTTGACGGTCCGCACGAGGACAGGCCCTTCTATGCTGAAACAGAAGAGGAAAAGGCGGGCCGCCTGTGCGAACCATCGGATGGATCCATGGATTCTACCCACCCATCCAATCCAGACAATAGAGGGGATGTATGAACAGCGATACCGCCCATTACGAGAAGCACTTCGAAGATTACATCGTCCAAAAGCTCAAAGAACAGGGCTGGGCAGTCGGTCACACCAATCGGTACGACACCGAGTACGCCTTGTACCCGGATGACTTGGTGACCTGGCTTGAGAGTACCCAGCCGGAGAAATGGTCCAAGCTCTGCAAGGATCACCCGGAAGATACCAGCGGCGCGGTCATGCAGCGCCTGAGCAAGGTTCTGGAGAAGGATGGCACGGTCTATGCGTTGCGCCGGGGATTCTCCATTGCTGGCTGCGGGCATATTGATCTCTCCGAGGCGGAACCCGAGGACAAGCGCAACGCCGACGTGCTGAAACGCTACGAAGCCAACATCCTGCGCGTCGTACCACAACTTAGATATCACCCCACGCGCGAACTTGCCATTGACCTTGTATTCTTCATCAATGGCCTGCCGGTCGCCACGGTCGAGGTCAAGACCGACTTCACCCAGTCGGCCGACGCCGCAGTGGAGCAGTACAAAGCGGATCGCCTGCCCGTGGACCCCAAAACCAAACGCCGGGAACCGCTCCTGACCTTCAAGCGGGGCGCCGTCGTCCACTTTGCCCTGTCAGAGTCCGATATTCAGATGACAACGAAGCTGGCCGGAGAGAACACCTTCTTTCTGCCGTTCAACCAGGGGCATGACGGTCATGCGGGCAATCCCCCCAGCCAGAATGGAGAGTACCCTGTGGCCTATTTCTGGGAGCAGGTCTGCCAAAAGGATGCCTGGCTGCGGATATTCCACAGCTTCGTCTATGTGGAGAAGAAGGACGTGGTGGACCTCAAGGGCAACTGGTCCAGAAAGGAAACCCTGATCTTCCCGCGCTTCCACCAGTGGTCGGCGGTCAATGCCATGATCGCGGACGCACGGGAACATGGCCCGGGGGTGCAATACCTTTGCGAACACAGCGCGGGATCCGGGAAAACCAGCACCATCGCCTGGACCGCGCATGATCTGGTCAAGCTCCGTCACGACAACGGCCTGCCTGTTTTTGACAGCGTGGTGATCGTCACGGATCGCACCGTGCTGGACAAGCAGTTGCAGGAAGCCGTGCAGCAAATCGAGCACCAGACCGGGATGGTCGCCGCCATCGACCGGCAGAAGACCTCGAAATCCAAGAGTGAACAACTTGCCGACGCGCTGTTCTCCGGTACGCCCATCATCGTGGTGACGATCCAGACCTTCCCCTATGCGATGGAAGCCATCGTCACCGACAAGCGTCTCAGGGACAAGCATTTTGCCGTGATCATCGACGAGGCCCATACCTCACAAACCGGCACTAACGCCAACAAGCTGCAGGCGGCACTTGCCATGGGCGGCGAGAAAGGGCTGGCCTCCCTCAATGTCGAGGAACTGCTGGAGCGCCTGCAAAAATCCCGTGTCCGGCCCAGGAACGTGAGCCATTTCGCATTCACGGCCACCCCCAAGCATTCGACCTTCATGCTCTTTGGGCGCACGCGCGACGGGCGTCCGGCAAGCAAGACCAACCTGCCGCAGGCCTTTCACCGATACCCCATGCGGCAGGCCATTGAAGAAGGCTTCATTCTTGACGTTCTGAAGGGCTATACGCCCTACAAGACGGCCTTCAACCTGGCGAAACGGATCGATGACACCAAGCGGGTCAGCGGCAAGGAGGCCAAGCGCGTCTTGGCGAAGTGGATGTCCCTGCACCCGACCAACGTCACCCAGAAGGTGCAGTTCATCATTGAGCATTTCAGCCGGAACGTGACGCACCTGCTCGATGGGCGAGCGAAGGCCATGGTCGTCACCAGTTCCCGCGCCGCCGCCGTGCGTTACAAAAAAGGCTTCGACCAGTATATCGAGAAGCATCCCGAACATGCCGGCATTCGATCCCTGGTGGCGTTCTCGGGGAAACTGACCGGCAAGCAGGTCATGCACGCCGATGATGAGCGGATTCAGGAGGAACCGTTCATCATCGATGAAAATGCGGAATTTACCGAAATCAGCATGAACCCGGATCTTGCCGGGCGAGATCTGCGGGAGGCTTTCGATACCCCGGAATATCGGGTCATGCTCGTGGCCGACAAGTTCCAGACCGGATTCGATCAGCCCAAGCTGGCGGCCATGTACATCGACAAGAAGATCGCCAATGATGTGGAGATCGTGCAGACCTTCTCTCGTCTGAATCGTACCGCGCCAGGCAAGGATGACGACCACATCTACATCATCGACTTTGTTAACGACCAGGACAACGTCCGTCGTGCCTTTGCCCTGTATGATGACGGTGCGCAGATCGAAGACGTGCAGGACCCCAATGTCGTGTATGACATTCGGAAAGACCTCGACGAGCAAGCCCTCTATGACACAGACGATCTGGAGCGTTTCAAGCAAGCCCGGTTCAGGACCCTGCGCGACATTGCCAGAGCGCAGGACCCGCAGCACAAAGCCCTCTACGCCGCTTTGGACCGTCCAGCGCAAGTATTCAACCAGAAGCTCAAAATGCTCCGGGATGCCGCAGCGACATGGGAACGGGACTACGAACAGAAACACGCGCAAGGGAATGAGGTGGGCATGAAATCGGCGGAACACCACCGCAAAGACTATGCCGACCAAATCGGCGCCTTGATGGGATTCAAGCGCCGTCTGGGCCGTTTCTGCCGGACCTATGCCTACGTCGCGCAACTCATGGATTTCGGGGATCCTGAACTGGAGAACTTCGCCGCATTCGCCAAGCTGCTGCAAAAACGCCTGGACGGGGTTCCACCAGACAACATCGACCTGGAGGGGCTGGTCCTGTCCGGCTTCGACATCAAGAAGCGTGACCATCCCACTCAGGAGGACCCTGAGAATACCGCGCTAAAACCGGTGGGTCCCGGCTCGGGGAACAACGGATGGGATACGCCAGGGTATCTGAAGGAGATTATCCAGCGTATCAATCGCCTATGTGGTGACACCACACCTATCCGTGACCAGGTGACGTTTTTCAACCATCTTGCCTCGATCACCCAGGAAAATGAAATCGTCATGGCACAGATCGAGAACAATCCACGTGAGCAAGCCATGAAGGGTAACCTTCCGGGTGCCGTGCAAACGGCGGTTGTCCGCGCCATGACCTCGCACCAGAAACTGGCCACGCAGTTCCTGAAGGCAGACCAGCAAATGATGTCTGCGGTGATTGACATCGTTTACGAGCTTGACAGAGATCACCGCATGATTGATCTGGACGATCTGGATGCTTGATATTCTGCGTTTGGAAGGTTTCAGACCGGTTGATATACAAAGCTCCCTAGGCGTTATTCTCATCGACGGAGAGGTTCCCACGCCAGAAATTGTCTGCTGCCCACAGTGTGCAAAACCCATGTATCGCCACGGATACCGTTCCATTGAGTGCGCTGACACCCCTCTGGAGATGCAACCGGTACGCATTCGGGTTGAGAAGCCGCGCTACCGGTGCCAGTCCTGCGGTAAAACCGTGACAGTGGAGCTTCCTTTTCTGGATGAAAAGCGACGCGCAACCAGACGGTTGGTAGAGGCCATTCGCAAGCGTTGTCTGAAAAGAACATTTCGCGGTCTGGCGGAGGAAACGGGGCTGGCCGTTAACACTATCAAGAATATTGCCTTGGATCTCATTGCGGATCTGGAGGCCACGGTGCACTATGAGACGCCGGTCATCATGGGCATCGATGAAGTGAATCTTGCCGGCGGGTATCGCGGCATCATTACCAATCTCGCCACCAACAGTATTTTTGATATGCTGGAGTACCGTACCCAAGCCCACATGAAGCCTTTTTTTGAGAAGTTGCCTGATCGCGAAAAGGTGGAATGGGTTTGTACGGACATGTGGCGCCCATTCAAAGAATCGTTTGGCCCGTTTCTCCCGAACGCCCGCTTGGTCATCGACAAGTTCCATGTGGTGCGCATGGCATCGGATGCACTTGATGACGAGCGGAAAAAACACCAGGCGACCTTGAGCCAAAGCGAGCGCGTCAAGGTCAAGAAATCGGTCCGATGGTTGACGCTGAAGCGACCTGCCAGTTTGATCGGTTCCGAGCGGAAAGCACTGGATGCAGTCCGGGAACTGATCCCCAACCTGGCCGAGGCATACGACATCAAGGAAGCCTTCTACTCCATCTACGACGCGCCGGACAAGACCTCCGCAAAGCAGGCATTCAGCGACTGGGAATCGTCTCTGCCTGATGGCCGCATGGAGAAATTCCGAAAGTTGGCAAAGACCGTGCATAACCACTATGAAGACATCTTTGCCTACTGGGATGCCCCTTATCGTATCACCAACGCCTATACGGAAGGGCTCAACGGATTGATCAAGGTGGCCAACCGCATGGGCCGTGGATACAGCTACGAGATTATCAGGGCCAAAGCCCTGTATGCGGAACACGCCAGGAAAGTGGCCACTGGGCTCGTGCCGGTCGCCGACACCCCAGAGGGGACTTCAACCACTGGCCGTCTGAGGAAGGTCGAATACGGACCCTATATTCCAACGCTGGCAGAAATGTCGGAAGACGATGGGATTGCCTGATGGTTTCTATATTCCTACCAGACACCGACATGGTCGAAACACGGCCGAGCCAAATTGATGACCCGCAGTGACAACAGGCCAACTGGAGGGAAAATGGATAGCTACGAAGACAGCAATACAGTTGCGCAACACATCAATCATACCATCTCAGCGCAGCAGGATGAGAAGTGGTGCAAAGTCGCGACTGACTACCACGGTGCGCTTGTTCGGGTGGCGACGATGCGTACCTCACAGATACAACATTTACTTTTTGGATATGTGGAACTTTTTCCGCACGATATCCCCGTACCTGAGAGTTTCAGGGCGGGAGAAAAGCCATGGAGAGTTCCAAATTCACGTGACAGTATGACTCTTTCGTTTTCATCTGTGCGGATGTCTGTTGCCGATGCGCTTACTTGGTATGAAGAAGCGGCTCAAGGAAGAGTGACGATCCCGGGAACTGCCTCTCCTGTTTCGCTCGTTGCCCCGCCCTTTGGGTTCGAGCCGTCATTGGGCCATTTTTCCATTGGGGATAATGTCCCTCCATTCGCAGCACAGTGGCATGGCAGGCCGAGGATTCATCGATTGGTTCCAATGGAACCCGCTGTTGAGGTGGTTCAAAATCTTAGGTCAAGTTCCCCAGCCCGTGAGTGGCTTGCTGCCAATACTGGCTTCGACCCCCTCGACTACGAGGAGTGGCTCGGAAGCCTTTCGCTGCTTGCCCCAGATCCGTTACTCGAAAGCGTTCACTATTTGCCGCCAGAAGGGAACCCAGATGGTTCTGAACGTGTGACCTTCCAAGTGCGACGACGCCATTATGAGGACTATCCTGACGCCGAAGCCGACGCACTGAACTTCGTCCTGCTCAAGCGTCGGCCCAGCGGCTGGACGGAGATTTTACCCACGCCGTTGGACACTGACGGCTTCGTCATCAAGGACTACCCAGAGCCAGTGAGAGAGGTTGGTTACGCGATATCATGTCCCGTCCGGGGACTTCTCCGTATGGCTCCACCGGCATCGTTTATTAGGCAAATCGGCATTAATTTTAGTATCGTCAATACGGCCGTCAACGTCGAGGTACCAGCGGGCGGTCGCCGAAAGCCTGCGACGAACTACCGGACGCACCGAGCAAGCGAATCTCGTGGAGTGCATGTGGGAGAGGCGCTTCCCATCTCAGGTGCAGTCCAGATCGTTAAGCTGCAGGAGGCTCGCAAGGTTCGCGTCCAGCGGCAGTCTGCCCCGCAACGGCTATTCGGTAGCCATGACAGTGACGAATTGACAGGTGAAGATCTGGTCCGCATGCGCGGCGAGGCCGTAGAGTATGTAGCGGGCCTCGTGGCCGTGGCGCAGCGTCAGGTCATCTTCGTTGATCCGGATTTTGGCGTGCGTGAATTCCAAAACTACGCACTTCGGGTCACGCGCGATAGTGTGGCGGTAAAGATCCTGACCGGCGCACCTCACATGCGGAAAGCGCGGCCAAGCGACAATGTAACCGATGCGTCGGCAGAGATGCAGCCGGCGCCTTCCGCGGCGCCCGGCGTCCTACTACTGAATCAGCTCCAGCATGTGCAGAGTCAGCTTGGGCGTGGGGCACCAGAGGTATTCGTGATGCCAGGCTCAAGGAAACCTATCTTCCACGACCGCTTTCTCGTGATCGATGATGTCGTTTGGGCTTTGGGTCCATCGTTCAACGAGCTCGGCGAGCGCATAGGTATAATCAGCCAGGTTCACGCGCCATGCAATGTTATCGCGGCAGTTGAGCGTGTGATCGCACGGGCAAAACCTCTCGCAGAATGGGTTGCTGAAACTCAGAACGGGCAGCCGAATGGAGATGGACATGATGCCACGATCGTTTGACGACTATCTACACGACCGACGTACGCGAATAGACTCCTGGCTTGAACACTCCGACGAGGCCAACTCAGTCATTACGATCTGCGAAATCTGGATTGCAAATCTCCTGGATCGTGGTCTCATACTCCATTCTCGGCAGGACCTTGCATCGCTACCCGCAGACATGCACCTTGTCGATCGGCTGTCCACAGCAGGGTTCGATGGACTGTCCTTGGCGTTGGATTGGAAGACCAAGAGCGCTGAAGGCAAAGAACCAGACGAAGTGGCGTTGATCGAACATGCGCTCGCGGCTGCGAGCGGACGCGCCTATGCGGCTCATGGCCCAGACAAGCTCGACTGGATCGGTCAATTCGTTGCATCGTTCAACGGTTTATTGTGGGAGGATTTCGCTGCCGCTGCAGCAACGGTGTTTCGCGAGAATTCAGACTTGCTGGAAAGGTTTGTCGGTTTTCTAGATGGAATCATAGAGAGGGCGAACGACGCACCGGACACCTTGACCGAGATCCTGCCCCAGTACGTGTCTATGGCATCTATTGTTGAGGAATTCGCGCAAACAGGGCGAAGCTTTCAAGATGTTTGGGAAGCTGATTTGCGGCCAGTCCTATTCCGGTCCAGCGGTGCGTTCGAGATTCTGCGCAGAGCTGACGCCGGACGCTTCGTGACGATGATCGATCAATTGCCGCACCCAGCGCTTGTGAAGCAATGTCTTAGCAGTAAAGCGCTTCAAGAAAGTCCGCAGGATGTTTTGGTTCTTTTACCGTTGGCAAATTCCACCATCGATATTGAAGGCCGCTGGAATCACTGTGGAATGGCGGCAATCCTGTTGTTGAAATTGGCAAGCGAACAACTGCTATCGCTGTGCACCGGCGAGGATGACGCCGGAGACCTGAACAAAGACATTGCGCACTTCAGCGATGCTGTGGGTGAGGTTCTTGACGTTCTATTCGCGCGTCCAGATGGCGTCGAACTCGCTTGGTGCTGGCTTGAAAACCTCTTACGCCAGATTCCCCGTGTTCCTCATATGGACCGTAACAACCCACGCGAGATGATAGTCGATCGCATCGGGATTCTAGTCCATG
The DNA here is from genome assembly GCF_041146875.1 of Acidithiobacillus sp. IBUN Pt1247-S3. Classification (NCBI taxonomy): domain Bacteria; kingdom Pseudomonadati; phylum Pseudomonadota; class Acidithiobacillia; order Acidithiobacillales; family Acidithiobacillaceae; genus Acidithiobacillus; species Acidithiobacillus sp. IBUN Pt1247-S3. Next base: position 1,222 of record NZ_JBFRXP010000030.1, on the reverse strand, counting down.
CACTAGGAAACCGACTGAATCCTCGTCGAGCGCAGGACACCTGGATTATGGAAGCAGCACCGGCGATGCGACAATATCGCGTCGTGTCGGCACTGAGTGTGGCGGCATTCACATCAATGGCCAGCAATTTAGATCTCGGGGCTGTCGCGAAAGATCTGCTCATGAATACTGACTTTGAGCTAACCCGCGCGAACGAATTCATACATCTTCCCGGTGCTCCGTTACGAATGATTCCGGGCTATGCCCTGGCGAGAATTCCGGATACTGCCTCTTGGTTCACCAGCACCTGGTCTGCACTTAGGTTCCGACGCGAACGAGCCTGGCGCGCCGGTAGAAACGCTCGCGGAAATCCAGCCGAGATAATGGGGCTTTGGGGGCTTGGCGCAATTGAGGTGCTGACGAGTACCCCAGAGCGGCATGATGACGCTTCCAGAATGTGGCATGCTTTGGATCTCGCATTTCGGGAGGCAAGGCTTGTCGAACCAAAGCACCCCCATGACTTCTGGATCCAAGTTGTCGCACGAATCTTCCGGTGGTGGCCACAGATTTTCACAACAGATCTATTACCGGCCGGTGGTAGTGTGGAAGCTGCTTCGTTTGATCCCACTGTGCTTGGGAGAGTGCTTATACCCTATGTGGAGATCAGCGGTGACTTCATGGCGGTGATCGTTAGCTTGCGGCAGGCAGGGCTAACTGCTTCAATTCTAGATGATGCCATTCGCAGTATGGGTCAAGACTTATTGAACATGATCCACCGTTTTATGGAGGTGACTCATAGATTGAGTGATCGTCGTGTTTGGAATCCAGTTTGGGTCGAGGCTCTGCGAAGAGTTGAGGCGGAACTCACTGGACGTCGGAAATACGGAACTTCGTAGGGATAGCCGGTCCACTCAGACACAAATTCCAACCAGCAACACTTTGTGTTGGATCAATCTGTCATATGAAATTCCAACCAAGAGCCCAGTACAACGATAGGCTATTTACAACAGCAAAACCGCTCAATTCCAACCACAAATTGCAAATAGCCCGAAACAATGACACCCATGCCTCGATAACGGACCCCGATTGCCGCCTCTACAAGAAGGCACCGGGGGATGCTGCGCGGCTGGCTTATCTGGGGCATGTGCTCATGGATAACCGACATGGCTTGATCGCTGGAGAGCAGGTCACCACAGCAGATGGAACGGCAGAGGTGGATGCTGCAGTGCAGCTCATCAATGAT
>NZ_JBFRXP010000029.1:0-18460 GCF_041146875.1 Acidithiobacillus sp. IBUN Pt1247-S3 | reverse complement strand
CACCTTCTGGGTGAAGCTCTCGATAAGCTTATTCTACCAGAAAGGCTTGCAGATCGGGGCCTTATCTATCTATCTCTTAGCAGCAATCGCGGATTTAGGGGGAATGGCGAGTTTGACGCCCTTGCCATCCGAAAGTAGCGTGGGAGACAGCGCCTTGTTTTGTGATGCCTCGTGCCGGTGCCGCTTGGCGGCGATCTGGAGTTTCGTCCAGATCCAGTCCGTCCCGGACCAGGCCTTGATTTCCGCATGGTGGTATTGCGCATCGAAACGGACGCACTGGCCGCGATAGAGCGGCGGATTGAGCGCGTTCTCTCCGGTGCGACGGGGTGGCAACGCATCGCGCCGCCTGCGGATACCGCCCTGCCATTGGTCGTAACGGGTGGAGAACGAGGACACCTGACCCAGGGCCGCGACGATGGCCGCCCGGCGCAAATAGCTCGGAAACTTGGGGAAGCGGCGGTCGAAGAAAGCATACTGGGGATTGGGATTATTCCGGGTCGCATGGATCAGCTTCTCGACAGCGGCAACCGGAAATGGTCCCACGGAAACTTCCCGGTAATGCACCCACAGTACACCGATCAGCGCGCGGGCATAGGCACGGTATAGTGCCACGGTATCCCGCAGCATCTGGCGCTGTTTCTGGTCGGCCACGAGTGACCAGCGATCCGTGCGGATGACTTTCTGCATGGCTCCATGATACGCTTGGCCGCATGGAAGAACAAGTTAATAAATCATCCTCTCATGCGGTATATTCGCTCAAGCTGCATATCGTGTTCGTGACCAAGTACCGGCGCAAGACACTGACGCCGGGGTTGCTGGATTACCTGCACGAGGCTTTTGCGGAGATCCTGGAAGGGTGGCGTTGCACACTATTGGAGTTTGGGGGCGAGGCGGACCATGTGCATCTGCTGGTGGAAATACATCCGGCCCTCAACATCTCCACGCTGATCAACAATCTGAAAACCGCTAGCGCCAGGCGTGCGCGTAACCGCTTTGCTGAACACTTGAAGCCGTTTTACTGGAAACCATACTTCTGGCACCGGGCGTATTACGTGGGCAGCGTTGGCGGCGCCACGCTGGAAACCGTGCGGCGATACGTGGAGAGTCAGGGGACCAAGGAAAAACCCCGCAAGGCCCAACGGCCCGCTTGACCCCCTCCTGGCTTACCGCCCAGGAAGGGGAATGCGCGGGCGAATGTTCAATGTGGCTTGGTATTGGTTTCATCCTGATTTCCTTTGTTGGTATCTCTGTACTTATTGAGCTATACAATCGTATACAGTCTTTGTATATAGGTGTCACTATATCTATATTTTTAGATGCTATAGGGTTCTATGGTTATTGGATTCACAAAGATATTTATTACAAACTCACAGCAGAAAATCTGCAAAACCTGGCTAAGTGGTCATCTGAATCAGAAGAGGTGAAAAAAACCTTGTTGGAACAAAAAAGCCAACCTGTGAACTTACCGGGAAAGAATACGTAACAGTAATAAATATGAGGGAACTTGAACGCAGGAAAAAGGCAGAAGAAGGGTACAGACGGAGTCTTGCTGCCTTACGGGAACGCCTTGCTATTGAGGAGAGCGCGCGATTGAAATCGCGATTGAAAGCGCGGAACGCCGCTTGCGAAGATCTTTCCAGTAAACTACAGGAGTGAATCGTATGCGAATCAAGCCGCTGTTACTGACCATCATTCTGTTGCTGCTATTGTTCTTTGTTGTGTTTGCGGTTTTCACGATGATTGGCGCGGGTGTCTGCCAGATCATCGGCTGGCCACAAAACCTGACGCACCAACTGGTAGCGGGGATACTGGCGCCACCGCTGGTTATTTTTACAGGGTTCCCGCTATGGGTGCTGGCGTACAACTTGTACACTCTGATGGATGAGTTTTTCGATAAGGACATGGGGGCTAAACCGAAATGATCTGGATGTTTTCTGGAAGCACCATTACCAAGCTCGCCAGCCTGTCTTTAGGAGCAGTATTGCTGCGCGGACCCCTGAATACGCCAGATACCTGGATAATGGGCCAGTCGCAGTTTCAACCGCCTGCCGCGACAATCTGGTCGGGTGCGGCCAGTCTGCAAAAACTGCCCGCTGCCCTGCACGACGACGCCCGTGGCGTTGTGCTGGACCTGGAGCATTGGCGCTTTACGCCCGTAGCCGAGCAGTCGCATCCGGTGCAGACCTATGAACAGGCGGCTACAGAGGCCAAGCGGTACGGTAAATGGTTGATGGCAACGCCGTCCCTGAACCTCTTTCACAAAAGGCCATTGGCGGACGCCTACCTGCGATCCAGGATCGCCTACCGCATTGCACCCTATGTGCGTGCTTACGATATCCAAGCACAAGGACTGGAGCGCAATCCTGCCCGTTATGCTCACTTTGTTTCCCAGGTAGCCCAACAACTCCGTGCGGCGAATCCCCGCATCGTGATGGTGGCAGGGATCAGCGTCAATCCTGGCGGGGCACCCGTCACTCTGCCGGAACTTCAGCGCGACATTGTCCTGACGCGGGGCATGGTACAAGGGTACTGGCTTGCCATACCCTCTCGTGCTCGTGGCGCTCCGCCTCGTGTGGCATTGGCCGCACGGCTTTTGCAAACTGCGCTTGCAAAAGATTAGGCGCGAGCGGGATACAGGGAAAACGGGTATGAGTAAGGCAAAACGCCGGAAGGTAAAAGGGAATTACCACAGGAGAGTCGGCGTGCTCAGCAAGCCTTTTCGCGCGTCGTTGCGCGATCGGCCTTGCGCTGCCGACCAGATAATAGACCCCAGCCGCCCTGGTCATCGGCGCACCGTCACGCCCTCGTTGGGGCGCCGTCGGTGCACTCGTCTCCCAAATGGCTCGACGCCAACCATGCGGCACAGCACGCGCCTGCACTCCCAGCTTACGCGGTCGCTTCGGCGGATGCAGTACACCGCGTTGGCTTCTGGGGACTACTCGCCCCCGCTTCGCTCTCCTGGCTCGCAGCGGAAGTTTTTCAGCGGCAGATCAGTAATGGGCTGCTTGATTGCAAACTCGGCGGCAACGATTGCCGAAAAATACATTGGCACCTGCTGATCCAACATCAACCGGTAGTAGCTAACTGCAGTTTCGTGATTAGGCCGGTTCTGATCGACAAGAGAGATCAGGAAGCTAGTATCCAGCAATACTGCTGCCGTCATGCGCTACCGCCTCGAAGTTCTTCTACCCAAGCACTTGCAGCGACAACACCCGACCATGCCGCCGTGCCACGCCGCACCATCTGTTGGAATTCAGCTTCATCGTAAACGGGCTGATGCACCTCGAATGCCAACAGGACCGGATTGCGAATCACACCAGTCATCAGATTTTCTTCGGCGCTGATGTGTAGCAGCACGTAACGGTAAAGATGGTTCCGTTCTTCCCCCTCCAGAATCTTTTGCGAGGTCGACACCTTTAAGACGGTGCCATCGTCCATTTCCAGATGAACATTCGGTTTGCTTTTGCCACCCCAATCCAGCACCCTGCCATGAACGTATTTTTCTACGGTCACCCAAACTTCCTCAATCCTGCGGAAATCAGTCGATGCATCGACCAACAGGCTGATTCGTGCTGCTGCATCTACAACCCGGTATTTGCGGTGAGGACTCTGTCGAGCTGACATTTGCCAGCGCTCTACCACATTCGCGCGTTTGGGGTCAACCGAGTTCAGGGAGTCTGGGGATTTCAGGCGTTCCAGATCAACCCATAGCGTCGACGCCGCCGGTAGGCCGGTTACCGCCAACGCAAGCGAACCTTCATCAACCGAAACTAGCACTCCCGCAAGATCGATATCCCGCGCTGAACCTCTTAAAAACTCGCTGACATCCTTCTGGAAGTCACCCAACAAGTTCAACGGAACGCTCTTTGGTCCGACATCGGTACCATTGATACGGTCGCTGACAGAAAAACGAAGTTCGTTGACTGGTTCCATGGGCGAAATTATAGATCAAAGGCTACCTGCCGTCAGTGTGCATCACAGCATTGTGCGGCTCAATGGCGCGGAACCTCTTCACAAAATATGCGCCATCGATCAGCACGGCCGTCATAACCATCAGCAAAACTCCTGAAAAAACAAAATCCCAGAGGTTCGGCTGCCACCATATGGGCGTGGCGCTTACTGCTGAGGGCCGGACGGGGCAGACTATAAGGGCAATCTGTTGGCACCGCAATGACCGGGATCTACAGTGGAAACACCATGAGCTGACTGGCTTGGCTTAGTTATTGCTCAAAAGCTATACCGCCAGCCCGCCGCTATACCCACTCAGGCAATCTGCAGGAGGGGCACGACCTATGGCGTCACACGGCAAAGAGGGCAAGCGGGATTTCCGTCTGGAGGTGGCCGATCATCTGATCCAGCAGATTGAGCAGGGCACGGCGCGATGGCAGAAGCCCTGGAAGGCTGGTGAGGTCCTCGCCCCTGCTAATGCCGTGACCGGCAAGCCGTATCGTGGCGTGAATCAGGAAAGCCTGATGATGTTCTCTCCCGATGCGTCCGACCCGCGCTGGTGTACCTATAAACAGGCCCAGGAGAAGGGCTGGCAAGTACGCAAGGGCGAGCATGGCACGCTGATCGAAAAGTGGATGGACTACGAACATAAGTTGACGGCGGACGAGAAAGCCCAGTCCAAAGCTGCGCGAGAGCAAATTCCTGATCCGGAGCGTCGTCAGAAAGCTATCGACGCTGCGAGCCAGGAGAGCGAAGCGGGGGCGAGTAGTCCCCAGAAGCCAACGCGGTGTACTGCATCCGCCGAAGCGACCGCGTAAGCTGGGAGTGCAGGCGCGTGCTGTGCCGCATGGTTGGCGTCGAGCCATTTGGGAGACGAGTGCACCGACGGCGCCCCAACGAGGGCGTGACGGTGCGCCGATGACCAGGGCGGCTGGGGTCTATTATCTGGTCGGCAGCGCAAGGCCGATCGCGCAACGACGCGCGAAAAGGCTTGCTGAGCACGCCGACTCTCCTGTGGATTCGCGCTTTGGCCTGACGATCCCGCAGCCCGTCAAACCATCGATCGAATATCGCTGTGGTCTTGATGCTGTTCATACCCACAATTGTATCCTAGATTATACGATTGTCCAACCGCCTGACCGGATGTAGGTGGTCCCATGCAGGGAATTGTGCGGGCTTTTTTAGGGTCTAGGCATGATTTTCTTGGTAGATAGATAGGAGTGAGTGCAAGATAAAGAAGGAGTGCGCCCCGCCAGTATCGGCCCCGAGCACCCCTCGCGCCGTCGCTGCGCTCCGTCACTCGTGTTGCTTCTGGGCCTTTCTGCCATGATCGGATGATCTCTGGCGGTCGTCGGCGGGCATTATGGCTACCTGTTTGCGGTGGACCCGGATTATGCGCGTCATCCGGCATTTTCGCGGGTACTGCGCTGGTATGGCTGGGCCACGGGCGGGCATCGGATGGTGGCCCTGGACCAGCGCTCGCCCATGGGGCTGCGTCTCATCTTGCGGGAGATGGAGGGGCATGGCCGCGTGGTCCTGTTCCCCCAGGGCACGGGCATTGGGGGTGCAGCCCACGGGTGTCTTTCTCGTTTTTCAAAATGTCAAATAATCTTGACAAACCCCTGCCTCCGCGCTACGTTAAGAATCATGAACCACGGAGGGGCAAAATGGATGCGAAGAGCTTTGGTGCAGAAATCCGCAGAGTCCGCCGGGCGTTGGGAATCACCCAGGCGGAATTGGCGGATCGTGTCGGTGTTTCTCGTGCAACTCTGATCGCTTATGAGCAGGGGGCTGGTCTGTCTGTAGGTGTTGCCGGGGAAATTGCTGCTATTCTGGGCTTGCAGATTCAACTTTCTCCCTTGCCACAACAAGAGCCGGATGCGCCCGTTAACACGGATGTTCCCTTGCTTGGCAATCTACGGCATAAGCGCTTCCCGCGTTTGCAAGAAGTTCTTCAGACAACCATAGGGCTTTGCTGAGAGGTCCTGGCGATGGAGAAAAAGGTTTCTGTTTCCGTGTTCTGTAATGATCGGGAAGTCGGCACTCTGGAAAAAAGAAGCGTCCTGCAATCTTCCGGGGTGCAGAATCGCTATGATTTTCGTTATAAGGAAAACGTCCCCGAAGAAAACCTGGTGTCTTTGCTCATGCCGGTGGCCGGGCGTGAGTATACCGATCTGTTTGACATGCCCATTTCGTTTCAAACTTCACTTCCGGAAGGTTGGGCTCTGGAACGGTTATCGGAGCAGGCAGGTAAAGGGTTTGCCATTTCCGACAAATTCACACTGTTGCAAGTGGCCGGTCGGAATCTGATCGGACGTTTGAGTTTTGGTGGTCCAAGATCCAGCAGGACGCTGGATCAGGAATTGCTGGATGCCATTGTGCCGACAGGTCATGAAAAATGGATGCAAGACCTTTTTCGCTCCATTGGCGCGGAAAATCTGGGAGTATCTGGCGCCATGCCCAAGGTCGTTTTACCAAAGGGCGGCAGTAGAACGCTGTATTTTCAAGATTGCATCCTGAAACTGGAATCTCCGCAATACTTTGGTATTACGCTTGCTGAGGATTTCGCACTCCTGGCATCTCGTGAAGCAGGAATACCCACTGTAGAGGCGCGAAGAAATATCACGGGAGAGGCTCTGCTCGTCAACCGTTTCGACATTGAACCCGATGGGGCACGCATGGGCTTTGAGGATGCGTGCGCCCTGAACGGGTTTTCTCCTGCGTTCAAGTATAATGGTTGTCAGGAAAAGCTCTTCGTCATGGTGGACTCCTTCGTGTCCGAGGAATACGTAATCCAGGGCAAGGAAACCGTTCTCAGGATTCTTTTGCTCAACGACATCCTGCGCAATGGGGATGCTCATCTGAAGAACTTCGGGCTGATCTATCGATCCATGGAAGATGTTCGTCTGGCGCCATCTTATGACGTATTGGACACCACCTTGTTCCTGCCAAATGATTTTCCTGCGTTGACGATCCATCAGCATTTCCCGGACGAAGCCACGCAGCATAAGCAATGGTTGGACCAGGACCGCCTGAATGATTTGTGGGACACGTCTGACATCCAGCACGGGAATGCTCGGCAAATGTATCAGGAGCTTCAGGAAAGCGTGTGGAATACCGCACAACGATATCGCCGGACGATTTGGGCAGATTCCGGTCTGGATGGCCGGCGCAAGCTGTTTGTGGATTCCATGCTGGACAGACTGGAGCATCGGTTGCGACATGACGGACCCGCGCCGCTGGGTCACCTCTGGTCTATCCGTGAACCTGACATAGATACCGTGGCGGAAACTTCTCGGATGTGGACCAAGGCAGAGCGGGAGCCCTACCCGGCGCTGGAGTCGGGCATCCGGCAGCCTGACGGCAACTGGATAAACCTTGACCGCGTACACGTCCCAGGGAAAGGTAAGGAATACGAGGGTCAGTTGGTGGGCACCTTGCGGCGCAAGGGGCCGGAGGGCTATGAGACTGCGCCCACTATGGTCTTCCGGAAGACGGACAACGGCCTGGAGGCCATTGCGGCATTCCCCGGCGAGGAGCCTCTGATAGTTATCCTATCGAAGTCGGAGCATGGCAAGGCTGAGGTTACGATTACCCGCGACGGAGAGATGATCCATGAGCGCCCAGCCATCTTGCGCCAGAACGAAATGCTGAAGGCTATCCCGAATCATCGGGAAGGACAGTTACTTCAGCAGTTGTTGGGAATCGATCCCGGCAAGCCAGAGATCAATAAGATGAATGACAATCCCCAGCCGTCAAGTTCCCCAGGAAGAAAAAAACATGGCACCGAGTTGTAACCCCTCCCCAAACCTCTAACCCGTCCCCGATCTATACCCCGGCATCCCTCTCTATCTGGAGCCTGAGATGCCCGGCCATCTGATCCTCGTTCGCCCCCACACGTCTCTGCTGGATGGTCCAGCCGTAGCCCGTTATCTGCAGTGCGTCGGCGGGCATTATGGCTACCTGTTTGCGGTGGACCCGGACTATGCGCGTCATCCGGCATTTTCGCGGGTACTGCGCTGGTATGGCCGGGCCACGGGCGGGCATCGGATGGTGGCCCTGGACCAGCGCTCGCCCATGGGGCTGCGTCTCATCTTGCGGGAGATGGAGGGGCATGGCCGCGTGGTCCTGTTCCCCCAGGGCACGGGCATTGGGGGTGCAGCCCACGGGTGTCTTTCTCGTTTTTCAAAATGACAAATAATTTTGACAATCCCCTGCCTCCGCGCTACGTTAAGAATAAAGTCACCTCTGGCCACGCACCGCTTCTCTCAACAATACATAATGAGCCAATCCATAATTACTGACAGGACAAGACAGCAGGCCGCTTACGCGCATATCGCGGCCCGGCGCAGCCGGCCGTGGGAAGGCGAGGAGGAGGTTCGCTTAGCGTGGGTATCCGCCCTGGAAGCAGCGATAGGCAAGCCCTTCGATGCCGAACGGGCGAAGAAGGACAGCAGCTACAACAACGTCATCATCGAGTTCAAGGCGCCGGGTTTCTTTAAGGGCAAGAAGGGCAGCGCCAAGTTCAAGGAGGCCACCGACAAGCGCCTGTTGCCCTACATCCTGCGCGAAGCGAAGAAGTCAGGCATCCCCCCGGAGGATTACATCGGTATCGCCATCGACGGCGATCATGTCTGTTTCGCCCAGGTGCGCGATTGCGTGATCCACACCGAGCACCTTGTTCCGTTTTCCGAATACGCGGTGGGCCTGGTTATCCAGGCAATCAGGGCGGACACGCGGCGAGCCATCACAATCGGCCATCTGATGGCCGACTTCGGCCACGGTTCGGCCAACGGGCGCTCGTTAATGCAGTCGATGTCCGACGCCCTGGCCGGCGAGTTGGCCCAGAAAGGCAGTTCCAAGATCAAGATGCTGTTCGAGGAATGGCGTAGCCTCTACGGCCAAGTGGCCGATATGTCGGTGCTGCAAGCGGACGCCATCAATCAGGAGATTGGGTTTTCGTGGAACGGGAACCTTGAACAGGCCATGGCAGGTCGGTTGTTCGTCATCCACTCCTACAACTCGCTGCTGATCAAGTTGCTGGCGGCGGAAATCATCTCCGCCCACGGACTGACGACAACGCAGCAGCCGGCACAGGCCATGTCCGGCCTGCTCGATGACGCCGCCTTACTCGATACGCTATCCCAAGACATAGAGCGCGCCGGCATCTTCGAGCAAGCGGGCATTCGTGGATTCGTGGAGGAAGCGATTTTCAGTTGGTATCTGGACGTAGCCCGCGACGATGCGTACTCCGCCCAGCTCGTACCTGCCTTGCGCGGTTTATTGGCTGCACTCTCGCTGTACCGCACCGATTATTTGACGCATACGCGCGACGTGCTGCGCGACCTCTATCAAGACTTGGTGCCCGGCAAGCTACGGCAAAGTTTGGGCGAGTTCTACACGCCCGATTGGTTGGTTGACTTTACCGTTGAGAAAGCTCGCCGTGGCGCCTGGCTAGGCAAGCGCGTACTCGATCCCACATGCGGTTCCGGCGCCTTCCTGGTCGCCGTCCTGCGCCTCATGCGCGAGGAAGCCGTCAAGGCCCGATGGGATGCGGAACGGCTGCTCGAAAACGTTTGCACTTCCGTGTGGGGCTTCGATCTGAATCCCCTTGCGGTGCAAACAGCACGGGTCAATTTCCTGATGGAGATCGCCGACCTCTTGAAGGCATCCCCTGGCCACACGCTCGAAATCCCTGTGCTACTCGCCGATGCGATCTATTCCCCTGCACCCGATCCAGCGAAAGGGCAGGACGTGGTGGAATACCAGATCGGCAGCCAAGTCGCAAGGCTGGACATCACCCTTCCGTCTGCATTGGCCTTTGACCGTGCCCGCTTGGATCAAGTGTTTGCGCAAATGGGCGAGAATGTCGAGGACGATCTTGAATATGAGCAAGCCGAAGCGCGATTGCTGGCTGCTGAGTTGCTGACCCCGAACGAGGCCGACGAGTGGCGCGAACCATTGCAGCACACGTATGATAAAATATTGCATTTGCACCGGCAGCAGTGGAACGGCATTTGGTTCAGGATTGTGCGTAACTTCTTCTGGTCGGCGACCGCCGGCCATTTCGACTGCATCGTCGGGAATCCGCCTTGGGTGCGCTGGTCGAAGCTGCCCGACGCTTACCGCCAGCGGGTCAAGCCAACGTGCGAGCATTACGGCATCTTCTCGAAGAACAAGCGCCACGGCGGCAACGAGTTGGACATTTCGGCGATGATTACCTACACCACTTCGGACAAGTGGTTGAAGACCAACGGGCGACTAGCTTTTGTCATTCGCGGCGAGATTTTCAAGAATCCATCGTCGGCGGGCTTCCGCCATTTCCGCTTGGTGCCGACCAATCCGAAGACGTTGCACCTGAAACCGATCAGCGTCGACGACATGAAAGCGTTGAAACCCTTCGACGACGCTACGAACCATACCGTCGTCGCCGTGTTCGACAAAACCAAGAAGCCCGGCACGTATCCCGTGCCCTATCGGCTGTGGGATAGCACGGCTGGCAACGCCAAGGCCATTCCGATCGGGCTGAGTCTGCCGGATGTAATGGCGCGGATCGCCATCACGCCCAAGGAGGCGGCGCCAGTCGATGAACCGGGCTCTCCCTGGGCGGTACTGGCCGAAGGTCGCTACCAGGTCTTGCAGGCGCTTTCCGGGGCTTGTACGTGGACTGCGGGGCGCAAGGGCATTACCACGGATCTGAACGGCGTGTATTTCGTACCGATCCTCAAGAGCAATGGCAACTTGGTACAGGTCCGCAGTTGCCCCGACTCTGGCAAAAAGGAAATCGGTGCCGCCAAGACCGCGTGGGTAGAAGCCAGCTTGCTGTATCCCTTGGTCAAGGGTGCGGGCGATTTTGAGACATGCTATCTGCGGTTGAGCGCTCCGCAGCGCGCGGATGACGAGCTATATGCCTTCGTTCCCAATCGCGGCATTGGCGACGATGACTATGATGCTTCGGAAACGGCAATGAATGGCGCCGCCCTTGCCAAGACGAGAGCGTGGTTTACCCGCCACAAGACGTTACTAAACGAGCGCTCGACCTACCGCCGCCAAATGCCGGGCGCTCCCTTCTATGCCATCTACAATGTCGGCGACTACACGTTCCAGCCGTGGAAAGTAATCTGGCCGGAGATGTTGCGTGCAGGAGGCTTCTACGCGGCCGTGGCTGGCTGCGCGGTCGTGCCGGGGGTTGGGAAGCGGCCCTATGTGCCCGACCACAAAATCTATTTCGCCGCATTCGACGACAAAGAGCCGGCGTATTTCCTATGCGGCCTGCTGAATACGCCTACGGTGCGGGAGTGGGTGGAGAGCCATAACGTGTCGATCCAGGTTGGCAACGTGTTCAAGCATATGCAGGTGCCCAACTTTGATGGCGCGAACGTAGGCCACATTGACTTGGCAACCGTCGTTGAAAAAGCGCATAAAGAACATGATGCGGCCAAGCGTGTCGCCCTGGTGCGCAAGATCGAATCAGATGGTGAGACGATTCTAAAATCGTGGATGCAGCGGCGCCAACGCTAAGCGACTAGAGACTACAACTACGCCAGACTGGCGATGCTAACGTAATGCAGTGATTTATCGCCGAAATGGCAACAGCTACATAATTTCGGGGATTTCAGTTGATATTCAGGACAGACTGGAGCATCGGTTGCGACATGACGGACCCGCGCCGCTGGGTCCCCTTTGGTCTATCCGCGAACCCGACATAGATACCGTGGCGGAAACTTCTCGGATGTGGACCAAGACAGAGCGGGAGCCCTACCCGGCGCTGGAGTTGGGCATCCGGCAGCCGGACGGCAACTGGATAAACCTTGACCGCGTACACGTCCCAGGGAAAGGTAAGGAATACGAGGGTCAGTTGGTGGGCTCCTTGCGGCGCAAGGGGCCGGAGGGCTATGAGACTGCGCCCACTATGGTCTTTCGGAAGACGGACAACGGCCTGGAGGCCATTCATCCCCGCGTACACGGGGCAGACGCTGTGGAATCCAGGGCGTTAGTATGTCTGGACCTTTCATCCCCGCGTACACGGGGCAGACAAAACACTACCTGGAATTCATCGGTCAGGCCCCCTTTCATCCCCGCATACACGGGGCAGACACATGCTGCGCATGTTCCCGCCAAACCACGCCCCTTTCATCCCCGCGTACACGGGGCAGACCTCAAAAATAGGATCTTTGTCCGGTTGTCAATGCTTTCATCCCCGCGTACACGGGGCAGACTCTAGTTGTAACTCATTGTTCTTTCTGGCCGGTTTCCGGTCTTCCAGAAAGTACCGATTTTGCAATTCCCAACGGTTATCGCAGAACCGGCAATAAACGCCTCACCGCTTAACACCTACAACCCTTCACATCTCTCACAAAAACAGAAACACAAAGGTTCTCCTTATCCGGCAGAGGATTAACAAATCGTGCCAATGGCAAACCCATGCGAACCAGCACCACCAGCCAGGAAAACACCAACAACAGCGACAAAAATACCCGCCACACAAAAAGGCCCACCACACCCAACCGCAATGTGTTCGGAAATGACGCCAAAGGCACCACCAAGGGTATCGCAACCAGGACAAAATAACCACGCTGCGAGCCAGGAGAGCGAAGCGGGGGCGAGTAGTCCCCAGTAGGCAGCGCGGCGAACTGCATCCGCCGAAACGACCGCGTAGCTGGGAGTGTAGGCGCGTGCTGTGCCGCATGGCTGCCGTAAAGTCATTCGGGAGCCGGAGTGTGCCGCCTGCGCCCCAACGAGGGCGGGGCGACACGCCGGTGACCGGGACGGCTGGGGCTTTTATCTGGTCGGCAGCGCAAGGCCGGTCGCGCAACGACGCGCGAAAAGGCTTGCTGAGCACGCCGACTCGCTTTAACCCAGCCCAGAAAGAACCTCGCCCGCCCGGAGAAACCACCTCTGGGAACGCAGAAGACGACGGATCAGCCGTCGTCCCTAGCAACAACCCAAAATGCGAGGACGGCAACCCGGTCACGTTGCTCAACGTCTGGCACGGTGTTGTGGCGCTTCGCTTTTTCCACCCCAGCAAAACCAGACCACCATAAGCCGCCAGCAGGTACGGAACCCACAAAGCCGTCATCACGGCCCGTTCACCAGATATGACCGAAAAAATGAGAGGCAGGCCCAAACACAGTACCAGCACCCAGCTTGCCCACCACCACCCCCGAAACCGCTTTGCCGCGTACTGCTCCTGCCAGTAACGCCTAGCCATCACCATAAGCGGCAGCTCATCGGTTACAGTCTCTGGCCGAACCACCCTCCCCAGCCACACACTGTCCCAAACCGGCGCCAGCAAGGCTGCCAACAAAGCATCCCAATACCACAAAAAGAACCGCCGATACCGACGCACCAAAAACATGGCAAGCATCATCCCCAAGATTGCCCGTGTCGTCGGGGCAACCGTCCACAGGCGTTGTCCATACCACACCCCAAAAAATAATAGCACCCAGGGTATACCCATGGCTTCCATCAGCCTCCTCTTTTCAACCAATACTGGCTGCCTGGAATCACCCACCAGGGCCGTGCTTTCTCCAGGATGTGCGTCTCCGGGACTGGTCCGTAATACGCCGAATCGAAGGCGTAATTGCCCGGCGCATACAGCCACACCTGCCCGGCTTTCAAATGATATGTGCCAAAGGGATAGTGAATGATCGCGTGCTGCTGCCCGGGCGTGCGCCGCTCCACATGCGAGTTCGGCAGGTAGTGCCCGTCCACCCACACGCCAGCCCGCTTGAGCACCACGGTCTGGCCGGGCAGGGCGGCGATGTTCTTGATCCAGGGCTGGTTCGCAGGGAACCAGTGATACCTCAGTCCTTCCGCCACCGCCGGGTGATGGTCCGGGCCGGGGATCTCCACTTCCACCAGTTCACCATCGTGCAGCGGGAACGGATTGCCTTCCAGCTTATAGAGGCCCAGCGGCTCACAGGTCGATGCGTTCAGGGCCAAATGATCCCACCGCACGATCGCCAGTATCCCCAGGTACAAGGCGGCCAGCCCTGTGAAGATGCCAAACATGCCCCACAGGGACCACTTAACGATGCTTTTCAAGGTGCTTCTCCCGACGCTTGCGCTCACGCACCTGAATACCCGCCAACAGCATGGCTACCGGCTTGTCCAGCCACCGGATCGGCGCTTCCACCATCAAGAGCACCCGCAAAGCCCAGGACGCGGCACGCCGCGGGCCAGGACGCTCAAACCAGGCCAACAACCGGCTGTCTATTTCGCGGATTCGTTGCGCCGCTTTTGCTCGCAAATCCGAACCCATTCCATGTGCGGATTTTCCGGGTTCTTCCGGCAACAAATCTCCCATAGTGCCTCCGATTCCAACGAATCCAATACCCCATTGGGCAGTCCAGCATCCAGGTGGCGAGGGCAGGGGGTGCCTTGGCCTGGATGCTCGGTCATCGCCGGGTATAGATCCGAATCGGGTCAAACTTATTGATTCACCGCCCGCAACACCGGCACCCCAAAGAACGCACCCCAGGCCCGTGCAGAAGTCGCCTGACTGGCCGGGATGTCGGTCCCATCGGCCCACCAGTCGTTCGCTGGGGCCAGCAGGACACGGATGTGCTGGCCCATCAGGCTCAGGGCAGGCCAGATCAGAAGTTGTTCGTAGCAAATGAGGTAGCCAACATGCACGCCGTTCACAATTGCCGTCTCCGGCTTTCCGAAAACGTGCATGGGGAAGCTGTCTCGCGGCTGCCACGGATGCCACATGGAAAACGGTACGGGTATCCGGTCGGGCAGGATCGTTTCCTCGCCGTCCTGCATCTGTACCAGGGCATCCACATAGCCGCCGTGGGTGGTGGGGATGTCTGCACCGATGAGCGCGACTTTGCCCTTGTGGGTGGCCGTATACTGCAAGACCGACTGCCAGATGGCACGAGTACCCGGTAGCCAGGGACCAGCAATGGATTCCGGAGTGAGCACAACCCGTGAGCCGTGGCGAAAGTCGCGTAGGACTTTCGGCACCATTTGCATACTGGCCTCGACATAGGACAGTCCCGTGAGTTCGCCGTAGCGGGTATCAATGGCCGTCCAGTGAGCGGGGAGGGCGGGAACCTTGGGAACACCAAACAGCAGTCCAACGAAAAGGCCAAGGGTAGCTCCAGCAAACCAGAGCGCCGGGAACGCTGGCATATCGGCTACTGATCCTGCCCACCCTACCGCCATGCCCGTCATGATCAGGGCAACCCAGCCTCCAGGTAACGCGCCAATCCACGGACTGGTCCAGCCGATCAGGCCCAGCGGCGGCAGTACGGTCGAGACAATAGACAGGAGCAGCGTCGTGACCATGGCCGCTCCAGCCAACCTGGGCCAGCCAGTTTGACGACCTGCCAGACGACTGAACAGCGGACGATACAAAAGATAGGGGAGGGCGAACAGTAGTGACGAGCCGGTCCAGAAAGCGACGCCAAGGACCAGCCCAGCATGGGGAAAGAAATCATCCGTGCCGTGGATCAGCCCATAAGTCGTCGCCAGGTGATAGCCGAACATGGACAGGAAGGGTGCGAGCCAGTGACGGCGGTTCCAGAAGGGAAGGGCAATCAGAACCAGTGGGGCGAGGCCGATCAGGTGCGGCCAGGCGAGAGCGCCAATAACTGCGCCGGCGGTAAAGGCCGCCGCAAGATCAACGGTCTTGCGCATCGTCTTTTCCACGGCGAGCGACATTTCGTGCCCATTGTAGTAAGCGCCACAATATCCTGATCAGCAAAAATATGCCGAATGTGACCGCGGACAAAAGAAAATAGTCGTAAACCCAGGGAGCAATCACCGAATAAAGAATTCTTTTCGGGATAACATATATCGGCAAATAGGCAAGTGCGGAAAATACCCAAATAACAGTCAACACATCACGAAACAAGATTGTTGCCTGTATTGCTTTCTTGCGAATTTCTGGATATACGAAGCGCCGAAATCCTCTCCAAAAATCCTGAAACCAGACCACGTCCATCCATCACCCCGACCACCGACAAACTTGATTGCATGGGTATAGATCAGAATCGGGTCAAGGCGCGGTATCGCTGATTGTCGTGGTTTTTCTCGGTGCTGTGGTGTCAGGCCCGGATCTTGGGCTTTGGTAACTTGCCCGAATCGCCTGTGCGGCGGGCTCATCGGTGGCGGTGAACAGGGCTGCCTCGAAGGGGCATAGGTTGGTTTATAGGTCTTGCCAACCTTGATCGCGGTGCGTCGGTTCAAATCGTTCCTTGATATTTATATTTTTCAGAATGATATTCATGCCAGATCCTTTCGTCTTATGAATAGTCTCTTATAAACTCGTGCGCCACGAACCATAGCCTGTGCTACGCCACCACGCCACAAACCATTGGAAAATCCTTTCCCCTCGCTTTCCGTTGCGCCCAAAATCTCGAATTGCTCTGGGTTGTGCTTATCGAGAAAAGTAATCGGGACACCAATCACACCGTCGTAGTCGCTGGGGATGGCATCGATGAACGGTACTTCGATCGCGTCGTAGTTATCGTACCGGTCGTAGGCGGCTTTGCCTTTGATTTCCTTGTGCTTGCTGAACTTCAAGTTGTCCGCCATCGTCATGAGGGGCAACTTCTTGTGGCGCCTCCCGTGATCGAGGTTTGTGAACCAACCAACATTGCGAAACTTGACCAGCCCAGTGCTCGCGTCATAGACGCCATCCGCAAAATCTCGTCCACTTCCTGCTGGAATACTGAAGTAGGCGTTTCCATTGGCGAACCCGGACCCAAGCCATAGCTTCGTTTCTTTGATGAGCGGGAATACATCCTTGTAAGTCGTGGCGTTCTTGGGGCCTATGATGACAAACTTTTTCTCGTGCTCAACGAGTTGCGCGACGTACTCACGAAAAAGGGAAAACGGAGGGTTGGTAACATTGATGATGTCAGCCTCTTTCAGAAGCGCGACGCACTCGGCGCTGCGGAAGTCTCCGCCTGAATACTCACCGTCATCCTTCAAGGCTTTCCGCGCTGCTTTGTTGCGCTTGAGGAAGAGCTTGACATCATCAATGTTGGCAGCGCCGTCGCCGTCCTCGTCTTTCACATGGTCGAGAATGACGGCGATAGCCTTGGGCTTTTGGCGCTTGCCGTTGCCCTCGGTGTATTCAATGAGCGGTAGTTGGGCGCTGGCGATAGGCGACCCATCGTAGCTTGTGGTGATGAGCTTTTTCAGGCCGAGCTTGTTAAAATTGGCGGCGAAATACTTGAAGAAGTTACTCTCGAATGGGTCATCGCAGTTGCAGTAAACGATTTTGTCGCGGAAAGTGTCTAGGTTGAATTCAAGGTAGGCTTCAATCTCCTTCTGGATGTCGATGTACTGTGTGTAGAACTCATCCTGCTTGGCCCGTCTTGCGGCTTGTAGTGAGCTATTGCGCGATTCTCCACGGGAATCATTGGGCGCGGCTTGGATTGGCTTGGCTTTAGTCATGTGTCCTCCTCTGACGGGCTGCACGAGTCGCGCAAACCTCCCAATCCTTATTCGCTTCTTCCACAGGAGAGTCGGCGTGCTCAGCAAGCCTTTTCGCGCGTCGTTGCGCGATCGGCCTTGCGCTGCCGACCAGATAATAGACCCCAGCCGCCCTGGTCATCGGCGCACCGTCACGCCCTCGTTGGGGCGCCGTCGGTGCACTCGTCTCCCAAATGGCTCGACGCCAACCATGCGGCACAGCACGCGCCTGCACTCCCAGCTTACGCGGTCGCTTCGGCGGATGCAGTACACCGCGTTGGCTTCTGGGGACTACTCGCCCCCGCTTCGCTCTCCTGGCTCGCAGCGGTGTTGCGAACCGTTTGACTTGCGGCTCCCCAGGTGCCAAACGATACACCGGAAAGCCATGAAACTTCGCCTTAAAGCGTGCCAGTCGCTCAAAGTAGAACGCTTTCTGCTCGGGAGTGTCCAATGGAAAGATCGAGTCCTCCGGCAAGTCTCTCTCCGGTTTCCCCACCACGCGATAGCTGCCAATTCCTGCCGTCATCCAATTGCCGCCTCCAACACCTCAAAAACCAACAGAAGAAAAGAATCTGGCCCACAAGGGCTTGTGCTTTTGAGACAAAAACTGCGCCTCCCAAACCATGCGGGCCAGGTACGGAGATCGGCAAGGACAGACCTCCACACCGTTGGCCGCCGCTAACAGGTCGAAAGAGACATCCACCATTACATAGCCAAAATAGGCCATAGCCACGCCCATCACCGCAGTCAAGGCCAACAAGGTTCCGTCCATAAAAAAGTAATGGTATACCCAACCAGCCACAGGAATAGTCAAGCGTATATACCGCCACAATAGCCGCTGGCCTGCCATCGTCAATCATGGCCGCAACCACAAACAACACCACCAGAACCCACATGACACCCGCTACTTATCTGGTTGGCAGCGCAAGGCCGATCGCGCAACGACGCGCGAAAAGGCCTGCTGAGCACGCCAACTCTCCTGCGCCCTCAATCCATGGACCCTGCTCTGGTATAGATCGAAAGCAGGTCAAGCCCGGCATCTTGTCTACCGGGTAGACACGGCTGGTGGCACCGCACACTC
>NZ_JBFRXP010000028.1:0-21944 GCF_041146875.1 Acidithiobacillus sp. IBUN Pt1247-S3 | reverse complement strand
CACCACAGACGTTTTCGAAAATAGGCGCTGAAACCCCTATGAATGCTGGGGTGGCATTACGAATTTGACGATTTTTGCCGTTGAACTGTCGAACTCGGGTGCTCCGCTCCTGATCTCCACGGTGTTGGTGCTTTTCGTGCAACGCCAGACCCTCTACCCTGCCAGTACCCCACTACATTCAGGAGCAGGTTCTTCAGCTCCTATCGCCCGATCGCATTCCCTATTCCTATTATTGCTAGTCGCTGCCACCCTCTACGGCTTCAGCTTTTACAATCTCGGTTATCCCATTCTGACGGCCACAGGATCTCACCCCAGCACTCTCGCCTTTGCCGCAGGTGTCGGCATCTACGTCGTGTACCTGGGCATTTCCGCGCTAAGCGGTTATACCCTCGGCGTCCAGCGATTATCCCCGCTGCGCCCGCTCTGGTTACTCGGCTACCTACCTTCGGCATTGGGTTCGGCGTTCATGGCGTTAAGTGTCCTATTGGGGATGCCAGAACTGGCTTATTATGGTGCCGTTGCCATACTCGGGCTGGGCATGGGCGCGGTAGAAACCTTCGAACCCACTTTGGTATCCGCCTTGGTCAAATCCAACACCCTCTCGCGGGGAATGGGATTTCTGTCCGTATCCCGCAGCATCGGCCAACTGATTTCCAATCTGGTGATGGGGTTTTTGTTTACGGTGAATCCGGCCTCTCCCTATCTATATGCCTTCGTCGCCTCCTTACTGGCCACTGTGGTTCTGATGGGTGCCGACCTCCACTATGGCCACAAAATGCTGCAAATCCCTTGACTAACCCGAACCCCGCGATTGGATGCGGGGATAGAATAGATAATAAGGCCTCAATCTGTAAGCATTTCTGGTAGAATAAGCTTGTCGGAGGACCGAGGCCCACGCTGCCCTGCTGGTCTTTATCGACGATGCGACCAGCCGCCTGATGGGCCCTGCGCTTCGTCCCGGCGGAGAGCACCTATGCGTACCTGGAGACCTTGAAGGGGTACTTGAGTACCCATGGTCGCCCGGTGGCTCTGTACTCGGATAAGCACAGCGTCTTCCGGGTCAACCATCCTGATCAGGAGGGAACGCCTACGCAGTTCACCCGTGCCCTGCAAGTCCTGGATATTCAGCCCATCCATGCCCACACGCCCCAAGCCAAGGGCCGGGTCGAGCGTGCCAACCAGACCCTGCAAGACCGCCTGGTCAAGGAATTGCGCCTGCGCGGGATCTCCGACAGCGCTACGGCCAACGCCTTTCTGCCCGAGTTCCTCGCAGACTACAACGCCCGCTTTGCCACCCCTCCCCAGCAGCCCCAGACCACCCTTGGCGACGCTACGCCCAAACCACCCAAGCACCCTCCGCTTCGGGTCCTACCTGATCTGCCCAAAGGGGACATTCCTGCTTGGCGTTGTCAAAATTTCGTTATTCTTCTTGGCCGCCCGAAGCAGCCCTGATATGCTTCATGATATGTATCGACCATGGTGGACAGCAGGGGGATCTGATGCAAACAGCCAAAATCTTTACCACCGGGCGTAGCCAAGCCGTGCGTTTGCCGCTGGAATATCGCTTTGATGCCAAGGAAGTCTATATTCGCCGTGATGCGGTGACGGGTGACGTGATTTTGTCGCGACGACCCGGCTCCTGGGAAGCCTTCTTCGCTTTGGATGCGACGACAGACGTACCGGAAGACTTCATGAGCGAATCCGACCGCTGCCAGGGGGACCAGAACCATGACCCCTTTGGGGACGTTTGATGTTGTATCTGCTGGATACCAACATCGCCAGCCACATCATCAAGGGTGACATTCCGCGAGTGCGGGAACGTCTGGTCGCGGTGCCAATCGAACGGGTGGCGGTATCAGTAATCACACAAGCTGAACTGCTGTATGGGGTTGCCAAGCGCGGACATCCGCATGGCCTCACGGCGCGGGTCCGGGAGTTTCTGGCGCGTGTAACCATATTGCCATGGGGCTCCGGCACAGCGGAAACTTACGGCGAATTACGCGCAGCCTGCGAACGCATCGGCATCACACTGTCGCCAATGGACATGATGATTGCGGCACACGCGAAACACCTGATGGTTGGTCAGACGGTCTTGGTGACACGGGACAAGGCATTTAGCCTAGTGTCCGGTCTGGTTGTGGAAGACTGGACCGCCGTCCACGGGGGGCAAGGTGAGCACACCTGAGTCCTCCCCGCTTCTCGCCATCTGGACTGTAGAAACCCACGCCAGCGGCAAAACAGCTTGGGCTGCTTCTTTGCCCGATCGGTACCCTGCGCTACGCTTTGCGGTGATCGAAAATGCCGACAGCATAAAGGATCGCCAGATAAAAGCACTGCCTCACAAAAATGCGGATGTCTGGGTTTTTATGGGATCGCACCTAAATACCAAAACGTTGCAGAAAATGGTGGAGTGGTGCCGGGGAATCGGTATCACCGATCACGCCGTACAGTATTTCCCAGGTATTCCTCTCGTTGCGCTGATTCCTGAAAACGCGAAATCACCGAAGCTAGCGCGGTGCGATCAGCTCGCAACCGGCACCACCATCGACTGCGACTGGTCGATCACGCCGGGCTCGACGAACACGCACGCATGCTTGTCGTCGATCGGTACGTTGAACATCTGGACGAACACTGTGCGCCGCAGATGGGCCAGCCGCCCCGTTCGGTACGCCTGCTCGGGCTTCATGCGCCCGCCGTGCGGACCGCTGCGTTGCGGATCGCATTCGACCAGCGCGACGAAGCCGTCATCAGACAGCTTCTGATGCTCGGGGCACAGGCCCCAGCCCGTCGTCGTATGATGCTCCATGCCCGCGCGCAGGCGCTTGTCCAGCAGGATGGCGCCGGTATCGAACGCCTTGCCGCAGACTAGGCAAACGTGTTGTTCGAGGGAAACGTGTGATTTGTCGTTCATGACGATCTCCGGTTGCTTGGGCGGAATTGCCCCAAACCGCCGCCAGCACGGCGCAGCGCAAGCAGTCATGGGTCGAAGACGGCCGCCAGGACGCAAGCGCGCAAGGCGCGCGCAGTCCTTGACGGCGAGAACGCCGTGATACGGTGAAGGGAACAGCAAGACCACCCGCACCCCTCCCGCAGAAACGATGGATGGGCAAGCGCAGCGCGCAGGCCCTCAAGGGCCGGAGGCGTCAGGGATCAAAGCCGGATGGCCGCGACTCGGCACGAGGTACGAGGCGCGGGGCGCAGCCCGCGAGCCCGACGGCAGTAGCCGGGATGACCAAGCTACCCCGAAGAGGAATTCGCTGTGCAGCGAATATGGCACTTATGTCGTATATTCGGTATAGTGCGCTTATTCGCTGAACAGGAAATAACGGCCGTCATGACCGAATCGCCCCTCGTGGAACACGCACTGATCGAACAGCTCTTGGATTCACTCCGGGAGTTGCCGGACGTGCATGCCGAGTTGACTCAGTCGGAACCTGCTGTTCAAGCCGCTGGTCGCGTCGACGCGAAGATTGATCTGCACGTCGCCGGTAAATCGATTGTCTTGCTGGTTGAGGCAAAGAAGTCCGTCTATCCACGAGATGTGCGCCAGGTGTTGTGGCAGTTGAAGTCGCTGCAGCATAGTTACTCCGCCGATGTGCAGCACTTGCTGATCGCCGAGTCGCTCTCACCAGGGGCGAAAGAATTGCTCAGAGCCGAGCGCATCGGCTACTTCGATAGCGGCGGAAGCTTGTTCCTGTCGGCCGCCGGTGCTTACGTCTACATCGACAAGCCCGCTCCGAAGACTTTGGAAAAGTCGGTGCGGTCACTCTTCTCCGGGCGGCGTGCCCAGGTTTTGTACGCGCTCCTGGTCAATCACGAGGAATGGTTTGGTGTTACCGAAGTGGCCGAACGGGCGCAGGTGGCTCCATCCACGGCCTCGGATGTGCTGAGTGAACTGGAGCGGTTCGACTGGTTGGTGTCGCGAGGACAGGGGCCGAGCAAGGAGCGGCACCTACGCGAGCCAGATGCGTTGCTCAATGCTTGGGCAAAGCAGCTCGCCACACAACGCGCGCCAGTGCTGCGCCGATATTTCGTGCGCGGATTGAAATCTGATGCACTGATCGAACGGATCGGTCAGATATTCGATGCGCATCAGGTCGCTTACGCGGTGAGCTACGAAGCCGCAGCGCAGCGCTACGCCCCCTTCCTGTCCGGTATCTCACAGGTGCGAGTTCGACTGCTACCCAGCACCAGTGCCGAAACGGCAATGGCTGAGCTGGGTGCACGCGTCGTCAATGAAGGGGCGAACCTCGCGGTCATCGAGACGAAGTCGGCGGGAGAACTGCTGTTTCGACGAAACGTCGGGGGTGTTTGGCTGGCCAGTCCGGTCCAGATCTACCTCGACCTGCTGCGCGGCGAAGGCCGCGCCAAAGAAATGGCCGAGCACTTTCGCAAGGAACGGATCGGCTTCTGATGGCAAAGCCCGCAACGCTAGACGGCTACAGCGACCAGTACACCGTGGACTGCGAACGCGTCCTCGTAACGCTGTTGCGCGGACTCGGACCGTGGAAAGAATCGGTCTACCTGATCGGGGGACTCACGCCGCGATATCTCGTTGCCGCGCGGCCTCCGGTAGTGCCGGCGCACGCAGGCACTCTGGACGTGGACATCGTGATCGACCTGCAAATCCTGACAGATACCGAGGCGTATCACACACTCGAAGATAACCTCAAGAAGATGGGGTTCGAGCGAGCTGAAAACAGCGCTGGTACGGAGCTTTCCTGGCGTTGGCAGACCCGAACTGAACATGGCGCGCTGATGGTGCTGGAACTGCTAGCGGATGCACCGGACATCGCTGGTGGCAAGGTACAGCCATTGCCGACCGAAGGCACGATCTCCGCAATGAATATTCCGTATTCGTCCATCGTTTTTGACCTCCACCAAGTCACCGAGATCCAAGCTGAACTCCTCGGTGGCAACGGAATCGCGACGGAACAGGTCAAGCATGCCAACCTAGTCAGCTTTACCTGCCTGAAGTCGTTCGCGTTCGATCAGCGCTTCGAACGCAAGGATGCGCATGATCTGATCTATTGCATTGAACACGCATCCGAAGGACTGGATGCCGTGGCTGCGGCTTTCCACAAGGAGTGCAGCGGCAAGCACGGCGCCATCGTCGATGCCTCTCTGGCGATCCTGCGCAGCCGCTTCGCAAGCGACGAGAAAGCCGAGAGCTATCGCAAGGACGGTCCGGTGTCGGTCGCCAAGTTTGAGCTGGGCGAAGGCGACGAGCCAGAGCAACGTGAGGCGAGGACGTTACGGCAGCGGCAGGCCTGTGACGTGATCGAACAACTCCTTGCCCGGATCGGATGAGGAGCACGTATGGCGATCAAGGCGATATTCGTAGGCATCAACAAGCATCTCGATACCTCCATACCCGAGCTGGGCGGAGCGCGACGCGATGCTACGGCCCTGTGGGCACTGTTCACCGATACGATCGAAGGCTTGAGTGGCCGCCTGCTCGTGGACCAGGCTGCAACCCACGCGGAAGTGTCAGGTGCCATGCTCGGCACCTTGGCCGCCGCAAGTTCAGATGACGTGGTGGTTATCACGTTCGCGGGACACGGATCTCCGGATGGCAACTTGGTCTTGTTCGACACGAAGGCGGGCGACCTGGCAGGGACAGCCTTATCGATGGCTGGCTTGGCGGACGCCTTCAAGGCGACCAAGGCCCGCGCTGTCCTATGCATCCTCGATTGCTGTTTCAGCGGCCAGGCGCCGGCGCGGGTGCTAGAGACAGTGGCACGCCCGCGCAACGCATTCGCACTTACAGGCATCTATGGCGAAGGCCGCATCCTTCTGGCCGCTTGTGCGACGAATGAATCCGCGTGGGAACAGCCAGGCACCGGGCATGGCTTGCTCACCCACGCCGTGATTGAGGCTTTGACCTGCACGGCAGGCGACTCAGTCAGTTTTCCTGAGATTGCTGGGGAGATCATCCGACTGGCGCGTGTGGAGGCTGAGCGAATCAGCGTCACGCAAACGCCCATATTCTTGGGCAGTGTGCAGGGTGGTCTGACGTTCCCGGCGCTCAAGCGCGGCGACAACTACGCTGCGGCTTTTCCTGCAAGAGTTGTCCATCAAATGTCGGGATCGTTTGCGGAGTTTTCCGCCCACGGCTTCCCGCCCGAGATTGTCGAGAGGTGGGCCACCGACTTTCCACAGGGCCTAAATGCGCTGCAACTCAAGGCGGTCAACGAGTTCGGCGTGCTCAACGGAAATTCTTTGTTGGTTGTTGCGCCGACAAGTTCCGGCAAGACGATGGTCGGCGAAGTGGCGGCGATTCAGGCGGTCACGTCCGGCAAGAAGGCGGCATTCCTGTTGCCCTACCGAGCGCTCGTCAACGAGAAGTTCGAGGAGTTCACTGAGCGCTACTCGGCCGCAGGACTGCGCGTGGTCCGCTGCAGTGGGGATGCCACCGACGGCATCGGGCCCGTTTTAGCTGGGCGCTATGACCTGGGTTTCTTTACCTATGAGACCTTCCTCAACCTAGCGCTGGGCTCGCCTCGTCTAATGAGTCAGCTCGGCCTGGTTGTGCTGGACGAAGGGCAGTTCATCACGGACCCGCAGCGCGGCATCACGGTCGAGCTGATTTTTTCCCTGCTCTTGCGGGCCCGACAGCATGGCATCGAGCCGCAGCTCGTGATCTTGTCCGCAGTCATTGGCAATCTGAATAGCTTCGATCGCTGGCTCGGTGTTCCGCTGCTGTTGTCGCGCGAGCGGCCCGTGCCGTTGATCGAAGGCGTTCTTGACCGGCGAGGAACATTCCAATACGTCGATACCGACGGGGCTACGAAGACCGAGGCTTTACTGCCTTCGCATCGCATCGTGCAGCGTCGCGACAAACCCAGTTCGCAGGACGTGATCGTGCCTCTGGCGCAGCAACTTGTGGGTCAGGGCGAGAAGCTACTGGTGTTCCGCAACATGCGTGGTCCGGCCCAGGGGTGCGCGAAGTACCTCGCCAAGGAACTTGGCCTGCCGCGGGCCAGCACTGTCCTGGATGCACTCCCTACCCAAGACCTGACCGGCGCATCGCGGGACTTGCGAGAATGCCTGGCCGGCGGCACCGCATTCCATAACACTAATTTGCTGAGGGCTGAGCGCGAGGCGGTCGAGAGAGGATATCGCAGCGCCACGGGTGGCATCCATGCTCTGGTCGCCACCACGACCTTGGCCGCCGGCATCAACACGCCGGCCTCGACGGTGGTGCTCGCCGAAAACGAATTCGTCGGCGAGGACGGCCGGCAGTTCACGGTGGCCGAGTACAAAAACATGGCAGGTCGCGCTGGGCGACTCGGCTTTAATGAGGCCGGCAAGGCAATCATCCTGGCGGACACGCCCATGGAACGTGCGCAGCTTTTCCAGCGCTATGTGCTGGGTATCCCTGAAGACGTAAGGTCTTCCTTCCAGCAACGTGACCTGCCGACATGGACGCTGCGTCTGCTCAGTCAGGTGCGCGGCGTCCGTGCTGACGAAATCCCGGGCCTGCTGGTCAACACTTTCGGAGGGTACTCGGCATCTCGCGCGAATCCGCAATGGGTTGCGATGGTGGAGCGGGACGTGACTGCTCTGGTTGATCGCCTATTGCAGGCGGGGCTTGCCGAGCGCGAAGGCGACCTCATTCACCTAACGCTCCTTGGGCGCGCGTGCGGTGCTTCGTCCCTGTCGTTCGAGTCGAGCTTGCGTCTGGTCGAATTGATGGGGCGTCTGAACGTCGCGCAGACACCGCCCGGCCACATCCTCGCGATGGTCCAGGTGTTGGATGAACTGGATGCCATCTATACGCCGGTCATGAAGAAGGGGCAATCCGAAAGCGTGCGCGCTGGAGAGGCGGCACAGCGCTTCGGGCACCAGATGCCTCAAATGCTGCAGCGGTACTGTCGTGACCAGATCGAGTTTTGGGCACGATGCAAGCGTGCCGCGCTACTGCATGATTGGATTGAGGGGACGCCCGTCGATGTGCTGGAGAAGCGTTACTCAACGACGCCCTTTGGCGGTGCCATCGGCTACGGCAACATCATCGGCATTGCCGACGCGACTCGTTTTCATCTGCGTTCCGCGCATCAGATTCTGGCAACGCTGTTCCCCGATCAACCTGATTTTCTTCAAGGTCTGGACGAAATTCTTCAGCGGCTCGAATTCGGTTTGCCCGCCGACGCACTGCCACTCACCAAGGTTTCAGTGCGACTGACGCGAGGCCAATACCTGGCGCTGCTGTCTGCTGGCGTGCGCAACACTAACGACCTGAACAACTTGGACGACGATCGGTTGCGCCAGTGTGTGGGATTGGGTGCAGCCGCATTGTTGCGGCCCAAGGACGCCATAGCCGGCGCGACGCTGTATGCACAGGGAGAAAACCAATGATCTTAGCCGACAACGAAACCAAGGTTGATCTGCTGAATAACGAGGCCATTGCCACCACGATCATAGGGCTGCTTCGCGCGAAGCCCGACCAGCCGGTAACGATCGGAGTACACGGCGATTGGGGAGCGGGCAAGTCCAGCGTGCTCGAAATGATCGAGGCGGGTTTCGCCAACACGGACGATGTCCTGTGCCTGAAGTTCAACGGCTGGCGATTCCAGGGATTCGAGGACGCGAAGATCGCCCTAATCGAAGGAATAGTGACAGGTTTGGTCGAAAAGCGCCCAGCCCTGACCAAAGCTGCGGCCGCCGTCAAGGATGTGTTCAGCCGGATCGACTGGCTGAAGGTAGCAAAGAGGGCTGGCGGTTTGGCGATGACTGCCTTCACTGGCATACCAACACCTGACCAAATTGGAGCCATCGTCGGCTCGCTCGAAGCGTTGGTGGCGGACCCGGCCAAGATTGCAACGAAGGAAAACCTCACGGCAGCCGTGGACGAGGTGAAGGCTGTGCTGAAACCGGGCGAGTCCAAAAACGTGCCGGAGGAAGTGGAGGCGTTCCGCAAGGCGTTTGACCGACTTCTAAAGGACGCCGGTATCAAGCAACTTGTCGTACTGATTGATGACCTCGACCGTTGCTTGCCTGACACCGCCATCGAAACCCTCGAAGCCATTCGGTTGTTCGTTTTTACTGCGCGTACCGCATTTGTCGTCGCGGCCGACGAGGCGATGATCGAGTACGCGTTGCGCAAGCATTTCCCCGATCTGCCTGACAGTACCGGGCCGCGGGATTATGCGCGCAATTACCTCGAAAAACTCATCCAGGTTCCGTTCCGCATTCCGGCACTGGGCGAGACCGAGACACGGATTTATGTCACGTTGCTGCTGGCGGGCGCCGAAATCGGTGAGGACGACGGGGACTACGCGAAGCTGATCAGCGTGGCGCGGGAGAAGCTGAAACGTCCTTGGACCAGCGGTGGTTTGGATTCTGCGACCATCAAGACAGCGCTAGGCAAGCAGGCCGAGAAGGCGAATAACGCGCTCGCACTCAGCGATCAAATCGGCCCCATTCTGGCAAGCGGCGCGAAAGGCAACCCCCGTCAGATCAAACGTTTCCTCAATACGTTGCTGCTGCGCGAGCGCACTGCGACAGCGCGCGGATTCGGTGACGACATCAAGTTGCCCATACTCGCGAAGCTCATGCTCGCGGAACGCTTCATACCACGGCTGTTCGAGCAGATCGCGTTTGTCGCAGCGGTCCATCCGCACGGATTTTGTGAAGACCTCGATGCCCTAGAAAAGCACTTGGCGACGGCTGACGGTAAGGAGCCTCAAGCTGGTGAGCGGAAGGAGCAGAAGTCCGTCGAACCAGCATCCATGCCTAACAACGCCGTGTTGGCTGAGTGGAGGTCCTCTGAGACGATATGCGACTGGGCGTGCTTGTCTCCGAAGCTATCGGGTATCGATTTGCGCCCCTACTTGTTCGTTACCAAGGATAAGAAGGACTACTTCGGCCCGGTATCGGTGCTGGGGCACTTGGCTGGTGTGGTGGAAAAGCTGTTCGGCGGCAAGATGACTGTTCAAAGCTACGAGGCCGAGTTGAAGCAGCTCGTGCAACCCGAAGCGGAGAAGGTGTTCGAGGCCGTGCGTACAAAGATCATGAGTACCGGCGCTTTCGACACCAAGCCGCCGGGTATCGATGGCCTGGTGGTTCTCGTGAAGGCGCAGTCTAGCTTGCAGACCCGGTTGATGGATTTCCTGGAGGCGCTGCCAAGTGGCAAATGTGGCCCTTGGGCCGTCAGCGGCTGGCAGGGCGTTATCAAAGATGCTGAATGCGCCGCCCGCCTGACGAAGCTACTGGGCGATTGGAGCAAAGCTACCAACAACCCCGGCCTGAAGGCCAGCGCCGAAGCGGCGCTTAAGGACGTGAAGGGAGTTCGCTGATGGGAACCTCGACGGCTTACGGTGGCCCTGGCGGCGGAACCCCGCTCGTCCCGTCATGGCTGGGCGGCGGTGATGGCGATAACGCTCCTCCCAACCCTGCCGGTGCGGGCGCAGGCCCCGATGGCCAGCCTCCCGCAGATGGCGCTGCGCCCCCTGCACCACCAAACCAGCCACCCATTCCGAAAACGGCGGACCCGCAACGCTTCTCGGGCGCGCGCAACAGCTTCACCCGATTCGCCGGTTCTGGCGGCAGCGATCGGGCCAGTCTGGGGCGCGCCGTATCAAAGTACGTTTCAACATCTGCCGGCGGCGCACGCCAGGCTGCCCAACGTATGGGCGCCTCTCGTGGGGCCGGCGCACGACTTCTTGGCTTCTTGGCTGATGCGCAGGCGCGTGGTGTGCGCGAGGCGCTGCGTGCGCTGGACTTGGAGTCGTTGGCAGGTCGTCCGATCACCGAGATATTCGTGGGCTTGGCCGACTACATCTGTCCGGGTGCAGGCACCGTGGATGAAGGAATTGCCCGCGAGGCATACATCGAGACCATCGTTGAACTGGCAAGTGAAGGGCTAACCGATCTAACCACGTTTACGCCGGATCAGATGCAAACGGTTTTCGAGTTGTACGCCACTCACGCGATAGAAGCACGCATATGCAATGACATCGGCACCAAGGCCGTGACCATGCCAACAGACGCGCAAGCTGCGCATCGCGTCGAACAGCAGTTGCGCGATTTCATCCGTGGCGGAGTGAGCGACGCGCTGACACGGGCCCGGGCGGAGACTCCCAATCTCTCGCCCGAGCGAATTCAGCTCTTCGTAGACGCCGTGTACGAGTCCGCCTTCGCGATCTTGCAAACCCTTGGTGATGCGGAGGCCAACCAATGAAGCGACACCTCTTAGCAGGCCGCTTCGGGCCTGACGACAGTCTCGATGTTGCAGTTGGTACCGATGAACAGAGGACGTACCTACAACTCTTCGCCGGCGAAAAGTCCTTGGATCATGGTATCGGTGGAGCGCTGACGAGCCTGAAGAAGATCGGCGTGTTTCCCTCTGAGATCGGCGTCGATCTGCTAGTGTTGGCTGCTCATGTCCACGCAGCGGATACCCGCATCTCCCGTGCCGAGCAGTCTCAGGATTCTTGGACGCGAGAGATTCGCCTAGTCGTTCCGGTCAGCGATCCTGCTCGCTGGGCCGCAGCAGGACCAACGCTGAAGAAAGCGCTGGACTTTTTGACCGGTGATCGCTGGGTGATTGGGTTCAGGGCTCGTCCGATTCGATTCGCGACGATCATCGAGGCGGCGTCTCCGAGCTTGATCGCTCCACCTTTTGATTCCCTCAGCCTGTTTTCAGGGGGACTGGACAGTTTGATTGGCGCCATTGACCTACTGGAGGGTGGCGCCACACCCTTGTTAGTCAGCCATTTTGGCGAAGGCGCGACCAGCGACGCGCAGGGCAAGTTGTTCGCGGGTTTAAAGAAGCACTTCAACAAATCGTCCTTCGAGCGCCTGCGGGTCGGAATGACCTTTGTGGATGGACTTGTAGAAGATGTCGGTTCAGAGAACAGCACGCGCGGTAGGTCGTTCCTATTCTTCGCGCTCGGGGTATTCGCCGGTACAGGGTTGGGACGCCATTTCATTCTGCGTGTGCCTGAGAACGGGCTCATTGCTCTGAATGTGCCCTTGGACCCACTACGGCTCGGATCGAACAGCACCCGCACCACGCATCCTTACTACATGGCTAGGTGGAACGACCTGCTGGGCATACTCGGCATAGACGGCGAGATTCGAAACCCGTACTGGGACAAGACGAAGGGCGAAATGGCCGCAAACTGTCGGAATCCCACACTGTTGAAGAATTTGGCAACCGATTCATTGTCGTGTTCATCCCCGACTAAAGGTCGGTGGCAAGGACTTGGCATAGAACACTGCGGCTATTGCCTTCCGTGCCTGATCCGTCGTGCTGCCCTGACTACGGCATGGGGTGTCGGAGGTGACGCGACGACATACACCGTGGAAGACCTACACGCACAGCCGTTGGACACGCGCGAATCGACAGGAAAGCAGATCAGATCATTTCAGTACGCGATTGAGCGCCTGCGAGCAAGACCGCAGCTTGCGAGTCTACTGATTCATAAGCCGGGCTCCCTCGCGGACGAGTCGGCTCATCTCATTGAGCTGGCAGATGTCTATCGGCGAGGCCTTGGTGAAGTCGAGCGTCTGATCAATGGTGTCGAAGCGAGACCGAGTTGACGAGGATGCGATCATGATTCCTTCGGCCGGTCTTGTGGACTTCCATTGCCACGTCGATCTCTACCCAGACCACGCTCTTGCGGTCAGGGAGACAGATGCGGCTGGCGTATTCACCCTCGCGGTGACAACAACACCGTTAGCGTGGCCACGCAATCACGAACTCGCGCAGCGCACGAAGCATGTCCGAGCTGCGCTTGGGCTGCATCCGCAATTGGTCGCGGAGCGTGCAGGCGAACTTGAACTATGGGATCGCTACCTGTCGGAGGCGCGTTACGTTGGTGAAGTCGGCCTTGATGCGGGTCCGCGCTTCTATAAATCCCTGGACCTGCAGAAGCAAGTCTTTCAACACGTTCTTCAGCGTTGTGCTGACGCGGGGGGGAAGGTTGTCACCGTTCACAGCGTTCGAGCTGCCAAGACTGTGCTTGACCATATTGAATCGTTTTTTCCTCCATCTAAGGGGAAGGCCGTACTTCACTGGTTCACCGGCAGCAAGGCGGAAGCGCAGCGCGCTCTCGAATTGGGGTGTTATTTTTCGATAAACGCCGCCATGTTGGAAAATACGCGGCATGCATCTATGGTCGCGCTGATTCCGCTCGATAGGCTGTTGACTGAGACCGATGGCCCCTTCACAAAGACTGGCGATCGCCCGTCTAAACCTGCCGATGTTGCCATAGTGGTCGAAGCGCTCAGCCGGCTACACGGAATGCCTACGTCAACGGTTGCCGCAACAATACGGGCGAATCTGCGCGCCCTACTCGAACCGAATGATGGGGTGAGGAGAAGCCCTCCTCCCTCGTCTGGGTCAGGCAACTCTTAATGGAGGCTTCTGAAGTGCCAAAAAAATTTCATGTTGCCTTGTCCTTTGCCGGCGAAGATCGTGAATATGTCGATGCCGTGGCCAAGGCATTGCAAGCCGAAGGTGTCGATGTCTTCTACGACAAGTTCGAGGAAGTCGATTTGTGGGGCAAGGATTTATATACGCATCTGAGTGATGTCTACCAGAATCGAGCCATCTTCACTGTCATGTTCGTCTCCGACGCATATCGCAAGAAGTTGTGGACGAACCACGAGCGCAAGAGTGCTCAAGCTCGCGCATTCACCGAAAGCCGCGAATACATCTTGCCCGCCTTTTTTGATGAGACTGTGGAAGTGCCTGGTCTCTTGAAAACAACTGGGCACATTACTCTTGTAGGTCGTTCACCCGCGGCCTTGGCCGAACTCATCTCCAAGAAACTACGGAAGGCCGGTGTACGCCTGAAGCAAGCCTTTTCGTACTCTGACGAAGCCAAGGCAGATGTGGACTTTCCGCTAAAGAACGGAAACAAAATCGCGGGTTTCATTAAGGCAATGAAGACCTACAACTGGTACCAGCAGAACCCGGCTATCGTGGCCGTACTTGAACTCGATTGGGTTAAGGTCAGCGCCAACGAGGCCTTCGTGTTGGGCCGAAATCTATATCAGTGCGCTTGTGGAAATGAGAATCGGGCGGTTGCGCTCTTGGACAAGCTGCGTCAGGAATTGGCTTCCATTCCACTCGAGCGGGCGCTCGACCTATTGAACGGGATGTTCTTTGAGGTCTACTTCAATTCCGCTGGTGAATTTCGCTCCGGCAAGATCAAGGGGAGGTGTTTAGAGAAGTTGCTGGCCATCCAAACGGTGAAGAAGTACGAGCCTGCAATTCTATTCATACAGCGAACGCTTGAACCATATCGTGACGAGCTTCCGTTTGTACCTTCCACCGCACCGCAGGAAGTGGTCGTGGAGATGAGCGTTAAGCGAAGTGCTCCACCCATCGTGAAAGCGCTGACGATTGGGGGACGCAGTCTGCTTAGTAAAAACGATAGCCCAGAAGGGCGGGTGTGGCGGTTGTCATTCCGTGGCTTCACAGTTAAGGAACTGAAAGCGCAACTCGCAGATGAATGGAGTATTCCACTCGACCTGCTAAAAATTGAGTCGGACCGAGAGTTGGACCCGAAACTTGAACTTGAGCTGCCGGACGGAGTGAGCATTCGATGGCCAGCACACACATGATGTGTGCCATTCAGGAAGCCCGTCTCAAGAAGCTTCTGGGCCTGATTAAGTACCGCTATAAGGACGTGAAAAGTTTTCACTAATCGGTGATGCGCAATCGTAAGCCCGAGCAATTCGCCACACCGAAGTCTGGCGACATCCGTTTGTAGCCAGGACCGGCCATAACCGTGGACGCATAGTTCGGGTCATACTGCCGATTCCTGGCCAGCAAGGCCCAAATCGTTCGGGCCATCTTGTTGGCTTGTGCCACGACGACCACATTGTGCGGTCGCCGACTGCGTAACGCGTCGATCCAGGGGTTCCGATTTTTGCTCTGCCGGTTGACCACGGCTCGTGCCCCATGGGTCAACAGGGACCGCAGATAGACGTCACCCCGCTTGCTGATGCCCAAATAGCCGCACTTTCCCTCCGGTGCTACTCTGTCGCGGGACCAAGCCTAAGAAGGAAGCCAACTCCCGCCCGGATCGGAAGGATCGCATGTCGCCTACCGTGGCCAATATCGCCGTGGCTGTGAGCAAGCCTACGCTAGGGATCGCCATCAAGCGCGTCACGGCCTCCTGGTCCTTTTTCCATAGGGTCAGGCGCTTCTCAATATCGGCAATATCCTGGTCGAACTCTTCCAGCCGCTGGAGCTGACGGCGGAAGGTCTCCAGCGCCATAGCAGAGATTCTCCCCTCCAGTGCCGCAAGCGCGCCGGGGATTTCCTTCACCCCTTTCTCGCGCCTCTGGGGAAGATCTACCCCAAATTCATACAGCAATCCGCGAATCGCGTTCACCTGCATCGTCCGGATCTTGACCAACTGCTCGCGCATGCGATGCAGCGCCAGAACCGATTGTTGCTCTTCACTTTTGACCGTGTCAGCGGCCACCCATATGGCGCCATTTCCGGGTCACCGTAAAGGCGCCACCCTTTCGGCCTGAATCTGGGCTCTCGAACTTCGATTGGACTCATACCCTTCTCTACTTTTCGAGGAGGTCACCATGAGCAACAGGAGATTCGAGATGTTTACCCTTCGTCAGATCTTGGTGCGGATGCGCCAGGGAGATAGTGACCGGGACATTGCCCGGTCGGGCCTCATGGGCCGGAAGAAGTTAGGGGCACTGCGTCGAGATGCGACGGCGCAAGGCTGGCTGGATTCCCAGCAACCCCTGCCAGTGGATGCGGTGCTGGCCTCGGTCCTACAACGACGTGTACCCGCAACCACTCAGGCGTCCTCCGTGGCCGCCTTCAAGACGCAGATTACGCAATGGGCTGCAGAAGGCATTCAGGGTACGACCATCCACGCCGCACTGGTCCGTCATCATGGATTCACCGGCAGCTACTCTGCCGTCAAGCGGGCCATTCGTCACTGGGCGCCACCTTCCCCTCCCAAGGCCACCATGCGCCTGGTATTTGCTCCGGGTGAGGCCGCCCAGGTCGATTTCGGGGCTGGCCCCGAACTGGCCGATCCGACGACCGGCGAACTACGCAAGACCTGGTTTTTTGTCATGACCCTCTGCTGGTCACGGCATCAGTATGCCGAGATCGTCTGGGACCAGAAGGTTCTCACCTGGCTGGCGTGCCATCGCCACGCCTTCCAGCACTTCGGGGGCATCGTGCAACGGGTCATCATCGACAACGCCAAGTGCGCTATTACCAAGGCCTGCATCAATGATCCCGCGGTGCAGCGTGCCTATGCCGAGTGTGCGGAAGGCTATGGCTTTCGTATCGACCCTTGCCCGCCCCATGACCCTGCCAAGAAGGGGATAGTGGAGTCGGGGGTCAAGTTCATCAAGCGGTCCTTTCTGCCCCTACGGACCTTCCATGACCGCCATGATGCCAACCGACAGCTGCACGAGTGGATTGTACTGGTCGGGAACCGGGTGCATGGCACGACCCAGGTGCGGCCCCTCCATCAGTTTGCAGCCGTAGAGAAAGCCCTGCTACAGACCTTGCCGGATACGCCAGTCCAACTCTCGGAGTGGAGCCAGCCCAAGGTGCATCGAGATGCCCATGTCCAGTACGCCAAGGGCTATTACTCCGTCCCCTACCACCTAATTGGACAACGCCTCTGGTTACGCGCCACAGACACCACCATCCGGGTCTATCACGAGCATGCTCTGATAGCTACCCATCCCCGACTCACCCAGCCAGGGACGTTCTCCACCGTGACGGACCATCTGCCACCAGAAGGACAAGCCTGGCAGAGCCACGACCTGCAATGGTGCCTACGGATGGCCCAGGCCATTGGTCCTCACTGCCATGGCGTCGTCCATCAACTGTTTGTCGATCGCGTCCTGGTCAATCTCCGAGCTGCCCAGAACCTCCTTCGGCTACGCGAGAAGTACACCCCAGAACGCCTGGAGGTCGCTTGCGCACGCGCATTGCGCTATGGCACGCCGCGCTATGGGGCCATCGCTCAGATTCTGAAGAGAGGACTCGATCAAGAACCGCTCTCCAACGATCCGATACAGAGGGAAACCAGCAGCGTATACACCCGCCGCGACGGACGATTCCTGCGAGACCCCAGCAAACTCTTTCATTGAGGAACCTACCCATGCAACCCCAAGAACTGCGTCATACCCTGAGTACCCTGCGTCTATCCGGCATTCTGGACTCTCTGGAAGCCCGTAACCGTCAGGCCATAGACGGTCAGCTGGCTTACACCGAGTTTTTAGCCCTCCTCCTGCAAGATGAGGTGGCCCGCCGAGATCAGCGGAAGTTCGATACACGGATACGGCAAGCGCATTTTCAGAGTCACAAGACGCTGGAAGACTTCGCCTTTGATCGCTTACCCGGTGTCAATCGTGCCCTCGTCCACGATCTCGCGACCGGGCATTATCTCCAAGAGCGGGCACCGGTGCTGATTGTTGGCCCCTGCGGAACCGGCAAGAGCCATCTGGCCCAGGCGTTGGGCCATTGCGCCATTCGCCAAGGCGTGGATGTCCTGTTTATTACCCAGAATGCCCTGCTGGGCTCGCTGCATGCCGCCAGAGCCACCGGCAGCTATGCACGACGCTTCCGACAATTGGCTACGGTCAGCTTACTCATCATCGACGATTTCGGTCTCAAGCCTCTGCACCGTCCCCATGATGAAGACTTTCACGATCTCATCGCAGAGCGCTATGAGCGCGTGACCACCCTGCTCACCAGCAATCTGGACCTAAGCGAGTGGGGAGAGGTTTTCCCGGCGAATCGGATGCTGGGGGTAGCCACCATCGACCGTTTACGCCATGGCGCCTACCGACTGATCTTGGAGGGAGAGAGCTATCGGGAACCCAGACCGCTCCCGGGAATGCCGCAAAATAGCCCCAAAATCGCGGGTTGTGAGAGAGGCCAAAATCGCCCATCCTTAGACCCGTTCGAGAGCCCTTTTTAGCCCGTTTGTCGTGGCGCCATTAGGCCGACCCCGGGTGGCTCCATTGGGCCGGCCCATGACAGACCGTGACAAAGCGCATATCGGGCCGCTGCACCGCTTCCCAGATACCCGCTGCGTCTGCCGCATCCGTCTTGTTGGTCTTGACGAAGGGACGCACGAACTGTGCGGCAATCAAATGCACCTCATGCCCGAGCTTGCCCAACTCCCGCGCCCAGTAGTGGGCACTGCCACAGGCCTCCATGGCGATCATGCCTGGCTGCCGATTGGCGAAGAACTCCGACAGCCTCTGGCGCTTGATCTGTTTGCGGTGAATCTCGCCCGTCTCCCAGTCCACCCAATGCAACTGCATCACCCGCTTTGCCAAATCCAGCCCCTAAATAGTAGTCTGCATACCGAGTCCTCCTAGACCATTTCGTGGATGAATTTCCACCTTGGCACTTTGATGCCGCTCGGTTCAAGCGAGGACTCCCTGCTTCTGGATCTCCCCACTGCCCGTCCTGTAGGGGGAGGCATCCATTACATCTTGTCGGCAACCATGCGGCACAGCACTCGCCTACACTCCCAGCTTCGCGGTCGTTTCGGCGGATACAGTTCGCCGCGTTGCCTGCTGGGTACTACTCGCCCTCGCTTCGCTCTCCTGGCTCGCAGCGTCGGGACCTATTCGGTCCCAACGTCACTAGACAAGAGCAGCAAAACCATCACCATCGCGTGGAAGGCTATTCCCTGCCCTCTGGCAGCGTTTGAGGCTCGCGCCAAACAAGGGTCTTCTGAACCATTTCTGGCAGGCTATCGACCATCTTTACCCACCGCACAGAAGCAGATACCCGCCGATAATTACCTGCGGCCACTTCGTCAAGGAAATATCCCCGATGAGCGGCGATTGTTCTAGGTTGTGCTTACATGGGCCAGGCACGAGGTTCATCTTTTGTATGTCGTGCATCCGTTTTCTTTCGATACCCTTGACAACGATCATTCGCAAACTACCCGCTTGGTTGATGCGACGCAGCCTGACATATACAATATGGCATATACACAAGAGGGCTATGCCATGTCTACCCTATCGACGCCACCCAGACCCAAAGAAGCCAAGCTGTTTCGCAACAACCGCAGCCAGGCGGTGCGGATTCCCGTGGAGTTCGAATTTCCAGGGGATCGTGTGATGATCTATCGCGAAGGCGACAAGCTCATCATCGAGCCAGTGACCAGGCCAACGAACGTCGTCGAACTGCTTGCCGAATGGAGGAAAGAACCACCGCTAGGGCCGGAAGATCAGTTCCCCGCCATTGATGACACACCAGCCCAGCCGGAGAACCTATTTTGAGTGGTTATCTGTTGGACACGAACATCATCAGCCATGTAATCTGGAGACCCGATGGACCCGCCGCACACCGCATTGAGCAGATCGGGCCGAAAGAGATTTTTACCAGTATTATCGTCGCGGCTGAGCTGCGCTATGGCTGCGCAAAGAAGGGCTCGGCCAAGCTGCTCACCAGAATAGAGGGCATCCTGGAAACGATCCCGGTGCTGCCTCTGGATATCCCGGCCGACGCCGAATATGGCGGTATCCGCGCTGATCTGGAAGCGGCGGGTCAGCCCATCGGCATGAACGATCTGCTGATCGCCGCGCATGCTTGTGCCCTCGGCTTCACCCTAGTGACAGACAATACGCGCGAATTCCGCCGCATCCGTGGCCTCAACGTGGAAAACTGGCTGGAAAGATAGCGGCACCGGGGCATGTCCGGGCAACCCCTACGATGGCCACACCCTCCACGAGCAACTCGACCAGACCACGATCCTGATGCAGGACCAGGGGATCCAGCCGGACCGGGTCTTTGTCGACCTGGGCTATCGAGGCGTCGATGCCGACAATCCCGAGGTACGCATCATCCATCGGGGCAAAGCCCGAAGGATCACCCCCCAAGGAGAAACGCGCGCTACGCCGCCGACAAGCCATTGAACCCCTCGTCGGCCACCTCAAAGCCGATCACCGGATGGACCGCTGTCCCCTCAAAGAATCCCTGGGCGATTGCCTGCACACTGTCCTCTGCGCCGCGGGCTACATCATCCGCTGGCTGCTGCGGATAATCACCCAGAAGGGCATTCCCTTTTTGTCCACCATTTTTTGCGCCTTACACTGGCTGTTGGAATGGACCCTCAGGCCCATGGCCGTGGCTGTCACCGCGTCGGTGTTCGTCGATGACGCGCTACCCCGAACTGGCCGCTCCTATAGCCTCGCGTAGGCGTAAAATGAATATTTTAGGGGCGACTAATGAATACCAGCAACATCATTCCGTTCGCATTTAACAAAAAAGCCGTTCGCGTCATCACCGATGAGCATGGGGAACCCTGGTGGGTCGCTACCGACGTGTGCAAGGTTCTTGGACTTGAACAGGTTAGCCGAGCATTATCACGACTGGATGCCGACGAAAAAATGACCATGCGTATTTTGCGGAGTCATGTCGAACAAGGGCTTAGCAACAACGCACCCGGCACAGCCATCAATCTTGTCAACGAACCCGGACTCTTGCGACTCATCATGACCAGTACCAAGAAAGAAGCCAAAACATTTCAATACTGGGTGTTCCATGTCGTCCTGCCTTCTATCCGACGGACGGGTAACTACAACCTCTCAGGCTCCAGCGAACCAAAGCCCAAGACCTCTACCTCCGGTGCATGCCATCCCTCCGCTGTAGACTTCCCCATCACCGCGCAACTGATCCAGAACTTCAACGCCACCATAGACCTGCAACAATCCATATACGATTGCACCAGACCCCTCGCTATCCGCTACGCTATCAAGGCTTTCAAGGCACAAACTCAGTTTGATATGAGCCTATGGCTCGGCGGTGAACCTGACCCACGACCTATCCCCAGCACCCTCTTCGACGTATCCCTCGGCTGCATTCCTACAGCACCACAGAATACCGCCGCCAGCGACTATACTGACACACCAGCCGCACCGAAAGCAGAGACTACCCCCGATGTCAGCGAACCACAGCAACAACCGCAGACTTCGAAAGGACTCCCGCGAATCTCAGCATCTGTGAAGCAATATCTGAATACAGCTATGCAGACCCGAGCACGTAAGCCTTATGGCTCCAAGAATCTGGCTGTTGCCCGCTCTGCCGCCCGTATCGCCGCAACCCTGGTCATTGCGAATTACTACCTTCATGTTCGTGATCACCATGTACCCGATTCTGGTAGATCCAAGGAAATTACCGCTGATCACTTTGCCGTTAGCTATGGCACCGTTAAACGTGCCGTCGCTTTCCATCGCGCCTTGACTCGCATCAGGTCCATCAATCCTGATGCCTCACAAACTATTCTTGATGGTTTTGTGCTAGATGCTTCTACTCGCCTATCTGTGTTCACCAAACCTCTCGATGATACCGCCTTGTCATGGCTTGCTACGAACATTGCCTCTCACCAAGTTCACCTTCTCCGCCCCCTCTGATCTTACTGTTTAGACCTTTTGCCCACCAAATACATACATATAAGATTTATAGACAAACACAGTTTTTGTCTATAATTAAGCTATACTCACACAGCCTTTGTCTATAAATATAACTATAGACAAAGGCTGTTTTCCTGTTTCTTTCGCAGTAACCACAGGATTCCGCAATAGAATACAGAAAAGTCGTCAGATAGAGATAGGTTTTAGTGGTTTCGCGTACCCAAGGTGAAAGCGATCTTCACCAGAGATTGGGGGCTATCCATGAGAGGGTGAAAGCCTCTCACGGTCTTTCCCCTCCGAAAAGCCGTTACAACGGCTCACGATTTCTAATTGGCCAATGGTAACTGTCACAAGCGACGTTACAGCCGTTCAAACGTCTTTGTAGTATTTCTACAACAAGTCTTTGCGGCTATTGTGGATTCGTTCACATCGCTCAAGCCGCTAACCAAGTGTAAGCAATGGTATGGACGCCTCCACCCTATAGAGCAGGATGTGCCATAGTGGGGGTCCACCCTCACCATACGAGCAAAGGAGTTTCCCAATGGAGATCT
>NZ_JBFRXP010000027.1:0-22559 GCF_041146875.1 Acidithiobacillus sp. IBUN Pt1247-S3 | reverse complement strand
AGAAAAACTGCACAAAAGCCGTCTAGAAGTGCCTTCAGGCCGCGTTTTTCGAGAAAATCAGGTGCCTCGCAGATTTTATTGCAGGGTTTTTCCGCAGCCTGCTAATGGCCTTCTGGGCATCGTTGGCATTGGCGGCAAATGCGACACTGCTGCAGAGTAGGGCGGCACAAGCGATGGTGCTGACGAGCAACGGCTTCATGATGTACTCCTCATTTGGATTGATGACATTTGGAGTGAAAACCCTTGCAAAAAACGTTCCGAATTTTGGCATCCCAATAGTCAGGTTTTGCCAAGCGTGCCTGCCCCGATCGGACCGATTACGCGCCTTTGGGACGGCCCGAAAGAGCCATTCATAGCGATCCCAGCGCCACAAACAGGCTATGGATGAGCAGTCCCAGTAGCAAGCCTACCACCGTGCCATTGATGCGAATATATTGTAGATCACTGCCTATGCCCTCTTCCAAGACGCGGATCATGTCGGCCATGGGCCAGGCGCGGATAGTATCCTCGATGTGTTTGGTAAAACTGTCTTGCAGGGTGGGCAAGAGGCGGCGTGCGCTATCTTCCACATAGCCGTCGATCGCCTGCCGCAGCTCCGGCTGGGTGTCGAGCAGTCCGCCAAACCAGCCTGCCCCGCGACGCAAGAGATGTCGACTGCGGGATTGTGGCGCCTCCAGATCTTGTAGAAGCCAGCGCTGCAAATCCCCCACCACGCGCGCCACGTAGTCACGTGCCGCTGGATGTGCCAGCAGGTCCTCTTGCCAACGGCGGATGCGCGCCTGCAAGGTCTGGTCCTGTTGCAAACGCAGCAGGCTCTCGCGCAGCCACTGATCGAAGGCTTGGCGCTTGGGATGTTCCGGGTCATTGTGAATGTCACTCAGGGTCTCCTGCGCGGCCCGCACTAGGTTGCGCGCCAGATTGCGGCTGAGATTGCTGGGGTCGACGACCGCTCCGATCCAGGAGAACAGGGTGGGATAGGCGCGCTGCAGGAGTCTTTCAATTTGCAGGGCCAACTCCTCTTGTACGCTGTCCTGGCTGAGCCAGTTGTCGAGGCGGGCAATGGCATCGCTGAGCAAGGCCTGATGGCGTCCATCTTCGGTGAGAAGCTGAAGGATTTGCGCAGTCCAGCGGGACAAATCCCATTGCCGCAGTTGCGCCGCCAGACTCTTCGCCAGGCTTTGCCGCAGGGGTTCCAGTTGGGCCAGTTGTAACGCCCGGTACAATAGCTGTTGCACCTGTTCGGCGAGCAGGACACGGTTTTTGGGTCGGCGCAGCCAGGTCGCCAAACCGCTTGCCAGGGAGTAGCGCTGCACCAAGCGCAGGATGGCATCTTCCTGCAGGAAATGCTCGCGGATGAATTGCGCCAGACGCTGCGCGAGCTGATCGCGGCGGCGCGGCAAGATGGCGGTATGCGGGAAGGGGATGCCGAGGGGATGGCGAAACAGCGCCACCACGGCAAACCAATCCGCCAGGGCGCCCACCATAGCCGCCTCGCTGGCCGCCAGTAGCCAAGCATATCCGCCCCGCCCCTGTTCCAGAGAGGACCAGATGAACAGCGCAAAGGCCAAGAGGAGTAGGGCAAGGGCCCAGCGCCGGTTGCGGAGCAAACGGCTGGTCGAAGTTCCATTCTGCATAGGCCAAGCATAGCATTGGCACGCCTTGCCTGGGCACTGGGCTTTCTGTCATTGTGCGTGGATGACTAGGCGGGAGAACGGAATGGAAGTGGAACTACAATTGGAGAGCCATTTTGCCAAGCAGTTAGAGGGTCTCTACACGGAATGGCAGGCTGCCGTTGTCCCCAATCCCAAACTTTTGCTGCTGAATGAAGGGCTAGCCACGCAATTGGGCCTGTCGGTAATGGCCTTGCGCGCGGAGGGCGCGGCGCTATTATCTGGACAACGACTTGCCTCGGGGAGTCGTCCTGTCGCCCAAGCCTACGCCGGGCACCAGTTTGGCGTATTCAATCCACAACTGGGCGATGGCCGTGCCTTGTTGCTCGGTGAAATTCGCGATCCCCAGGGCAAGCTTTGGGACCTGCACCTGAAAGGC
Source organism: Acidithiobacillus sp. IBUN Pt1247-S3 (assembly GCF_041146875.1). Classification (NCBI taxonomy): domain Bacteria; kingdom Pseudomonadati; phylum Pseudomonadota; class Acidithiobacillia; order Acidithiobacillales; family Acidithiobacillaceae; genus Acidithiobacillus; species Acidithiobacillus sp. IBUN Pt1247-S3. The sequence goes on along the minus strand of NZ_JBFRXP010000027.1, from coordinate 20,510 downwards.
TCCGGGCGCACACCCTTTTCCCGCGGGGGCGATGGCAAGGCCGCCCTCGGGCCGATGCTGCGTGAATACCTTATTGGCGAGGCCATGCACGCCCTGGGCATTCCCAGCACCCGCGCCCTCGCCGTCGTCGCTACCGGTGAGGCGGTGCAGCGCGAACAGCCCCTACCGGGGGCGATCCTGGCGCGGGTAGCCTCCAGCCATCTGCGGGTGGGCACCTTTCAGTTTGTTGCCGTGCGCGAGCAGGACGAGCTGCTACGCCGTCTCGCCAATTACGCCATTGCCCGTCACTATCCAGATTTGCAGGTGCTTGCGGGTGGCGAGCGCTATCTGGCTTTTGTCGAAGCCGTCATGCAGCGGCAGGCCAAACTCATCGCGCAATGGATGGGGGTGGGCTTCATTCACGGTGTCATGAATACCGACAACATGAGCATTGCCGGCGAAAGCATCGATTACGGCCCCTGTGCCTTCATGGATGCCTACGATCCCGCCACGGTCTTCAGCTCCATCGATCAGAATGGCCGTTATGCGTATGGCGAGCAGCCGCGCATCGGGCAGTGGAATCTGGTGCGCTTGGCGGAAAGCCTGGTGCCCTTGGTGGATGCCGATGTTGATCAGGCCATCGCTCGCCTGACGGAAACCCTGCAACGCTTTCCCCGCCTGTATCAGCAGGCCTGGCGCGAGATCTTTGCGCGCAAACTGGGCATTACCAAGGTCAACGCAGAAGATGACGCGCTGATGGAGGATTTTTTGCTGCTGCTAGATGACGAGCACGCAGATTTCACCCTCGCTTTCCGTAGCCTGGCGGCAGAACTGCAGGACATGGCAACCGAGCAACGGGAGCGCTTGGGCATCCCTGCCGTACCGGAGAGTTGGGCGGCCTGGAGCGAACGCTGGCTTGCGCGCCTGGGGAACGTCCGACCATTCGCCGCTGTTGGCGTCGCCATGGATGCCGTCAACCCCATGTACATCCCACGCAATCACCAAGTGGAAATTGCCCTCGCCGCAGCCACCGAGGCCAACGACTCGCGCCCGCTGGAAAAACTCCTCGCGGTCCTCGCCGCTCCCTACAGCGCCCGCCCTGAATACCTCCCGTACAGCGAACCCATGCCCGGTAGTTTTGGGCCGTTCCGCACCTTCTGTGGTACTTGAAGCGGCAGACCACCCCGCTGATATTGAATGAAGATAGATTTGGATTGCATCGAGATAGTGCATATATATTTAATGTGCACTAGGATCGTGCGTTTCTATATAAACTAACTTATTGTATTGATTAATAAAAATATCTACCCCGTCAATATTGTAACTAATAGCTAACATTTTTCGGGATTGAATCTCCTGAAATGTACGAAAAGCTTATGGCACAGTATTTGCTTATAATCTCACGAAGATCTTTCAATCTGAAACGAGATCGCTATGCGATCATGCGAGCAGCTTTTGTTTGGCACGTGGAAGAGATTGTTGTGCCATAAAAGTGTAATAAAAGTTTCATAATAGTGCAACATGACCATGCTACGTTAACTCATAATGCTTTAATGCGGGAGAGCTTTTTATGCGTATTCAGGGGAATGTACTCTGGCGAAGTTTGGGACAGTTAGATAGTTATCGATCTCGGGTTCCCAAGCCGAGCTCTTTTTTGGGCTTGAAAAATATGCGAAGTTTTCTCTCTTCGGTCTCTACCGGAGCTCACCGGTTGGCACCAACAGTCATGAACTTCAGCGTCATATCCATCGTTTTCTTTCTGGTTGGCTTCCTAGGAGAAATCCAAATCCCTCTTTTAGAGCAACTAGTTCTGTCGTCTTTTGTCATCTCAGTCATGCTAGCGTTATACAATTGGGATCTATTTCGCAACAGCCGCCGGAGCAAGCTTTTGGCGCGCTACACCATTATTTTTTCGAGTGCTTATTTTGGTTGGCGCTACCTGTATTGGCGCGCGACTGAAACGATGCCTACGGGCTATGGCTGGGAGAGTGAGCTAGCCGGTTGGTTGCTGCTGATGGCGGAAGGTTATGGCTTTGTAATGCTGATGTTCAATCATTTGGTGAATATACATCCCATCGATCATCGGATACCAGAGTTGCCAACTGCGGAAGACGATTTTCCTTTTATTGATGTATTCATTCCAACTTATAATGAGGAGTTGGATGTCATTATCCCGACATTGGCGGCTGCAGTTCATCTGGATTATCCCCGCGCGCGGTTCCAAGTTTGGCTGCTGGATGATGGTGGTACTGATAAAAAATGCCAGCAAAAAGATGAGGAAAAATCCCGCATGGCAAGGGAACGCCGTGTTTCTTTGAAAAGTCTGGCGACAAGCTATGGTGCGAGATACCTCACGCGGAAGGCTAACGAACATGCCAAAGCTGGCAATATCAATAATGCATTGACCCATTCCACAGGCGATCTTGTGGCTATCCTCGATTGTGACCATATTCCAACACGAGATTTTTTGCGCAGCACGGCTCCTTTTTTCCTGCAAGATGAAAAATTGTTTTTGGTTCAGACTCCACATAACTTTGTTACTCAGGATCCTGTCGAGAAAAACCTCGCGTTGCCGCGTGGGCCGGGTGAAAACGAGCTATTCTATGAAGTCATGCAACCGGGCTTGGATTTTTGGGGTACTTCCTACTTTTGTGGATCGGCGGCGGTATTGCGTGAACCGGTACTCAAGTCCTTGGGGGGTATCGCGGGTCAGACAATCACCGAGGACGCGGAAACGACTATTGATGCGATGCGCCTGGGTTTTCGTACCTTGTATCTCAACAAACCTATGGTCAGTGGCCTGCAGCCGGAAACCGTAACCGGTATGGTCATACAACGGGTGCGTTGGGGAACGGGGATGCTGCAGATTTTTCTTTTAAAAAATCCATGGTTGCAGAAAGGTTTGAGTTTTGTCCAGAAACTACTTTATACCAACCTTATCGTGTATTGGTTGTTTGCATACTCGCGGTTGGTTTTGCTCATGGCCCCGCCAGCGTATCTGATTTTTGGGATCACGATTTGTCACACTACGCCCACTCAATTATTGGTATTTCTTGTTCCCTACTTGTTAAGTTCTTTGTTAGTTGCACAGCATTATTATCGACGCGTCCGCTGGCCCTTTGTGTCTCAAGTGTATGAAACATTGCAGAGTGTGTTCATTGCTATGGCCATGACGAAAGTCTTTTGGCGGCCAAAGTCACCAAGCTTCAAAGTTACGCCCAAGGGGGAATTCCTCGATCGCCATTTTGTTTCTGTACTTTCCTGGCCGTTTTATCTTCTGTTGGCGGTAAACCTGCTTGCCATCATCCGCGGCATCAACTTGATGCAACAAACGGGCGCTCAGACCGATGCGGTCGCCTTCGTACTTTTCTGGGCGGTGTTGGATACCCTATTTCTTCTCGCGGTGCTGGGGGTTACCCATGAAAAGCCGCAACGCCGTGCCTCCGCACGCGTACCGTTACACAAAGAGGTCAACGTCCAGTTGGAGGACGGTGTGCGAGTATCTGGGTATACCGAGGACATATCATGGAGGGGGTCCGCAATTGCCATTTCTCCTGGCCACGCTGCGATCCATATGGGAACAGCGGTCCACTTGGATTTTGGTCAAGGCAAAACACTCTCAGGTAAGATCAATGGGTTACGTGATGCTGCAGCCGGCAAGAGGGTAGTGCTCTCCATTCGCTTTGACAATGCGGAAGTGGGCGATGTGATCGCTGCGGTTGCCGTGGCTTACGGTGCTAGTGCCGACTTGGCCGGCCTGGCCCAGGCACGTCGGCGTTCGCGAAGCATCCTTGGGGCGCTTGGCCTGTTCATGCGTCTGGCATTGGTCTTTGGCACGCGCCATGTCTGGCATCTGGCACAGGAAATACTCTTTCACCGAGCGCCAAGGTTCCGGAATGCCTTGCTTTTTGCTATGCGTAATCACAGACGCTCGATCCATCACCGCAAAACGCTGGTGCGCGCTCGTCCGGAAGTCTTTCCTGTTGATGGTCGACTAGGGGATGCTGGGGAACTAAAACCCGGTTGGGACCCTTCTCCAATCCTCCAACCCGAGGGGGTGACCGCATGAAAATGCGATTTGGCGTTATTTTCCTGTTGGTTTTTTGGTCAGCCTGGGCGCAGGCGACGGACTCTACCGCAGCCGCCACCAGCTCCAAACATGCCAGCGCTGCGGCGTCGCCGGCAGCGGTCACTGGCACGGTTTCTACCCTGGCATTCGCCACCACGATTGGTAACAAGGAACCCATACGTCTTCAGGGGCACGGTGCGAACGTACGCGTCCCATTCTCGCTTCCCTATGGCGAGGACGTCAGCAGCATTCAGGTGAGCATACAGGGAAATGTGTCCCGACAAATGGCGGGCTCCGTATCACTCGAAGCGATATCGCACGGTAGGATTATCGAACAAATGCCCCTGAAACCGGGTGGCGATTTAGGCACCCAATTTTCCATTCCAACGCGCTATCTGGATGCGGGATTCCATACCTTGACCCTGCAATTGGTGGGAGTGGCCGGGGATTCCAAAGGAAACTGGATACAAATCGATCCGCGTGGTTCCAATTTTCAGTATATGGCCTCGCCCAAGGCGTTTCAGCCGCGCCTGGATCACCTCGATTGGCTATTTGATCGAGCCTCTTTGAACTATGCCCCGGAACTGGCGGTTTATGCCAGCCCGGGCAGCGCGAGTCTGGAGCCTTTGGCTTACGTCGCACAAGGGGTGAGTCTGCGCTATCAGTTTTTACCCACGCGCATAGACATGCACTCGGTAGAGCCATATGTCGGTACGGCGCCGAAAACCTTGGACCAGCTTTTCAGTGAATTGCCGAAAGGTAGTCGTACTGCAGTAATCGTTGGTTCAGCAGACAAAATTTCTCCGATACTGCACCAGCTGGCCATTGGGAAAATCGACGCGGCATCCATTCTTGTGCGCCAGTTTCCTGACCATGTTCACCATTACCTCCTGATTGTTACCGGAGAAAATGAGATGCAGGTACTGCGTGCCGCACGTACTTTTGCAAATACCGGATTGCAGTACCCACCAGTTTCAGAGTTGGCTATAAATGGCGACGATGGTGCAGTTGAAGCAGGTGCCAGTGCGCTTCCCCTAACTACACTACCATTTTCACAATCCACATTTCCACTTGTTGCGACTGGCTTCTCGACTACCACGGTCAACGGTTTTAGTGGTCCAGTGAATGTCCGGATCTGGGACGGCGGTTGGCAGCGAGATGGTGAATTACGCTTGAATTTAGTCTATTCCGCAGGAATGTCGGGAACGTCTGACGTAAATGTCCTTTTTAATGGTGCGCTGGAAGGGTCTATTCCGCTGAATTCTGCGTCCGGTGGTAAATATGTCAAGTACGCCGTAAGTATCCCCAGTACAGAAGCAAAACCCGGATGGAATACCCTTACGCTGGTCCCCAATCTGATTCCTGCATCCAATCATGATTTTCTTTTTAATGCGGAGCGTGCCAATTTGCAGCTCAGCGTTTTTGCAGACTCCACCTTTACCTGGCAAGGCGGAGATGCACTTCGCCATTTGGATCTTACGTCCTTGAGCTCTGCTGGAATACTGGGCTTAAAAAAGGGGGAGCGTGTCAATCTGTTTACCTCACGTCATGTCGACGAGATGACGATGTCGGCTATGTTGACCTTAGTGGGTAAGATCGCGCAACGCTATGGAACATTTTTCCCCATTGCGACAAGTGGAAGCGATAATTTTGACTCGGGCCCAATTTTAGCGGTGGCTCCCCTCACAGAGTTACCAGATTCCTTCCGTGAGGCTTTGGGTGTAGAGGCTACGGGCGCCCCGCACACTACTTGGCAGTTCAAACGGTCTTTGCGAAACATCGTTAGCAATGATCCAGAAAATCAAAATGGCTACCTATTTTCTCTCGGCAAGCAAAGTTTGGCTTTTACCTCCAGTTACGATGGCCATCCACTCCTTGTGTTCTCGGCAGTGGATGCACCTACTCTGCGTGCTGGCCTAGATTCGTTGATTGATTTTGGTCTTTGGCCACAATTGCGAGGCTTTACCGACTGGTGGCAAGCTGATGGCAAAACGGTGCATGCCATTGAGATGCAGGATGAGCCTTTTCACGCGTTTGGTGTTAGTGGTGGTATCGGCGTGTGGATCAGTCAGCATCTTTGGCCCGCGATCATAATTTTTGTACTGTTGGCTGTTTTCGTATCTTTTCTGATCTACATGATGGTGCGTCGGCGCTATCATAGCCTACCTCCAGAGAGTCAGTTGCGCCCGATAGAAGCGGATAAGGAGAGAGCAAAATGAAAGCCTCTGGAAACATTCCCCGCTATTCAATAAAACTAGGTCTCTCCATGGCGTTACTTTGTAGTGTGCTGTGGCAACCGGTCTCGGCAAATAGTTTGGCGCTCGCTGGTGTGCAGCAATCGGCGCAAAGCTCCTATGATTACCTAGGCTGGATCCAGCCAATAGCCGGTGGAAGCCTTGGTCAGGGGTTGTATACACAGGTTTTCCTGAGTTATCTCACATATCGCTACCAAGGTAGCCAGGACGGTATTTCGGCGTTGGTACGCGCGCGTGTTCCGGGAGTCTCTGCGGGGCTCGGTTACGCATTCACGCTGGGAAGTCTGCAGCTTAACGTGTCTGGTAGCCTTGGCTATCAATACTTTTCCTTGCAACCTGTGGTTCCAGCGAATGGACCATATAAAAGTAGTCTCACTTTTGTGCCCCAGGTGCAGATCCACCTGCCATTAGGTGATGGTTTTTATGCGTCTGGAATTGGCAGCTATGCGTTTGGCCAAGACTCCTATTGGTCGCGAGCGCGTCTCGGAATCCCTCTGATGTCGGTGCTGCATTTTGGCCCGGAGATCATCCCTTCGGGCGGGAAAAATTATCAAATTCGTCAATACGGTGCTTTCGTTACTGTTGCACTGCCGGAAGCTTGGGGAGTGACTGCAGAGGGAGGATTGCAGCAGCAAAAGGGCCTGCCCGATGTTGGTTACGCCGCCCTATCGGTTAGCAAGACATTTTAGAATGGTAGAAATTGGCAGCAGCTGCAATCTTGGGCGTGGCTCATGGGTTTTTCCTCCAAATCGCTGATCATTTCTCTACTTTCGGGGGCGATTATGATGGTGACCGCGTTAGCGTCGGCAAACGTCTTTCCGCCGGATTCCGTGAGAGATTGGCGCGCATATTGGCATTCCTATACCTCTGCGTTTGTCGACCCGCAAGGGCGAGTCATCGATGCACATCAGGGTGGGATCAGCACCTCTGAAGGGCAAGCCTACGCGCTATTCTTTTCTCTGGTTGCCAACCAGCCGCAGCTTTTCGCGCGGATCCTTGCCTGGACTAATGACAATTTGGCGGGCGGCCGTTTGGGCCAAAAGCTTCCTGGATGGCTCTGGGGGAAAAACCCGCTCGGTCGCTGGACCTTGCTCAGTCCGCACTCCGCCTCAGATGCTGATCTCTGGTTGGCTTATACCTTGATTGAAGCCGGATCGCTTTGGCATCGCTCAGACTATACGTCCCTCGGCCTGCAGCTGGCGGATACCATAGCCAGGGAAGAGGTTGTACCTATCTCGTTTTCCACGCGAATCAATGAGCAGAGTATGGATCTTAGCTCTACCCCGATGTTGCTGCCCGGCTACTTCGGTTTTGTTGACGGTCCACAACGCTATGTCTTCAACCCCAGTTACCTGCCATTGCCGTTGCTTCTTGGGCTGGCGCAAGCGGATCCTCGAGGCCCCTGGCAGGAAATGGCATCGCAACTTCCCAATTTTTTGCGATTGGTTAGTCCGCATGGATTTGCTCCAGATTGGGTTGGCATTGGTGCAGATGGAGATCTGTTTACACCGCCCCAAGGAAGTGACGGAAGTTATAACGCGATACGGGTGTACCTTTGGGCGGGGATGGGGAGCGACGAGGAGCCCTTGGGTCGGGAGGTGCTCCATGCGGTATACGGAATGCGTTCCTATTTACAACATGCCGTGCTTCCGCCTACGGTTGTGGACAGCAAAACCGGGACGGCGCACGGGCAGGGGCCAGCTGGTTTTTCTGCGGCTCTCTTGCCATATCTTGCTGCAAATCATGACGAAAAGGCACTGGTTCAGCAGTTACACCGCGTGCGTGCCGATTATGACGCGCAGCAGGGTTTGCTTGGCCAACCCGCGTATTATTATGATCAGAACCTTGCGCTCTTCGCTTTCGGCTACCGCACCGGTAGTTTTCATTTTTCTTCGCATGGCGCCTTGCAGACTTGGTGGTCGGCCCAAGCTGTTGGCACTCATGAGCGAACGCGATGGGGCGGTGCAACGCATGGCGGCCAATGACATTCATGTATTGAAAAGGCAGGGTAAAGGTCTCACTACGTTTGGTTTGATCCCCGTACGAATGCATTCGGGTAAATTGTTGTGGTGTCACATTGATCTTTTGGCCTCGTCGATTTCCTGTAAACAACATTACAGTGAGGAAGATGCTGTAGCTATACTGGGGTCGCGCTGTCCAGGCGAGGAGGGAGTCAAGGAGTTACGAGATCTTGTGCAGATGCGGGCGATGGCGCGGCAGGCAGAGTGTCGGGTTGTCCTTTGGGATGAGTTATGAGCTGGCTTGCCAGCCCCCCTTGCCCCTCGTATCATGGCGTTTTGAAAGGAAGTCTTGGAAGCGAACTTGCAGCATCTCTACATCAAAACCTTTGGCTGCCAAATGAATGAGTACGACTCGGAGCGCATGGCCGAGCTATTGGCGCGCAGCCACGGCCTGGACCTCGTTGATACTCCCGAAGCAGCCGATTTGCTCATCCTCAATACCTGTTCCATCCGTGAAAAGGCGGAGGACAAGGTCTATACGCAACTCGGATTTTGGCGTCCACTCAAAGAACGCGAGCCGCAACCCCTTATTGCTGTGGGAGGTTGTGTTGCCAGCCAGGAGGGAGAGCGCCTGCGCCGCCGTGCGCCGTACGTCGATATCGTTTTTGGCCCGCAGACCTTGCATCGTTTGCCGGATCTGCTGGATGCCCGCTTGGCGGAGCGGCAGCCACAGCTCGATCTGAGTTTTCCCGAATTGGAAAAATTTGACCGCTTGCCGGAGCGCCCGGGCCGGCAGGGGGCGACTGCCTTCGTTACGGTGCAAGAGGGCTGCGATAAGTTTTGCACCTTCTGTGTGGTGCCCCATACCCGCGGGCGCGAATACAGTCGGCCGTTACCGGAGATTGTGCGGGAGGTGCGCCAGCTTCTTGACCAGGGAGTGGCAGAAATCACTCTGCTCGGGCAAAACGTCAATGCCTATCGTGCGCCCTCCGGCTTGATTGGCGATGCAGATTTTGCCGAGCTCTTGCGCCGTTTGGTCACTCTGCCGGGGCTGCAGCGTCTACGCTATACCACCTCGCACCCCAACAATCTGGACGAGCGCCTGATTGCTGCGCACCGCGATCTGCCGGTGCTGGCGCCGCATCTGCACCTGCCGGTGCAGAGCGGTTCTGACCGCATTTTGCGGCGCATGCATCGTAAGCACAGCATAGCCGAATATCTCGAGAAGATAGCGGCTCTGCGCGAGGCGCGCCCGGAAATCCACTTTTCCTCAGATTTCATCGTTGGCTTTCCTGGTGAGACCGATGCCGATTTTCAGGCGACCATGGACCTCATCGAAAAGGTGCGTTTCGATCAGTCTTTCTCCTTCAAATACAGCCAGCGCCCCAACACTCCGGCCCTGAAGTTGAAAGACAGTGTGCCCGAGCCGGCCAAAGACGAGCGTCTATCCATCCTGCAGGGTCGCGTTAACCAACTGGCCCAGGACTACAGCCGTGCCCTGGTGGGTAGCGTGCAGGAGATCTTGGTCACTGGCCCGTCGCGACGCAATGCCGAGGAGTGGACCGGTAAAACGGGTTGTAACCGCTCGGTAAACTTCGCCGGACCGACGGCGCTGGCCGGAAAAATGCTACTGGTGGAAATTACCGAGGCCCTGCCTAATAGTCTGCGCGGGCGTTTGCTCCCCATGCGCGCGGTTTCCTGAGACGCGTTTGATGGAGCCTCCCGTCGCGCCGGCCGAACACGGGGAGTTTGTTGCCGAAGGCGCCAGCGCTGCGCAGTTGGCGGAACTTGCTGGCGAACTGGATGCCCACCTCAAACAGATTGAACGGCGTTTGGGCGTAGTGATTTCCCAACGTGGCGAGCGCTATCACGTGAGCGGTGAGGCGGCGGCCGTGCTGGCGGCGAGCGGTGTGTTGCGGCAACTGTATGGGCAGGTGCGGCAGGGACGGCCCCTGAGCCGCCAGTGGGTGCATCACTGTATCCAAGCCACCCACCTGGAAGCGGAAAACGACAACGACAGTGCGCAAGTGGCGGGGATCCTCACGCGCAAGGGTTGGATTAACGGTCGTGGACCGCGGCAACGCCGTTATCTGCAATCCATTCGCGAACATGACTTGAGTTTTGGTATCGGCCCGGCAGGCACCGGCAAGACGTATCTCGCGGTAGCCGCAGCCGTCGAGCAGCTCGACAAACAGCAGGTGCAGCGCCTGGTTTTGGTGCGCCCTGCGGTGGAGGCCGGTGAGCGCCTGGGATTTTTGCCCGGCAGCCTGTCGGACAAGGTCGATCCCTACCTGCGCCCCCTCTACGATGCCCTTTATGAGATGCTCGGCTTTGAAAAGGTAGCCAAGCTGATGGAACGGCAGATCATCGAAGTCGCGCCCTTGGCCTATATGCGTGGGCGCACCCTCAACGAGTCCTTCATCATCCTCGACGAGGCACAAAATACCACGCCGGAGCAAATGAAGATGTTCCTTACGCGTATGGGTTTTGGCGCCAAGGTGGTGATCACCGGTGACGTTACCCAGGTGGACCTGCCACGTGGCCAGCCCTCTGGTTTGGTGCAGGCCATCGACATCCTCAATGGCGTCGAGGGGGTATCGATGAGCTTTTTTCAGAGTGCTGACGTGGTCCGTCATCCCCTGGTGGCGCGTATCGTGCAGGCCTATGACCGTGGGAACTCCGCCGAATGACTGCCCCACGCTTTATTTTGCAGATGCAGGTCAGTCCGGACTTGAGTGTAGCGGAACTGGCCGAGATTCCTTCCCGGCGCCTGATGCGTGCGGCCTTGGCCCTAGCCCTAACAGGTTGCACAGACGAAGGGCAGAGCTTGGCAGTCTCTCTGCAGTTTCTGGGGGGCGCCGAGATTGCCGAGATCAATGGCCAATTTCGCCAACGTCCACAGCCAACTAACTGCTTGTCTTTTCCCGCGCCAACGCAAGCCTGGCCGGGACGCCGCCGCCCCCTTGGTGACATCCTGCTCTGCCCGGCGGTAGTTGCGCGCGAGGCCGATGAGCAGGGCAAACCCTTGCGCGATCATTATCGTCACCTGCTTATCCATAGCGCCCTGCACCTTCTCGGTCATGATCACCAGGAAGAAGAGGAAGCGGGTATCATGGAAGCACTAGAGACCCGTTTACTGGCCCAATTGGGTGTGGCCGACCCGTATCGAATACAGAGCAATGAGTGAAGACCGAAGTAGTGAGCGCTCCCGCGGCTGGTGGGAGCGATTCACGCAGTCCTTGCGGGGCAACGTCGAAGATCAGGAAAGCCTGCTCGAACTCATCCGCGAGGCCAGCGAGCGGGAGATCATCGATGCCGAGTCGGCACGGATGATTGATGGCATTTTCCGCATTGGCGATATGACGGTCCGTGATGTGATGATCCCGCGGGCGCAGATGGAAGTGGTCGAAATCGACAGCCCACTGGGCGAGATCATCAGTCGTGTAGTCGAGTTGGGTCACTCCCGCTATCCCGTGGTGGGCGACGATCGTGACGATGTGCGCGGTATTCTGCTGGCCAAGGATCTGCTGCGCGCCTGTCAACAAGATGCTGCTCCCAGGATGGAAGAACTGCTACGTCCGGCCACCTATATTCCCGACAGCAAACATCTCGATCATCTGCTCTACGAATTTCGCACCGGTCGGCATCACATGGCCCTGGTGGTGGACGAATATGGCGGTGTTGCGGGTTTGATCACCATTGAGGACGTGTTGGAGATCATCGTTGGCGAGATCGAGGACGAATATGATATTGACGAAGATGTCATGATCGTTCCGCGCGAAGATGGTGATTATTTGGTCAATGCTCTGATTCCGCTGGAAGATTTTAATTCCGCCTTTGCGGTGCAATTGGATGATGACGATGCCGACACCCTGGGCGGCTGGGTCAGTCGTGAGCTGGGGCACGTCCCGCGTGTGGGCGAGAAGCTCAGCGTGCAGGGTTTGCATCTCGAGGTTCTGCGTGCGGATCGCCGGCGTGTACTCAGCTTTCGCTTGGCCGCGCCCAGCTCCGCCTCGGGGGTAACAGCGGTGGAACGCGACAGCCGTTCGGAACTCTAAGCGGCATGTCTTTCGCCCCTACCCGTGCCTGGCCTGCCCTTGTGGCTCTTATTTTGGGAGCGGCTTGGCCGCTGGCCTTTGCCCCCTTTCACCAGGCCTGGCTTGCTTTTGTTCTCTTAGGTCTGTTTTTTTTCCTGGTGCAGCGCAGCAGTTCGCCACGCCGCGCCGCCGGCCTGGGTTTTCTCTTTGGTTTTGGCGCCTTCAACTCCGGGGTGTACTGGCTTTCCATCACCCTACACGGCTTTGCACACATGTCCTGGCCCCTGGCCGCGGCAGCGGTGGCATTGCTCGCCGCCTACTGCGCGATTTATCCCGCCTTGGCCATGGGGTTTGCCCGGCGCTTCTCGCCAGTAGCGCGCTGGTGGTTGCTGCCCCTGTTTTGGGTCTTTGCCGAGTACCTTCGTGCGCGCGTCGCGACGGGCTTCCCGTGGCTGGCGGTTGGCTATACCCAGACGGGTGATTTTCTCTCTGGCTACGCGCCCTGGCTCGGTCAATACGGTGTGGGCTTGGCGACGGCCGGCGTGGCAAGTATTGGCGCCTGGGTCCTGAGCCAGCGACGGCAAGCGGCAGTCTGGTCTATGGGTGCCTCGGCCATCTTGCTAATTTTCGCGATCGCACTTTTCGCGGCCACGGTCCGCTTTACCCATCCGCTAGGTGAGCCGCTGCAGGTCCGTCTCCTGCAAGGCAATATCCCCATCACGGAAAAATGGAACGCCAGTCGTATCGATAACATCCTTGAGCGTTATGTACGCCTGATCGTTGCTAGCCCCAAGGATACACAACTGATTGTCTTGCCCGAGACCGCCTTCCCCGTCTTTCAAACCGAGATTCCGCTGCTGATCCAGCAACTGCAGACCTGGTCGGCCAAGCATCACAGTGTCCTGATGATTGGTATTGTCGAAGAGGCCAAAGGGCGCTACTACAATGCCACCATGGAAATTGATGGGAACCATCGCATCCGCTGGTATCGCAAAGAGCATCTGGTCCCCTTTGGCGAATACATTCCCTTCCCCCACATTCTCGGCCCCTTGGTGCACCATTTTCTGCCCGGACTGGGCAGCTTTACCCCAGGCGATGGGTCGTCGGTATTGCCGGTGGACGGACAACAGGCCGGAATGACGATTTGTTACGAAGAGTCCTTCTCCCGCGATGTGCGCAAGGGTGTGCGGCAGGGGGCGACCTTTCTGGTCAACAGCAGTGACTACGCCTGGTATGGCCATAGCACGGCCTCGGCGCAGACCCTACAGATGGCGGTGATGCAGGCCTTGCAAGAGCAGAAGCCCGATATTCGCGCCACCAACACCGGAATTACTTCCGTTATCCTGCCGACAGGGCAGGTGCTGGCGCAACTGCCGCAATTTAGTTATGCCGCCCTCAATGCCAGTATCCAGCCGATGGCTGGCGAGACCCCCTATGCCCGCTATGGCAACTGGCCCTATCTGGGTATCAGCCTCCTCCTGCTGCTTTGGGCCTTGCGTCCACGCAAGGCGGTACAACCCTAAACCTTTATCCGTGCCAGTGGATGTCTGGCGCGACAATGCAGAGCGCACCCAGAACGATCAGTAGGGTGGCGACGATCTCTGCCTTACCCAGGCGTTCCTTCAGAATCTTGTGACCAAAGAAAAAGACCAGCAGCGTGTCCACTTGCCCCAGACCGCGTACCAAGGCCACCTGCGTCAGGGCGAAGCCGCTGAACCAGGCCCAAGAGCCCAACGCTGAGAGCACGCCAACGGGCCAGGCGACACGCCACTGCTGTAAGCTCGCGCGCAGGTCATCGGGCTTGCGGAGTAAGAGCCAGGAACCTTGCAACAGGGTCTGCAGGGTATTGGTCACGATCAGCATCCAGAGTCCGAGGGCCAGGAGAGGGAGTTGCGGGTCGCCATGTCGGCTGGCAGCGCGCAGGGCAATCGCGGCCAGGGCAAAGGAGAGCGCTGCCGCCAGTCCGTAGCGGGCGGCTGGTTCACGCAATCCCCGCCAAAAGTCGCGTCGTAGTAGTGCAAATCCCTGGCCCGACAGGAGCAGGACGCCTACAAAAGCCAGCGCGATGCCGAGCACCGCCAACGCCTGGATCTCGGCACCGAGAAAAAGCACAGTAAGGATGACCAGTTGCGCTGCTTCCGTCTTGGCATAGGCGGTACCGGCCACCAGTCCGCGGCTATGGAAAGAGCGTACGAGAAACAGGGTGCCGAGAATCTGGGCGACACCTCCTGCCAGGCAGAAGAACAAAAACGGGAGCCCAGTACCCGCAAAGGGCTCGTCGCCAAAACGCAGCAGCAGGACGAGCAAAGCGAGAAACTCCAGAGGCAAGGCATAGAGATAACGAACGAAGCTCGCCGCATCGACACTCAGTGTCCCTTTCAACCGCGTTTGCAGGCCAGTGCGCCAAGTCTGCATGAGCGCGGCAAAAAGAGTCACGGGAACCCAGAGCGGGACTTCTAACTGGGCAAAGCGCAGGGGAGGAATCATCATCAGGGAAGAGTAGCGGCTTTTCCGGTGTCAGTAAACCGGATCAGGTGCTCCGGCGCCGCATCCGAGGCAAGGATGCGGACAATTATCGTTTTGCTGGTTAGACCCTGGCCGTCTGTCAGGACAATTTGGGATTGATAGGAAGATAGGCAAAAATCCCGTACGGCTGCGAATACCGTAGCAGAAGTTGGGCTTGCTCCAATGTCTCTCCTTGCATCCCGAGGGGTAATGATGGCCCGAGGCTTGCCAACGCCCAGGAGCGTAGCTGCGCAATAGAGGATGCCCCTTGCGGACGTGGCAGATAGTCGAGGTGGTAATGCCCCTTTCGCAGCTTTGCGAGTTTTGCCACTTCTTGTTCTGCTTCGGCCATCCCCCCCAAGCCATCCACCAAACCCAGACGTTTGGCATCCACGCCACTCCAGGCCCGCCCCTGAGCGTCCTTCTCGGCCTGAGCGAAGGGCATATGACGAGACTTCGCGACCAGTCCGACAAAATGGGCATAGATGTGATTGACCACCGCCTGCAAGGCCTGTTGCTCCGGTTTCCTAAGAGGGGCGTATGGTGACAATGAAGGGCTATGGGGCACGCTGCTGACTCCGGAATAGCCAATGCCCAGTTTCTGTAAAAGCCCGGAAAAGTCGGGGAAGAGGACAAAAACACCCACATCCGCTGCAATGGTCGTCGGCTCGGCATAAATGCGGTCCGCAGCCGTAGACAGCCAGTAGGCACCGGAAGCCCCTAAAGTGCCCATGCTGACTACCACCGGCTTACCGGCCTGGCGCAGGCGCAAAATGGCGCGACGGATGGCATTGGCCGCATTCACATCGCCACCCGGGCTATTGACCTGCAGGATGACGGCTTTAACCTCTTTATCGTGGCGCAGATGATCAAGCTGGCGCACTGTCGGCTCGGCCGCGACCCCCCCTGCTTGTTCCAGGTTGCCGGGCACGAGCATGCCATCGATGGGCACCACAGCAATTTCCGGCCCTGGCTCGGGCCGATCAGATGCAAAACTCGCGTAGTAGCGCTGCCAACCAATGCGCTTGAGCTTTTTCGACTTCTCACCCATCACTTTCGCAACGGCATCGCGAAAATCCTCCGCGTCGCCAATTTTGGTAATGAGTTTTTCCTGTAGCGCCAGTTGCGCGGCATTGCCCTGGGATTTTTGCAATAGTTGGGGAAGATGCACGGCGTAGTTCTGGAGAGCGTTAGCCGCCAAGCCGCGCCCCTGGTCTACCACAGTTTCATACGATTGCCACCAGGTCGCGAGCCACGCACGATTCTCCTCCTGCGCTGCCGGTGACATATCCGTGCGTGTCAACGGTTCCACTGCCGACTTGTATTTACCCTGGCGGAAGGCTGAGACGGTGACGCCAAGTTTGTTAAGTAACCCCTTGAAATAGAGGGAGTCGGTCGAGAAGGGGGTAATCAGGGCCATTCCCAACTCGGGCAGGAATACCTCATTAGCCTGTGCTGCGAGCAGATAATTGCCCGTTGAATACTCTGGTGCATAGGCGTAGACGAGTTTCCCCTGCGCGCGGAAACGCTGCAGGGCGTCGGCAACGCTCAACAACTGCGTAAGACTGCCGCCATCAAATTGGCTCAGGTTTAAGGCGATCACCCGAATGTTTGGGTCTTTCGCTGCATGGTCGATGCTCGCGATCAGATGCCGAAGCAGAATGTGTTCTTGGGTAGGGTGAATTTGCGCCAGGACGCGATTTTCCCAAGAGTTACTCTCGCTGTAGACCAAGCTCCCCTGCGGTTCTACCCAGAGGACCGTGTTGTTGTGAACCTGAATTTTGTGCTGCGATAAGTGCGCAACCAGCGCGGCAATGACAAATACCAGTATCGCCAGCGTCAGGAGATTGAGGACTGTGAGTCGCAGCCAGTGCAGTACCTTACCAAGCCAGATGAACGGCAACAGAAGGCGGCGCATGCGTCAAGTTCCTACTCAAGTATGTTGAATTTCAGCCTAGCAGACGCTCTATCCCGGTGCAATTGAGCCCGCTTAATTTTGAAGAGTAACCGGTAAACCGCCTGGCAAAAGAAAAGGCACCTAGCGAATTACGCCAAGTGCCGGTTTTATTTGGTCGGGGAGACAGGATTCGAACCTGCGACATCCTGCTCCCAAAGCAGGCGCGCTACCAGACTGCGCCACTCCCCGAAGCTGCTAGAATAGCCGCGGCGACCATCTTCGGTCAATCAAGACGGGAGAGCTTGCGCCGCAGGCGATCGAGCTCATGACGTGCGAGCGCGATGCCATCGTTGAGGCGCTGGCGCTCCTTCTCCGTGATGTCCCTGCCTTTTTCGACCAGTTCCTCGCTGTAAATGGCGATGGTGTCGAGCAATTCCTCCACTCGCTCATTGATGCGCTCGCGTGACGCGGCAACGCGATCCCAGGCGCGATTGGCCTGTTGCCGTAGTTGCTCGCGGGTACGTTCGCCACTTTGCGGGGCGAAGAGCAGGGCGGCAGCAGCGCCGGCCAAGGCGCCGGCAGCGAGGGCGGCGCCCAAGGCACCATAACTCAAACCGTTGTCTGTATCGTAATCCATGAGATACCTCCGTTATGTGATGACGGTGGGGGCCTTACGGCCAGAAAGGGTTTCCAGGCGAGTCAGTTCCTTGCCCAGTTGTACGAGTGGCGCAAGATAACGCTGCGGGTCGCGCTGTAATTGCGCGGGGTCACGCTCGTAGGCCTCATGATAGACGCGTAGCGTAGCACCGGCGGTACCTGTTCCGGAGAGGCGAAAGATCAGTCGTGCGCCATCGGTAAACAAGACTCGCAGGCCTTGGTGTTCGCTAACACTGCCATCAATAGGATCAGTATAGGAAAAATCATCTGCCGTTTGCACCTCACGCCCAGCCAGCAGCTGCCCCGGCAAGACGGGCATCTGCGCGCGCAGGCCACGCAACATCTCTTCTGCAATCTCACTCGGCAGCTCTTCGTAGTCATGCCGAGTGTAATAGTGACGGCCAAAGCGCTGCCAGTGGGCATCGAGGATTTCGCGCACGGATTGCCCACTATGGGCGAGCACGGAAAGCCAGGCAAGTACGGCCCACAGCCCATCCTTTTCCCGCACATGGTCCGAGCCGGTACCAAAGCTTTCCTCGCCGCAGAAGGTGATGCGTCCCGCGTCGAGGAGATTACCGAAAAACTTCCAGCCGGTGGGGGTTTCGAAATGTTCGATGCCGAGTGTCTGCGCCACGACGTCCGCAGCCTGGCTGGTAGGCATGGAACGCGCCACACCGTGCAAACCGGAAGCGTAGGCCGGGATACAGCGAGCCTGCGCAGTAAGTACCGCCAGCGAGTCGCTGGGCGTGACGAAGGCGCCGTGACCGAGAATCATATTACGATCGCCATCGCCATCGGATGCCGCCCCAAAATCCGGGGCCTGCTCGGAAAACATCAGATCTGCCAGCGGTTTTGCATAGACTAGGTTCGGGTCTGGATGACCGCCACCGAAATCTGGCAGAGGAACGGCGTTTTGCACCGTACCTGCGGGCGCCCCTAGGCGCCGCTCGAAGACTTCCTTGGCGTACGGGCCGGTGATGGCATGCAAGGCGTCGAAACGCATACGGAATGGGCCTTGTAGTAAGCGCGCCAACGCGGAAAAGTCAAAAAGTTTCTCCATCATGTCGGCATAGTCGCGTACCGGATCGATGATGCGGATACGAGTCGTGCCAATCTGCAGATCGTGTTCGTGATCAAGATCAATATCCGCAACACGCGCAATCCGGTAAGCGCTGATGGTCTTGCTGCCTGCCCAGATCTTCTCGGTGAGAGATTCGCTTGCTGGGCCACCATTCTCGCCATTGAATTTGATGCCAAAATCATGCTCTGGTCCGGCAGGATTATGGGACGCACTGAGGATGAGCCCGCCGCGCGCGTGATAATGGCGGATGACGTGCGAGACCGCGGGCGTGGAGAAAAGGCCCTGACGACCGATGAGCAGCTCGCCCCAATCATTGGCGACCGCCATTTTGATGATGATTTGGATGGCCTCGCGGTTGTAATAGCGCCCGTCGCCGCCGAGGACCAGGGTTTTGCCGCTACGATCAGGGATCGCGTCAAAAACTGCCTGCACGAAATTTTCTAGGTAATGCGCCTGTTGAAAGACCGTAACTTTTTTGCGCAGGCCAGAGGTGCCCGGCCTTTGGTCCGCGAAGGGTTGCGTGCTGACAGTGGCAATGTCCATGACCAAGACCTCAGTGATCCAAGGGAATATCCATCACGGTGGAGCTACGCGCTGCATCAGTGCGCACCCATAAAGTATAGCCGCCGATCTGCCAAGTGCTGACGACGATGCCGCCATCGGTAATGGCCGTCAGACTCGCGCGGCGCAGGTCTTCGTCCATGCTTTCTTCCCAATCACCGGTCACATGGCGGCGCAGTAGTTCCTGTGGGTCGATTTCTCCCGCCTCGAAAATGCTCTGTGCATCGGGAGAAAGTAGAATGGTGCCGAGGGGGAAGAGCATTTGGGGGCGATGGTCGCTCATATGAAAAATCCTTGACTGCGGAGAAATTCGCGGCTGGGTTCCGCGCAGCTATTCATCAATTGAATGCGCTGAGGGTTTTGGCGGGCCAGACGCGCCAGGCGCTGCACGGATTCGAGCCCGGCTGCCGCATACACGGCCGGGACCGGAAAGAATGTCGTATACAGGAATTGGCGCATGACCTCGCGCAGAAGAGGGCTGAGAAGACGTCGTTGCATGCCATTCAGGCGGCGGCTACGACGTTGCACGGTGATGCGCGCAAAGGCCATGTGTCGCGCCTCTTCCCGACGATGTAACTGGGTGATGCCAAGGACCGCGGCAGGTAAACTTTTTTCTACCAAAATGGAGCGATTCATTTGGTCAGGGACATTTTCCCCAATCAAGATTGTCGCCCAAAATGCCGCCGAACCCTCGGGCGCGAGGCGAGCAAACCAAGTTGCCAGACGCGGCCGTTGCTTCGGTGGGGTCATGAAGGGCAACTGTGCCCGGTGCTGCAGCTCCAGAAACATGAGGCTGTGTCCGACTTCTTCACGTAGTTCATGGAGTTGGTAATGATAACTATGCGTATCGCCATACAGATGCTGCAACGAGTGACTGCCCAGACGCTGAATGAACAACGCTTCGAGCCAAAGACCCAGCTCACAAAAGGAGACAAACTCAACCTGGGACAGACGAATGCGTTCTTCTGCGCTGAGTGCCTCATACTCGGGCAGCCCATACAAAGAAACTAAAGAGTCTGGTAACCAAGCGCGCTCTGGGTCAAGGGTGTCCCACGGGATTTCCTCCAAAGGATCCCGGTAGCTGGCACTGTGTCGACTGAGGCGCTGAATGAGGACGTCGTGATGACGCTTAACGACCGCCATGAAATCTCTGCCCATGAATGATTCGTGTTGGGCATTTTGCCATGCCTCGCGGAGCACTCCAAGCCTAACGAGATCTAACGAGATCTAACGAGGCAAGGATGTTGCGATTTACAAGAGCTTCAAAAACGGATGGCGGAGGACATAGATCTTGAATCCGTGCCACAGCCAAGTGATTGGATTGACAAAATTGCCATATTCGAGAAGGTGAAAGACTTCAATGGCCCCAAAGAACAATATTACGAAGCACCATTCCCGTACGCAAGCACCCAATTTCCGCGATTACCTTTGCGTTGCGGCGCATTGTGGGCACGGGCAGGGCGATTCTGGCTGCATAGCGTGACTGCCGGAAGGTTCCCACGGCGATC
>NZ_JBFRXP010000026.1:0-25520 GCF_041146875.1 Acidithiobacillus sp. IBUN Pt1247-S3 | reverse complement strand
CACCTTCTGGGTGAAGCTCTCGATAAGCTTATTCTACCAGAAAGGCTTGCAGATCGGGGCCTTATCTATCTATCTCTTAGCAGCAATCGCGGATTTAGGGGAATATCAGGAAGTTCCAGTGCCATCATGGCATGGATTGCCAACTCACAGTTGGGCTAGAAAGCGGGAAATGGCAATATATAAGCTGATGTTTATTTAATAATACTACTAATTAGCAACAAACTTTCAGTAAAATATGTTATGGGATGATTAAGAGAATAAAAAAATAATGCTTGCCTTAGGTTTGTCATTTGACTATAAATCAGATCAAAGAATGCTTTTTACCATTCTTTAATGGAACAGGAAAAAGGAGGTTTACCTATGAATACACAAACACTCGCTCGAGAAGATCGGCTGACCCTATTTTCTTGGAAGCTGCTGCTGGCACGTGGCATCGCTGCCTTAGCCTTCGTCATCGTTGCACTACTCGACTTCAGTGCCACCATAACCTTACTTGTATGGTTTTTTGCCATTTACGTGTTTTTTGATGGCGGCTATTCGGCAATCCGTTTAGCGCAAAAGGGCTCTGGTACTTGCCCACGGGTGCTAATTGCCATCAAGGCCGTTGTCGGTGTTGCCGCCGGTATTGCGGTAATTGTCTTAGCAGCGCACGGCAATATGCTACCCACACTCCTGACCATATTTGCCTGGGTAGCCATCGTCGGCGTGCTCGAGGGGATATGGGTCATCCGCAACGTGCAGAACAAAGAAATGGTCCTGATCATTGGCTCTTCTGCCTACCTCGCCTTGGCCATTTGCCTGCAGGTGATCTTTGCCGTTGCTCCACAAGCTGGCTCTGGCATTTACGCCTGGATTGTTATCGGCTTCTCAGCCGCGTTCTCGGCCGCCATGCTAGGCATGAGCTGGGCGATGCGCCGCAATGCTTTGCGCACTGGTGGCAACAAATCCGCCGCGGTCGCTGCACATTAAGTTCACAACAGGATCTCCTGTTCCAACAGGTTTGGGGCAACGTGCCCAGGCACCTTGCCCCGAATTCAGCAATAGCCACCAAACGACCGACTACGAATGTTCAACAAAAATACTGAATGTGCTCTCCGCTGTTTGCTGTTCCTAGCCGAGCAAGGAATCGGTGTACCGATTCTTTGTCGCGACATTGCACATGCAGTGGGGGTATCCGAACCCTGTGTGGCCAATGTCTTACGTGTGCTGGCCAAACGTGGGGTTCTCGAGTCCCTGAAAGGCAAAGGTGGCGGCTTTGCGCTGCGCCCCGAAGCCGCGAGCTTGAGCGCCTACGACATTCTGCAAGCCGTAAGCACTGCTCCTGAAAAGCAAGTACATTGCATTCTCGGACAAAAAGAATGTTCTGACGTCCACCCCTGCCCGCTGCATGGCGCCTGGATCGAGCTCCAAGAACGCCAAAACGACCTGCTCAAGGGTTTTTGTCTGGAGCGCCTGATCCCGTCTTGAGGGGTTAGAGAGTAGTAGTCAAACGTTAAACAAAAAATTCAGTACGTCGCCGTCGTGAACGACATATTCCTTGCCCTCGGCGCGCAGTTTTCCGGCCTCTTTGGCACCGGCTTCGCCGCGGTAGCGAATATAATCGTGGTAAGAGATCGTCTGCGCACGAATGAATCCGCGCTCGAAGTCACTATGGATGACGCCTGCCGCTTGCGGTGCTGTGGCGCCCACGGGGATGGTCCAGGCGCGCACCTCTTTTTCCCCGGCAGTGAAGTAGGTCTGCAAGCCCAAAAGCTGATAAGCGGCGCGGATAATGCGGTTGAGTCCTGCTTCTTCCAGGCCAAGGTCCTGCAAAAATGCCAACTGCTCCTCCGGCTCCAGCTCTGTCAGCTCGGATTCGATGGCAGCACAGACGGGTACCACCTTCGCGCCTCGCTCGCTCGCCCATTCTTCCAGAGGGGCTCGCCAAGGACCATCCTCCAGTTCGCTTTCGGCCACATTGGCAATGACCATGAGGGGCTTCAGAGTCAGCAAAAAAAGGCCGCGCAGGTACTGGCGTTCTTCTGCTGTAAGAGAGGCGCTCTGCGCCGGCTTGCCGGCGTCCAGGTGCGGCTGCAACTTGGTCATGGCGGCCAGCTCAGCGATTGCCTCCTTGTTACCCCCCTTGGCCTGTCGGGCGGCACGCGCCTGCGCCTTTTCCAGACTGGCGAGGTCAGCGAGTACCAACTCGGTCATAACCGTTTCGAGGTCAGCCACCGGGTCGATTTTTCCATTCACGTGCACCACATTGGCATCGACAAAACAGCGCGTCACCAGGGCGACGGCGTCGGTCTCGCGAATATGGGCAAGAAACTGATTACCCAGCCCTTCTCCCTGCGCCGCACCGGCCACCAACCCGGCAATATCGACAAATTCCACCATTGCTGGAACCACCTTTTGCGGGTGAACGATCTCGGACAATGCCTGTAGGCGAGAGTCAGGTACGCTGACCAGACCGACATTCGGTTCGATCGTGCAGAAAGGATAATTTTCTGCGGCGATTCCCGCTTTGGTTATGGCATTGAAAAGGGTGGATTTGCCAACGTTGGGTAGACCAACAATGCCGCAGGCCAGACTCATGGGGGGCTCCTATTCGCTGTGTAGGGTCTTCATGGCGGCTTCCTGCCGCCCAGCAAGAAAATCATCAAGAACGCTCATACTGCGTTCAATGGCTGCATGGATTTCCGCTTCTTCCGCAGAACTCGGGCGTGCAAGCACGTAACCTACCACGCGATCCTTGTGGCCGGGATGGCCAATACCAATGCGCAGACGCCAGTAGTCGCGCGTACCCAGGGCGCGATCAAGATCGCGTAGACCATTATGCCCACCGTGACCACCGGCCCACTTGAAGCGTGCCACGCCGGCGGGCAGATCCAGCTCGTCGTGCACAACAAGAACGCGCGCGGGAGGAACCCGATAAAAAGCGGCGGCGGCCTGCACCGGCCCACCCGAACGATTCATAAAATCCTGCGGCTGAAGCAGGAGAAGATCATGCCCCGGTCCCGGTATTCGTGCTAGTTCAGTCTTCCAGGGCTTCTCCAGGCGCCAGGGCACATTGTGGCGCCGTGCCAACTCCTGTACAAAGCAAAAACCCGCGTTGTGGCGGGTTTTTGCATAGTCCGGCCCGGGGTTGCCCAGGCCAGCGATCAGCCAGTCCATGGAAGGTATTACTCCTCGGTGGCGCCTTCTTCTGCCGCAGGACCGTGCGGGGCGTGGATGGAGACTACTTCCTTGTCATCGCCGTGCTTGAGCGCGACCAGCACCACACCCGCCGGCACCTTCAGGCTCGACAAATGGATACTGGCACCAGCCTGCAATTCGGCCACATCCACTTCGATGGCTTCAGGAAGCTTGCCAACTGGACCCTGAATCTCGATTTCCGTCAGGGCACGGTGCAGCAAGCCACCGCCCATCTTCACACCCACTGCCGAATGCTCATTCAGCAGATGCACAGGGACACTCAGAGTTACCAGCTCTCCCTGGTGTACGCGCATAAAATCCACATGCAAGATTTCATCCTTATAGGGATGCATCTGTAGATCGCGGATGAGCACACTCTCCTTGTGGCCGTCCAGTTTCAAGGTAACGACATTGCTGTATGCCTGCTCGTTAGCCAAGAATTTATAGGCTTCAAAAACATCCAGGCTAATAGACTCAGCTGGCTTGCCATCCCCGTAGACCACCGCCGGGACCCGTCCGGCACGGCGCATGCGCCGACTATTACGACGCCCTTCTTCACTA
The DNA here is from genome assembly GCF_041146875.1 of Acidithiobacillus sp. IBUN Pt1247-S3. Taxonomy (NCBI): domain Bacteria; kingdom Pseudomonadati; phylum Pseudomonadota; class Acidithiobacillia; order Acidithiobacillales; family Acidithiobacillaceae; genus Acidithiobacillus; species Acidithiobacillus sp. IBUN Pt1247-S3. The sequence continues at coordinate 21,782 of NZ_JBFRXP010000026.1, read as the reverse complement.
CGCTTCTCGGCGGCGAGGACAAAATGTGCTTCGGTCATTGTTGCTACTCCTTCTATTGCGTTATCACGAGCGGGGCGAGGGACGACCGTGCCTTTCTCCCCTAAATGAGGCGCAAACTATACGAGGATCAATGCCCTGGCGCAAGGCAGCCCAGCGGAACTCATCAGCAAAGAGAGCAATGGTAATCCCTTCAGCTCGAATGATCTGAAGAGCACGCCGCATACGTATCCCCCGTACCGAGGGCTTCGGCTTGCGCGGCGGGCACACCCACCTCGCGTGCGGCCTGAGTCATCATGCGCCGGTAATAGTAGCGCGCCAGTGTCGGATCCTTGGCTACCCCCAGACCCTTTTCATAGGCGAGGCCGAGGTCGAAGTCGGCCTTACCTTCACCCAGGTCAGAGGCGACTCGATACCAATGCAGGGCCTGGCTCCAACTTTTGGGCACTGTGCGTTCCTGCTTACAGATGGGCGGGGCGTAGAGGGTGCCGAGATAAAATGCCGCCTCACCGTGGCCGTCTTGCGCCGCCTGCTGCAACTGTGCCAGAGCCTGGGGGTCCTGCTCTGCCCGGTTGCGCAACGCTTCCCAGTCCTGCGCACAGGCGGGCAGCGCCAATAACAATCCTACAACAGCAGCGGCCAGGATGGACTTTTTCATGCGCCAGCATGTTCCCGAGTAGCATGGAAGGTAATTTCCGGCCAGCGTTCCATGGTCAGGTCCAAGTTCACCCGCGAAGGTGCCAGGTAGGCAAGACGATTGCCGGCATCCTCGGCGAGATGCTCTTCCAGCTTGCGAGTGAATTCCGCCAGGCGTTTGACGTCCGCACAGTCCACCCAGCGCGCCGTCTGCACATTCACTGGCTCAAAGCTGGCCTCGACGGCGTACTCGGTCTTGAGGCGCTCGGCCACCACGTCAAACTGCAAGACACCGACCGCGCCGAGGATGAGATCACCGCCCTGCAAAGGCCGAAAGACCTGAGTCGCACCCTCCTCCGCCAGCTGTTGCAAGCCCTTCTGTAACTGCTTGGCCTTGAGGGGGTTGCGCAGGCGCACACGGCGGAATAGTTCGGGGGCAAAATAGGGGATGCCGGTAAATTGCAGGTCCTCGCCCATGCTGAAGCTATCGCCAATCTGGATGCTGCCGTGGTTGTGCAGGCCGATAATGTCGCCGGCATAGGCGTCTTCCACCAGCTCGCGCTCGCGGGCGAGAAAGGTGATCGGGTTGTGGATCTGGATTTCACGCCCCAGGCGCAGGTGGCGCACGCGCATGCCACGCTGAAAGTGACCGGAACAAATCCTCAGGAAAGCGACGCGATCACGATGCTGCGGGTCCATGTTGGCCTGGATCTTGAACACGAAGCCAGAAAAACGCTCTTCGTCAGGCTCGACACTCCGGCTGGTAGTCGGGCGCGGCAGAGGTCCCGGTGCCCAGTCGATCAGGGCCTGGAGCAGTTCGCGCACACCAAAGTTGTTGATGGCCGAACCAAAAAACACGGGGGTCTGTCGCCCGGCCAGAAACTCTTCCAAATCGAAGGGATTGGCGGCCGCACGCAGCAGTTCAACCTCAGCGCGCAAGTCCGCCATTTCATCGGGAAAACGCTTGTCCAGCTCGGGATTATCGAGCCCGGATATCACCTCAAAATCCTGCTCACGGCTCTCCTGCCCGGGGGCAAAGACCAACATCTCGTCGCGCAGCAGGTGGTACACACCGCGAAACCGCTTGCCCATTCCTACCGGCCAGGTAACCGGCGCACAGGCGATGCCCAGCACCGATTCCACTTCATCCATCAGCTCTGTGGGATCGCGGCTCTCGCGGTCGAACTTGTTCATAAAGGTGATGATGGGGGTATCGCGCAGGCGGCAAACCTCGAGCAACTTAATGGTCTGTGCCTCGACGCCATTGGCGGCATCAATCACCATCAGCGCCGAGTCCACCGCCGTCAGCACCCGGTAGGTGTCTTCGGAGAAGTCCTGATGGCCCGGGGTGTCGAGCAGATTGATCACATGCCCGGCGTAGTCGAACTGCATCACCGAGCTAGCCACCGAGATGCCACGGCTCTTTTCGATGGCCATCCAGTCGCTGGTGGCATGGCGACTGCTCTTGCGCGCCTTGACCGTACCCGCCATTTGGATGGCTCCACCAAAGAGCAGCAGCTTTTCGGTAAGGGTGGTCTTGCCAGCATCCGGGTGGGAAATGATGGCAAAGGTGCGACGACGACGAATCTCGTCTAGGCTTTGGGGGCGCGCGAGCGCCTCGGCATTTTCCGACATCTCAATCAACTCTCAGACAGCGTGGGGAGGGACTGGCTTAGCGCCAGGGAGAGTACCAAGGCGTCCTCGCGTCCCTCTTTGTTGCGATAATACTGCAAACGCACGCCAATTTCATGGAAACCCGCCTGATGATAGAGCTCTTGTGCGCCACGGTTGGAAACGCGGACTTCGAGAAAGGCGCGTTCGGCACCCAACTGCCGCGCACGGGTAAGTAACTGATGGAGCATTTCCCGCCCATGCCCACGACGCCGATACGCGGGGTCGACACCGAGATTGAGGATGTGTGCCTCAGCCGCGCCGACGGAGAGCACACCAAAACTCAGTAGTTGATCACCGTCTGCACCCACCCAAGCGTCATAACCGGCGAGCAAGCAATCGCGAAAGATCCCACGCGTCCAGGGTCCGGGCGAAATCTCTGCCTCAAGGGTGGCAACCGCGTCAAGGTCGTCAGTGCTCATGATGCGTAAAACCACTATTTTCCCTCCACGACCAAAGAGGGCCGAAGGTAATGCGGCTCCAGCGCCTCGGGGGCAATGCCCGGATCGCCCGCGGCGGCGCGCAGCTGGGCAATTTGCAAGACCTGCGCCGCTTGTGGATACCGATCGCCTTGCCAGTCTTGAACGCCGGGCCAATGCCGGCCATAGGCGGTCCAGCCCGTCCCCAGGCCCAGCCATGGCCCTTCCGTTGGCGGCCAGCACAGGGATTCCGGTCGACAGACCTGCTCTGGCGCCAATAGTTGCGGAACCCCCAGGGCGTTAGGGCGAAAGGCCGCAGCGTAGACTTCGCCCTTGCGCGCATCAAAGGCGGCCAACACCGGCTTGCCAGATGCCCCGGCCGCCAGCGCTTGCAGACTCGACACCGGATACAGCGGCTTTCCCGTCGCGATGGCCAGCCCCTGCATAGTGCTGATCCCCAGGCGCACGGCGGTAAAGCCCCCCGGCCCCACACCGCAAGCCAAGCCATCTATTTGCTCGAGGCGCAGACCTGCTTGGGTCAGGAGCCCATCAATCATCGGCAAAAGCAGATCACTGTGCCGATTGGGAGCCACAACCAAGTCCTGCCAGATGCGCTCACCATCACCTACAGCCACAGAACAGGCCTCGGTCGCCGTGTCGATGGCTAGCCAAGTTTTTTTCACGTGCGCTTCTGCCAAAACTCTTGTACCTCTGCCAGATCGCTACTCTGGTGCATGGGCGGTAGACTCTGCAAGAAGATACGCCCATAACCCTTACTGCGCAGGCGCGGATCACAAAGCATCAACACCCCGCGATCCTGTTCCGAGCGAATCAAGCGCCCGGCACCCTGACAGAGGGCGATGACGGCTTGGGGGATCTGCAAATCGCGAAACGGCTCACCACCCTGTTCGCGAATCCGCTGCATCCGCGCCTGGAGCACCGGATCGCCAGGGCTAGCAAAGGGGAGTTTGTCGATAATGACAGTCGACAGCGCCTCGCCTTGCACGTCAATGCCCTCCCAAAAGCTCGCCGCCCCCAGTAACACGGCATCACCCTCCGCGCGAAAACGCTCCAGCAAACGCGCCCGCGGCGCTTGCCCTTGCACTAATAAAGGATAGCGCAGGCGGCTGGACAGGATCGCTGCGGCCTCCTGCAAGGCGCGATGGCTGGTAAAGAGAAAAAAAGCGCGCCCCGCGCTCGCCTCGAGTACCGGAATGGCTGCCTCTAGGCAGGCACGGGTGTAGGTCGGGCTGCTCGGCTCAGGGAGACCGGCAGGCAGATAAAGGAGGGCTTGCCGCGCATAATCAAAGGGTGCTGCTGCCAGAAAATCCTGGCTGTCATGCACGCCAAAGAGTTTACGTGTTTGCGAAAAATCGCCACCAATACGCAGGGTGGCACTCGTGAGCAAGACCGCGCTGTATTGCGAAAACAGATGTTTTTGTAGAGTCTCGGCGGGGTCGAGGGGAGTGGCATGAAGCAATAGACCACGCCCGCGCCTTTCACACCAGCGTACTTCCTGCTCTGCGAGGCCAGGGGCGGCAAAATGCGCCAGCACCGTCTGCAATTCTGCGCCACGCCGGCTGCACTGCTCCAGCCCCTTGCCTCGCACGGCTACGGTGCGCAACTGCTCCTGCAATGGTTCGGCACAGCGCAAAATCTCGCGAAACTGCTGTGCTACTCGCGAGTCGTCGTCGGGACGCCACTCCTGCCGCCCTTCCCCGGCACTTTCCTGCCAGCTATGCACCGCGCGTTCCCAGGTCTGGATAGCGGCGCGCAGCTCGGCATCGTCGGCGGCCTCCACCAGCGCCGCAACACGGCTGTCGCGCCCCCATTCTGCCAGGCGATGGGCGCTCAGATGTTGGCCGAAGAACTGCGCTGTCAGTTCTGGTAACTGGTGCGCCTCGTCCACAATCAGGGCGTCGGCATTGGGCAACAGATCACCTTTGCCTTCTGCCTTCAGCGCCAGGTCGGAAAGCAAGAGATGGTGATTGACGACAATCAGCTCTGCCTCGTGCGCTTGCCGTCGCGCGTCCAACACCGGGCAACGGGACTGCTCGGGGCATTCCGCACCAAGGCAGTTGTCGCGCGTAGAAGTCACCAGCGGCCAGACAGCAGAGTCTTCGGCTACGCCACGTAGCTCGGCAATGTCGCCCTCGCGCGTAGTGGCGGCCCAGTCTGCTACCCGCAGCAAGTCGCGCTGGATGGGTCCGGCCACACCATCACGCAGGCTCTCCTGCAAGCGATAGGGGCATAGATAATTGCTGCGCCCCTTGAGACGCATCACCCGCGCCGAATTGGGCCAGGCCCGATGCAGCAAAGGAAGGTCTTTGTCGATAAGCTGATCTTGCAAGGCACGGCTGCCGGTGGAGACAATCACCTGCCGTCCAGACAACAGCGCTGGGAGCAGGTAGGCAAAGCTTTTCCCCGTCCCGGTACCGGCCTCGATCAGTGCCACTCCTCCATCCGCCAGGACAATAGCCACCCGCGCGGCCATCTCTTGCTGCTGCGCACGCACGCGAAAGCCGGGCAGCAACGCTGCCAATGGGCTCGTAGCGCCCAGTATTTCTTGCCATTCGCCACACGCAATAGCGACGCTCATTTACTGACCTGCACAATGACTCGACAAGGAAAACGCCGCACATTACCCTGCCACACATGTATAAACGTCGCGCCCACGTGGTCTTTTTGCACGAGCAACGCCCGGAAATTGCCGCCTGCGCTGTCGCGCTGGCCGAGCAGTCCGGCGGAGAATGGCTGGAAGCGCGACATGAATACCTAGATCAAAATTGGCCTGATTTGTTGATCCTATTGGATGGACGCGAGCCAGACAAGCTAGACATTCCCCAACACACGCGCGGCAAGGCCTGGCCACTAGGTACAGATTGGGAGGCGGAGCTTCAGCAACGCATTGGGGGGATGATCGGTGGCTTCCGGCTACTTGCGCGCTTAGATGATAGTAAGGCGCCTTTGAGCTGATTGGGCTGTCCCAGCACGGGCAACTTTCTACGCTAGGTTGTGCGCTACGGTCCAGCCGAGAATCGACTATGCGCTACAAAGCCTGACCGCGCTCTCATCCAGCTGCGGCCCCAGAATTGCTACACTCCACCAGCAAAAACGAGTCATCGCAAAACTAAGGGAGGCAACCGCATCATGTCTGTTCAACTCGAACAGCGGTATACGCGTTTCGATAAATCGTTTCCGAGTAGTCTCAAGCAAAACCTCGCCTGGACGCTCTTTCTCACGGTGGGTGCCCTCGGTATTTGGGTTGTTTTCCGCGCCCAATTCTGGATGTGGCAGTTCATCATCCTTGGCATGTGGTACAGCGGGCTGTTGTGGTTTGGCCTGAAATGGCCACACTTTCGCCTATTTACCTTGGCCGTTCTCACTATCGCTGGCATTGGCGTAGGCATCTACGGCCTCGGTTATAACGACACCAATAGCCTGATCATGCGCTACTTTTTGCATAGTAACGCGATGTTCGACTGGATGAGCGTCGCCATTCTGCTTAGCGCTGGCGGCTATTACGCGTATCTGTTTCGGGGTAGCGAGGTCGGCGGTCGCTGGGGCCAGCGTTTCGCCTGGGCGGCGGCTGCCCTAGGCTTTGCCGGGCTCGCCATTCGCTGGCGCGAGACCTACATTGGTCACCCCAGTTGGGGGCACATCCCCGTCAGCGATATCTACGACGTCATGGCGCTGTTCTGCGCCATGACCATCCTTTTTTATTTGTATTATGAAGAGGATACCCAGAGTCGCGGTCTGGGCGCCTTTGTCCTGCCACTGGTGTTGATCGCCGACATCTTCATGTTCTGGGTCGGAGCAGCCTACCATCTCGACCACATCGCGCCACTGATTCCGGCATTGCAGAGCTTCTGGATGAAGATCCACGTGCCATCCATGTTTGTCGCCTACGCAAATTTCTACATTTCCGCCATGGCCGGGCTCGCCTATCTGCTCAAGGAGCGCGCTATACAACATGGCGGGTTTTTGCGTGATCGCTTGCCCAGTCTAGAGATTCTCGAACGCAGCTACTCGGGAACGATTGCTTTCGGTTTTCTATTTTTTACCGCCGGCACCATTCTCGGGGCGGTCTGGGCGGCCAAAGCTTGGGGAGGTTTCTGGTCTTGGGATCCAAAGGAGACCTGGGCCTTGATCGTCTGGTTAAACTACGCGGGCTTTTTGCACGCCCGTAGCCAGAAAAACTGGCATGGCCGACCGATGGCCTGGTGGGCCCTAATCAGTCTCATCGTCGTCACCTTCTGTTTCATTGGTGTCAATCTCTTTCTGGGCGGCCTGCATTCCTACGGCAAGCTCTGAACTAGAAACAAAAAAAACGGCGGGCGCAATATCGTCGCCCCGCCATTTTTTCGCCCACGTTCAGGATATACTGATGCCGTGCGGTAAACGACGCGCGCCGTCAAAACGTTCTGCCCAATAAGGATCACTAAGGCTCGCCACCTGGACGCCAGTGGAAGGCGTTTGGGCGCTGACGAAATGTCCATGGCCAATGTAAATACCGACATGCGAAAAGGCTCGGTGCATGGTGTTGAAAAAGACGAGGTCCCCTGGCTTTAGATCCCGACGCGGGATGGCCGGCAGGCTGGCTGCTTGTGCATAAGAAGTGCGGGGCACTAGGATATCGAACTTGGCCAGAATGTACTTCACAAAGCCACTACAATCGAAACCTGTGCTCGGGCTGGCTCCACCCCATACATACGGCGCACCAATGAAATGCAAGGCGGCCGAGACAAGCCCATGCGGCGAGAGCCAACTAGTAGTAGAAGATTCTGCTGTTGCATCCTGGGCAGCAAGGGCAACATCGTTGCGTAGTTCCGTTCGGGCATTATCTCCAGCAGCGAAATCCCCATTCTGCTGCAGGGCTTCGAGTGGATGGCTCGCCCAATAATAGGCTTGACTCGCAAGCATCTGCAGGGCAACGCCCAGCGTCCCACCGGGGTGAGATGGCACGGCATTTTCTGCCATAGAGGTCACGGCCACCGCCTCGCCCACTTTCACGACAGGGGCGGCAGCGGCCGGAGCGTTCTCTGCCACTTTGGCGAGAATCAGGGAGGCGTTAATGAATTGCGCGGAGTCCACCGGCTGCACTTGCACAGGGACAGGTCGCGAGAAGGAATAATGCGGCAACGGGCTGGCCTGCGGCGCGGCTCCCACCCCCGCAAAAGGTACGGGGGAGAGATGCATCAGTTGCAGAGCGCTCGGAGCCAGACTATCAAAACTGGCAGGCTGATAGTCAACATCGTCTGCAGAAGGGCTTTCTACTTTGCGCTGCCGGTGGACGACTGGCGCAATGGCGTGCTTGAACCGGCGGTGCCGGTGAACCAGGTGCGTCGCTCGGTGATGGGAAGCAACCGCGCGGGCGTGCTTACCATGCTCATAATGGCGCAGCGCGGTATGCGCTTGCGCCATGACACTACCCGAAAAAAACACCGCCAGTGTTACCGCCACCCCGACCAGACTTCTTCGCATCACGTTCCTCCAAACGCTCTGGAAGCGTCGCTGCATGGGTTCTATCCCAAGAACCGCAGGCAGAGACACACCCCCCACCAAAACAAAGGCCGCCTTACGACTGTACGACCGGCGCTACGTACTCGCCACAGGCGCGAGTGCCAAACTGCGATTGATCGGCTTGTTCGGTTTATTAGCCATAACTAACACGAATACCCCATAACGCCTATTTGGGAATCTAGGCGAAAATGTTCCATTGCGCAAGCTTTTGTTAGGCGCTTGTAACAGGAGGAAAACTTTTTATTGGTCCAAATCTTGCTTACCTTAAGAGAATGCGTTCTTCAGGAGGTGTAATGTGGCTGCGAGCAAACTTTCCTGGGCCATACCTGGACAGAATTCCCCATGGATTCTCAGGGGTTGGCGTAACGTCTGGATAGGTGTGGCGCTCGCCCTCCTGGCTCTGACCTTCGTCCCAGGCGTTGCCCATGCCCAGGAAGGCACAGCTCGGCACAAGCTGTGGTCGAAGTTGGGACACAGCCATTGGATCGCGCAAGGCAGCGGCACGCGCATACTTTATGTGATCTTCGACCCTAATTGCCCCTACTGTCACGTGCTCATCGACGAACTGCAAAGCCAGATTCAACCCTTGCACTTGCAGGTGCGCTATATTCTCGTGGGCTTTCTCGCCCCAAGCAGCAGCGGCAAGGCCGCCTACATTCTACAGGCGAAAGATCCACTCGCGGCCATTCTGGAGAATGAAAAAAAATTCAACATGGCGCACTTTGGTGGTGTGCCGGAGACACTGGGTGATGAAAAAACCGATAAGATTCTGGAAGGGAACCTCGCTTTATTGAACAAGGCAGGGAAGCAGTTGGTACCCACCATGATTTATCGCGAGGAGGACGGCTCACTCCAAATCGTTCAGGGGGCGCTTAATAGTAGCAACCTGCGCGACGCCCTCAAGGAAATCCCTCTGCACCCGAAAGCCTTGCCAGGAAAATAGCGCCAACGTATTCTCCGCGAAAGGGAATTTGCGGGGGAATCATGCGGGTACGGGTAGCCGCCATCCAAATGGCGATAGCGGAGGGACGCGATGAGAACATCGCCAAGGCTGAGCACTGGGTCCGCCAAGCGGCGGCGGCGGGGGCCCAAGTCATCCTCTTGCAGGAGCTATTCAGCACCCCGTATTTTTGCAAAGACCAAAACGTCGATTTCTTCGCTCTTGCCCGCACCCGCGAAGAAGACCCAGCCCTCTTGCGCATGCAAGAGCTGGCGGCAGAGCTTGGCGTGGTGCTCCCGGTAAGTTTCTTTGAGCGCGCCGGCAATGCTCACTTCAATAGCCTTGTCACCTTTGACGCCGATGGCAAGGACTTAGGGCTTTATCGCAAGGCGCATATCCCCGATGGTCCAGGCTATCAAGAAAAATTCTACTTTAGCCCTGGTGATACCGGCTTTCGTGTATTCCCCACTCGATATGGCCGACTCGGCGTCGCCATCTGCTGGGATCAGTGGTTCCCGGAGACCGCGCGCGTGCTTGCGTTGCAGGGCGCGGAGATCTTGCTCTACCCAACCGCCATTGGCTCGGAACCGCTGGCACCCGAGATCAACAGTCGCGGCCACTGGACCCGTACCATGCAAGGCCACGCTGCGGCCAACGTCCTGCCGGTGATTGCTGCCAACCGGATTGGCAAAGAGGATGGTGAGAGCGCGAGCATCACCTTCTATGGTGGATCTTTTATCACCGATGGCACGGGTGAACTCCTTGCTCAAGCCGATCTGGAAGAGGGATTTGTTTCCGCGGATCTGGACCTGGATGCCATCGCGCGCCAGCGTATCGACTGGGGTCTCTTCCGCGACCGACGCCCCGACCTCTACGGCCCTATTTGCAGTTTTGATGGACAAGCAAACCAATAAGCTCTGATTTCCTTACATAGGAGAGAAAACATGCGCATGATCAACGCCTATACCAATACCATATTCAACAACTACTTTCGTTTCGACGGGCGCATGGCGCGCGCCGAGTTCTGGTGGTTCACACTTTGCAATTTCCTCATCATTTTTGCTTTTGTCATTTTGGCAGGTATTTTTGGTGCATTTGCCGCAGGGGAGCACTCGTTATTCAGCAGCTTCGTCATCCTGATCTACGCTCTGTATATGTTAGCGATCTTATTACCCAGTTTAGGGGCACAAGCGAGACGCTTGCATGATGTCGATCTTTCCGCTTGGCTTCTCCTGTTAAATCTCATCCCTTATATCGGCGCCATCGCGTTAACGATCATCTACATCTTCCCCGCCAAGACGGGCGGCGCAAAGTACGGCCCCTATCACGACAGCCTGGCGTACTAGCTAATTTAGGACGCGACGTCGGTTCTGCAACCAGGCAAAGAGCGCTGGCAATAGCGAGAGGAAGATGATCAAAAGCAGGAACGGCGTGAGATACGCCTTTACCCAAGGCAGACGGCCGAGGAAGTAGCCAGCGAAGAGCAGGCCACCAACCCAGAGAAAGGCGCCGACAACGTTAAAAGCAGTAAAACGTGCCCAGGACATGCGTGCGATACCGGCGACAAAGGGCACGAAGGTGCGAATGATGGGCAGGAAGCGGCCAATGATGATGGCCTTACCGCCATGCTTGCGGTAAAACGCCTCCGTCATGGCCAAATGCGCGGGCTGCAGACGCCACCGGCCTGAGAATAGACCCGGGCCAAAGCGCCGACCGATGACATAATTCAGCGCATCCCCCAGCACCGCGGCAAGCACCAAAGACGGAACCAAAATCACCAGCGACATATGCCCAGCGCCCGCGAGCGTTCCACAAACAAACAGCATAGAGTCGCCAGGCAATATCGGCATCACCACCAGCCCAGTCTCGGCAAATAGAATGAGGAAGAGCCCCAAATACACCCAGGCTCCATATTCTTGCAGAAATAGAGCCAGCCATTGATCGAAGTGCAGGAGCACCTGCAACAGATGCAACATCAGGAATCGTCGCGATAGCGCTCGTAATGGCGCAGAAAAAGGCTCTCCAATTCGACAATCGCCGCGTCTACGGGCAGCCCCCCCACGGCATGTTTGGACATCACCGAGGCCGTGTCATTGAGCATAATTTTGGCATCAAGCATGTGATACGACTCACGTAAACGCTTGATCGCTCCGACCACGGTCTCCTCTTCTCGCGCCGGGATCTGCAACGGCTCCAGCAGCGGCGCACTGGCACCAGCAGCAGCTTCTTTCTTGCGACTGAGAAGAAATTCGGAGAAGGTAAGCAGTTGATCGCGCTGGGTATCATCCAGTTTGCGACTTGCCCGCAACAGACGGCGCTCATAGGCATTCATGATTTGTCTGCCGGCGCGACATTCAGGGCAAAGACCCGCGGCTTGCGCCGCTCGGACATCAACGATAACTCACGTACCAGCGCTACCAGGACCTGATCCGTGGTTTTCTGCATCTCGGGCCAAAGCTCTCGCGCTTGGGTGAGTAGTTCACCAATATTGTCTGGCGTTTCCCGATCCTCTTCCATGAGGATGTCCTCGATCAGCCCAGGCTTCATCTCGGGGCGGAAGAGCAAGGCCATCGCACCCCCATCTTCCGAACGAAAGGCAATCCAGCGCCCGTCATCATCCACCACCAACGGTTGAATATGCGCGGGCAATTTGGCGCTGCCGGTAGACCAGACGATGACCTGCCGACCGTCCACCGCCTGCGCCAAGGGATCATCGCGCCCCGCTTCCGTCGCATGGGCAGTGGTAAAGTAAACATTGTGAAAAGGCTCGAGCGAGAGCTCGGCGCCCTCGTATTGCGCCAACAACAATGCCCCCAAGCCTAGCCCGATTACCGGTCGATTTGCCTTACGAAATGCAGAGATCGTCTGCAATTCCTGCTCCAGCCAAGGGTATTTTTCCGTCTCCAGCGGTGACATCGGACCACCCAGCAGGAAGAGGGCATCGAAAGTCAGGGCACTACTGGGCAATTCCTGACTGAGAAAAACGCGAAAATAACTAAATCCGATATCGCGCTTTTCCAGCTGACTTTCAATGATGCCTAAAAACTCGGAATAACTGTGTTGTACAACGGCAAAATGCTTCATGAACGGACTACCCCGCGTTGCTTTGGCAAGGTAAGAAAATCCCTGGCACAACGCTCTTTGGAAAATTCCAGAAATTCATCCATCACCAGACTGCGGAATTTCTGTTTTTGATAGACGAAAAAGTACGGCCTAGCCAGCGGCGGATTGAGGGGGCGGGCAACGATCGAACCTAGCGCCAGCTCTTTGAGTACCGTTGCCTCGGAGACCACGGCAATGCCAAGACCGCCCTCCACCGCGCCTTTGACGGCCTCCGGGCTGCCCAGTTCCATAGTGACGTGGAGATCTTGGGGATCGACACCCTCCTGACTCAGATATTCCACCGTTACCTCGCGGGTACCGGACCCCTCTTCCCGCGACACAAAGGGATAGTCGAGCAACTCCCGCGGTAGGACCGCCGGGTGTTCGCCCAGCACGTGATCGGCGGGAGCAATAACAATCATATTGTCCATACAGCATTTCAAGGTAGCCAAGCTCTTGTTGGTGACCACCCCCTCGACCAGGCCGAGATCAATACTGTTGTCTTCAATCATGTGCACGATCTTATCGGTATTGCCAACATGCAAGCGCACTTGCACGTCGGGGTATTTCATTTTGAAATCCCCCAAGACCCGAGGCAGCATATATTCTGCGATGGTGGTACTGGCGCCAATGAGCAAGTGACCACGCAGATCACCAGTCATCTCGCCAACCCGGTTGGACATTTCCGAATATAGCGATAGAATCCGTTCTGAATATTCGTACACCACCATGCCCGCTTCCGTAAGGCTGATGCGGTTATGGGTACGATCGAAAAGGCGCGTGTTGAACTGCTCTTCCAGTTGCTTGACCTGGAAGGTCACCGCCGGTTGCGTCATGTGCAAGGTGTCTGCCGCCTTGGTGAAGCTTAACAAACGCGCCACCGTGTGAAAGACCTGCAATCTTCTATCTGCCATAGTTTTCCCGTCGCTCGCGACTTTGCCAGAGTTTAGGGGTAATATTAGAGCGGTTCAACATATTTGCTTGGAGATAGCCCGTGCCGAAAGCCTGGGAGAAGCTCGACCTCAAAGGCGAAGGGCTACAAAGCGTGCAAATCCGCCTGCAACAACTACAGAAAAAGACTTCTACCGCTTACTTGAGCTGGTTGGGTTTCTGCCTCGGTCTACATCGCTTCTATCTGCAACGCCCACTGGCTTGGGCCTATCCCATGGCCAGCCTGATCGTCGCCATCCTTGCCCTGACCCTGCCCTGGCCCTTTCCCTTGGGATTTGGAATCTTGATGCTGCTTTTCGCCTTACTGGACCTGCGCCATCTTGGGGGCTGGGTGAGCTCGTTCAACCGCGAGCAACGCAAAGCTGCTTGGTTTGCACAGCAGACCCCGGCCGCGCCCAAGGGCTTCGCGGGACGTCCGGAAAATCTAGACCAAGGCCAGCAATGGGAAAAAGAGCTGCACGAATATAAAAACATCAAGGAAAGCGAGCGCGCTGGTCATCCGGCAGAACAAGGCGCGGCGAAAAAGGGCTTTACTGCGGGTAGCCGACGCATGTCTTTTGCCGAACAGGAAAAGCTGTTGGCGGAAATCAGCCGCAAAGAAAAGCAGAACGACGAGTAAGGGTGATTTTTCCCGAATCCCGCGATTGGCCTGAGGGGATAGGCAGGTTGCCCCCAATCAGCCAGGGTTTTTGGTAGAATTAAGCTTGTCGAGAGCATCACCCACCGCGCACACCGCCGCGTTTTTTGTGGACGGGGGAAAGCTGCCAGGTCAGCAGTAACGGGATCGGCAGCCTGATCAACCCCGTCAGCGGTTGCGCATGAAATCGGCGGTGCGCTGCAAGGCGCCCTGAAGATGGGCGTAGAGCTCGGGGCTCATCTCCTGCTCGTCCATGGACCGCAGCATGCAGGCCATCCACTGATCGCGGGCCGTATCGTCTACGGGGAATGAGGCGTGCCGCGCCCGTAGACGGGGGTGACCAAACTTTTGCACATAGAGGTCCGGGCCCCCCAGCCAACCCGACAAAAACAGGAAGAGTTTTTCCTTGGAACCACTCAGGTCAGCAGGATGTAGGGCGCGCAGCGGCTCCTGCCAATCGGCCTCGCTGTCCATGAGGTCATAGAAGCGATTGACCAGGCGCCGCACGCCCTCCTCGCCACCCAAAAGGCTGTAGGGGCTGATATTGGGGTCTAGGATCAGGGGGTCAGTCACGTCAGCACACTCCGCAGGGATACTCCGGGCGGATTGTAGCACCGGGCAGCACTGCATGGCCCAGACCAGGGAGAACCCTTACACTGAAGGCCCGCTTGAGCCAGCCATGCGGCACCTATGAACCCACACCCTAGCAGCTCCCCCTCTTCACGCCCCGCAACGAGGGAGACAGCATCCCACACCTTCACCGTGCATGTGCAGCCAGGGGCGCGCAGCAGTGGCTGGGTCGGCTGGAAAGACGCAATCTTCCACTTGCGCATCCACGCCCCGCCTCGGGAAGGCGCCGCCAATGCCGCCACCATAGTGTTTCTCGCCGAACAACTCGGGGTAGCCAAATCCAGTTTGCACCTGTTGCGGGGCGAAAAAAGCCGACAAAAGACCTTCCGGGTAGATGGGCTATCCGCCACCGAAGTGCAGGCGCGCCTCCCGCCGGCTCAAGAGCCCTCAGCACAGCCGTAGCCAGCCCGCCAGTAATGGTCACGAAGCCATATTGCCGCGGTATATGCCCTGAGCCAGTACAAGAAGGATCAAAAAATCGAACGGGCGCTGGGGCGCTAGGTGCCCGACGCGCCAAACCGTTTCAATCGCCGCTGGGCAGAGGGCCAGCAGCGGTCTGCAGGAAGTTGAGTAAGCCCACCTTGTCGATGAGGGCTATCTGGGTTTCCAGCCAGTCGATGTGTTCTTCCGTCTGCTCCTGGATACCCACCAGCACCTCCCGCGAAACATAATCCTTGACCGACTCGCAGTAGTGAATGGCCTCCACATAATGGGCGTGGCCGGTCTGCTCCAAGCTGAGATCACAGCGCAGACACTCTGCAGCATCCTCGCCAATCAGGAGCTTGTTCAGATCCTGCAGGTTGGGCAGCCCCTCCAAGAACAAAATGCGCTCAATGAGTTTGTCGGCATGGTGCATCTCTTCGATGGACTCGGCATATTCATGCTTGCCCAGGGCGTAAAAGCCCCAATTCTTGTACATGCGCGCGTGCAAAAAATACTGATTGATGGCGGTCAGCTCAATAGCCAAGGCCTTGTTGAGTAACTGAATGACTTTTTTATCCCCTTTCATGACCTTCTCCTTTTTCCTTCTGGGTGGATGCGATGGCGCACTACGCCACTTTATGTAAGGGTAGCACCTTGCCCGATGGTCGGTGCGCGTGGGCGAGTTCATCGTGCAAAATGTCGCGGGCGCAACGGGCACAACGACCACACTGTGCCCCAACCCCCAAGCCCTCCCGCAGCGCGCGCAGGGTATGGGCGCCCTCGCGCACCGCCTGCCGCAGTTCTGATTCTGACACCGCCGCACACACACAAACGTACATGGGATACTCCTCCATCGCCTTGAGCGTAACGGTAATGATAATGATTGCTGTTGTCAACTCAGTAGAGTGTCGTCATCCACACCGGCGGCAATCAAGCGGAACTGCTCCAACGCCGCCTCCAGGTCGTCCACGATCTCCGCCGCAATCAACTCCGGCGCGGGCAGTTTGTCGGCGTCGGAGAACGAGTCGTCTTTGAGCCAGAACAGATCCAGGCTGGCCTTGTCGCGGGCGATCAGCTCGGCGTAGTCATAGGCGCGCCAGCGGCCGGTGGGGATTTCTGGCGACCAGGTGGGGCGGCGCTCGTGACGGTTGGCGGGGTGGTAGCAGGCCACAAATTCATCCAGATCGGCGCGCTGCAGCGGGGCGGTCTTGAGGGTGAAGTGCTGGTTGGTGCGCAGGTCGTAGATCCAGAGCTGCTTGGTCCACGGCGTTTCGCTGGCGGGCTTCTTGTCGAAGAACAGCACGTTGGCCTTCACACCTTGGGCGTAGAACAGGCCGGTGGGCAGGCGCAGCAGGGTGTGCACGTCGCACTCGGCGAGCAGTTTGCGGCGGATGGTCTCGCCGGCGCCGCCTTCAAACAGCACGTTGTCGGGCACCACCACGGCGGCGCGGCCCTGCTGCTTGAGCAGGGTTTTGACGTGCTGCACGAAGTTGAGCTGCTTGTTGGAGGTGGTGGTCCAGAAATCGTTGCGCTCCACGCTGTCGCGCTCGCGGCTGGCGCGGCCTTCTTCGCCGACGATGGTGGTACTGCTCTTCTTGCCGAAGGGCGGATTGGTGAGGATGAGGTCGAAGCGCTCGCCGGGGTCAGCGGCCAGCGCGTCACCCACCACAATGGGCTCAAAGTCCTGGCTGCCGATGCCGTGCAGCAGCAGGTTCATGGCGCAGAGTCGCGCCGTGGCCTGCACCAGCTCCCAGCCCTTGAAGGTTTCTTCCTTGAGCTGGCGGCGCTGCTCTTTGGTGAGGTGCGGGTGCTGCTGCACCACCTGGTCGTGGGCGGCGAGCAGAAAGCCGCCGGTGCCGCAGGCCGGGTCGCTCACCGTCTCGCCGGGCTGCGGCGCCATCACCTCGACGATGGCCGCGATCAGCGCGCGCGGCGTGAAGTACTGCCCGGCGCCGCTCTTGGTGTCCTGCGCGTTCTTCTCCAGCAGACCCTCGTAGGCGTCGCCCTTCACATCGGCGCTCATGGACACCCACTGTTCCTTGTCGATCAGGTCCACCACCAGCCGCCGCAGCTTGGCCGGGTCCTGAAACTTGTTCTGCGACTTGGCGAAGATCAGCCCCAACAGGCCGCGCTCGTAGCCCAGCATGGTCAGGGTGTGGCGGTAGTGATCGAAGAGCGCGTCGCCATCCTTGCGCAGCAGCACCGCCCAGCCGTATTCCGCGGGCACCGGGCTGGGCTGGTTGTACGGCGCGCGCGTGCGCTCATCGGCCATTTTCAGGAACAGCAAGTAGGTGAGCTGCTCGACATAGTCGCCATAGGACATGCCGTCGTCGCGCAGCACGTTGCAGTAGTTCCAGAGCTTTTGGACGATGGTGGCGGTGTTCATTTCATACTCCAAAGGGCCTTGATCGGCACCGCAAATAAATTTTCTCCAAACCGCGCCATGCTCTCGCCGTCGTATAGCACCACACCGCCCACGAAGCGCGAGCCACTCGCGTCCCTGAGTTTGCGCAAGCCTCTAAAATCCGACTCGGTGACCGTCGCCGCCGCCTTCAACGAAGCGAACAACTCCGGCACTTGCTGAACCTCATCCAGAACCACCCTGGCAGGAAGGTCTGCCACAATGCCCGTCCAATTGAAACATTTATATCCGTCCGATTGAAACGTTTATACCTGCTAAAGTTGCGCAACGGCCTCCAGCATCGCATTTTCCGGCCATATCCACTTGCCGCGCACCGGGCAGCAACTGTACGAAGCGCATCGCATCGCGTCGTGGCAGAACATCACGCGCCGTCGCCGGTCCAGGGTGAACAGATGGCCGCGCTAGTAGCCCAGCATGGTCAGGGTGTGGCGGTAGTGATCGAAGAGCGCGTCGCGGTCGAGAAAGTCATCCTCCAGCAGACGACTTTCTACTTTCCATTCAGACACCTGAGTCATTATATCAGATCAAGCAAACCAAGTTTTGCTTAAATGATAAAATAAAAGAAACTGCAGTTTGCTTGATTGTACCCCCAGTGCACAATGCCAAGCCCCGATGGAACGCCCATGATAGAGAGGATTGCTCAAGCCTTAGCATGAGCATGAGCATGAGCATGAGCATGAGCATGAGCATCATCTTGCACTAGTATGAGGCTTGGGCCATATTAGACATAGTAATGGTCAGGAGTCGGTCAAAAGATGTCATTAGATAGGTTTTTGGCACGGAGACGTGAGCGCATAGTAGGCCGACTCGCCTTCTTCATCTAAACCCTGAATTAACCGAGAGATAAATGAACAAAAAAACACTATATGGTATTTTTTTAAGCCAGGGATTTTGGACTTTTATTGGAGTAATAATAACAGCAGGTTGCACCATCTACCCTTTATACAAATCAAATGAAACAGAGGTTTCAGGAGAATTGGTGGTGCAACCCGTGCTGGCCACCCCTCTTATTCCTTCTGCAAAACTAAATCCAGAATTAAGCAGGCACATAAATCTTAAATACATGAACAATAAAGTAAACCCATCGCACTTACAGATTTTAGTATACAACATTGAAAACGAATCACACAGGATAATAACTCCAAATGATTTTTACAATCCAATAAAAATTGTCGCTCTTGGTGGCAGAAAAATAATAAACGCAACCATCAATCCAGAGAGTAATAGGCCGCAAATTATACCAAACGTAGTAAACGAATCTGAAGTGGTAATACCGCCGACCCTTCTTAACCCTAGGGACAGCATCTCTGTTACCATCGTCATGATTAGCAAACACAAAGTCCCAATTATAAGCGACCCTTATTCTAATAACGAATCCAGCCTGCGGTGGACAGCCGCAATCAAAGGAGAAAACCTAGTACTTTACCGCCCAAAAGGCCCAAGCAAAACCCTAGAGAAACTTGACCTCTCAGTTTATATTTATCACTCTGGATATGCAGTTATAGCGCTTTTTTTGCTAGGTTCACTACTATCTTTTGCACAGATTTTTAGATTTTTCATTTCTAAATATGTTTATAAAAAGTTCATTTTTTCATCACTCGAATTAACGCTCAGGGTGGCATCATCATGGGCCGCATCAGAATCAATTGTTTCATTGTTTGACATGCCGAATGAAGCTACAATTGGCTACCTCTCAATTGTTTCCTTTGTCTTTCTTATTATTTCACCTTCATTTATTTCTATTTGGCATTTCATTCTCAAGAAAATATCAGACAACACGCAGCCAAAAAAATAGGCCAGAAAATTCTGTCAGGACAGATTAACGCACATATATTCTGTTAGAATATCCCCTCTAAAAATCACGTCTACTTTATATATACACACTTACCTTCAATCTTTTACCATGCTAATAGACTTCTTATCCGGCTATATTTCCAACTAAAATAATTCTCACGAAAGCGCAGATCTTGCCGATAATTAATTTTTGTCTACTGTTCTCGCTGTGAAGCCCCCTGCGGAGCAGATCCTTCGAAGGGTGGCTTATCCCGGTAAAGGCCACCTAGCAAATAGCGGTGCCGACGCTAGAGGTCTGGGCTGACCTCAACGAGTTCGGGGGTCATAGAGCGACTTCGGACAAGGTATGGGGAACAAGCAGCATGCCGGAAAAAGCAGCGGATAGAACAGACTGCCGCAGGCGCTCGGCGCGTTGGAGGTTTGTATCCACCTGGGCCTCGGTATCGTTCAGCAGCGAGAGGCGGCGGTCGGTTTCGGCGGCGATACGGTGTTGCTCGGCCACCGGAGGAATTGGAACGGGCAAGCGAGAAACTTTACCTGTGCTCAATGTGTGCAGCCCCGATGTTGAACTCGACACCTGCTCAATATGATTGCGCCCACTCGGCGACAGCAGCCAATTCATAGCAAAACTCGGCAGAAACGAATCGCCGAAACGAACTTTTATGATGTGGTTCTGGTGAACGCAGTTTGGAATCGAGCCATCCCACAGCGCGACCCTTCCGATCTGATCTGGACTGCCATTCCCTTCGACGACAAGCAGATCGTTATGTTGCAGCAGTAGCTTTTCTAACTCGCTTTCTGCTACGCCGATGCTCTCAATATCATCCAGCCGAAGTTCATTGGCATACACATTGGCAACGCGCAGATATGGAAGTTTGTTTGGAAGCGTTTCACGTTTCGGGTTCTTGGTCAGGCCGCTGATAACCAGAGCAGTCTGATCCACATTCGCCCACACCCACCCCTCCGGCAACTCAGGCAGACTGGTAGTGTCAGGGGCGGCGGGTTCTTTGTATTTGCCACGGCCGTTCCACTGGGTGCGGCGGGTTTGGAGGATCCGGTCGAGGAGTTGGGCGCCGGTTTCGTAGCTGCGGCCCTCGCGGCGGGCGCGGGTGGCTTCAGTTTCGACTAAGCGGCCTTCGACGGCGGCTTTGAGGACGGCGGCTTTGTAGCGTTTGAGGTTGGCCTTGACGCGCTGCAGGCTGGCAACGGCTTGGTCGAGACGGGAGAATTGTTTTTCGATTTCCGCGACGATGCGTTTTTGTTGGTCGAGGGGCGCAACTGGAATCTTGCACTCCTTGAGGTAGCCCGTAGGCACGCGCCGCTGACCGACCGCACCCGTCATGTTCCGCTCGGCCTCACCGCGAAATGTCTGGCTCGAAACGTAGTAGTAGAGGTACTTGGCATCCATGCCCGACTTGGGGCGGAGCACATGAAACTCAGTGGAGCCGAACCCGAAGCCATTCACCAGCTTGGGCACAACGGCCATCTTGCCGTTTTCCATACAAGGGGTGATCTTGGCAAAAAGCACGTCACCTTCCAGGAAAGCGGTAAATCCTTTCTTCACTTCACCAGCAGGTCGAGTTTCTTCGACATGAATTGATCCGTCGGCTGCGCCAACAGCGGGCATCGGAACGAAAGAGACTGGCAGGTCATCAGGAATTGAGGCTTTGTCGATGCGAGGATTCACGTCGGCGATTTCCTCGATAGTTATTTCTGTCCAACCTATAGGGTGGGGTAGCGCAGCGCAACCCACCATTTCCTGTTGGCGAGTTATGGCCGCCGGTCCCGACAGATCTTCCACGCTGACCGGAATCGTCGGCTCGTCCGCCCGCTCTCTGACCAGCCTGGCCAGTTCCTGGTCGTCGAGCCGTTCCAACTCGGCCTCGTCGGCACTCGCAGTTGGTTTCGCCTTACTCACCCATACACCTCGTCATGGCTGCCGATATCCACCAGCAGGATTTCGTGCTCGGTGATCTGCAGGGTGAGGATGATGCGATAGCTGTGGGTCAGGCGCACCGCCTGCAAGCCCTGGAGCTTTCCGCCAAGGGGGTGCAGACGCAGGCCGGGTTGGAAGGGGTCGGCAGCGAGCTGAGCCAGGGTTTCGGCAAAACGAAGGCGCAGGTCGGGGTGCCGGGACAGGAACTTGCGGGCACTGCGGTCGAAAAAGCCGGTCGTGGACAGGGTCCAGTTCATGCCGCTGGTTCACGGTCCAGGTGCTGCAACAGGGCTTCGACGCTAGCGTGGCGGGTGACGCGGCCGGCCTTGGCATCCTCCAGCGAGACCTTGATGCGTGCAAGAGCGGCTTCCGCCTGCGCCTCGACGAGTTCGCGGTAGCTTTCTTCGGTCAGCACCACATACTGCGGGCGGTTGTTCTTGATGATGTGCACGGGGCCTTGGGTCAGGGCTTCATCCACGGCGGCCATGCCACGGCGCTTGATTTCCTGGGCGGGGACGAGGTTCATGTCGGTCTCTCATACGGGTTCATGTACCGATTAAAGCACTTTGCAAAGTACCGAACAAGCGGGCTTGCACGGCACACCCGAGTTCGACAGTTCAACGGCAAAAATCGTCAAATTCGTAATGCCACCCCAGCATTCATAGGGGTTTCAGCGCCTATTTTCGAAAACGTCTGTGGTG